>NZ_CP078013.2:2492222-2803750 GCF_024112395.2 Pseudomonas pergaminensis | reverse complement strand
CGCCCAAAGTGATCATCCTGGCCCTGCAATTTTTCTGCTGGAGCATTGGCGTGTACGGCTTTGTGCTGTGGCTGCCGTCGATCCTCAAGCAAGGCTTGCAGATGGACATGGTCGAGGCCGGCTGGTTGTCGGCGCTGCCTTACCTGGCAGCGGTGATTGGCATGCTGGTGGTGTCGTGGGGCTCGGACAAGCTGCAAAAGCGCAAGCGTTTCGTATGGCCGCCGCTGCTGATTGCCTCGATTGCTTTCTACGCGTCCTACGTGCTCGGCGCCGAACACTTCTGGTGGTCCTACACCTTGCTGGTGATTGCCGGGGCCTGCATGTACGCGCCCTACGGCCCGTTTTTCGCGATTGTCCCGGAGATCCTGCCGGCCAATGTCGCCGGGGGCGCCATGGCGCTGATCAACAGCATGGGAGCTCTGGGTTCATTCGGCGGCTCGTACCTGGTGGGCTATCTCAATAGCAGCACCGGTTCGCCCGGCGCTTCGTACCTGCTGATGAGCGGCGCGTTGCTGCTGTCGGTGGTACTGACGATTTTCCTCAAGCCCGGCGCCAGTGACCGCACGCCGGCGCCCAATCTAGAATTGAAGGTAAAAGCCGCATGAAAAAGTCTGTCGTGTTGTACAAGAAACTCTCCGCGCCGCTGATGGCCCGCCTGCATGAACAGGCCGAGGTCACGCTGATCGAAGCCCTGGACGACACCGGCCTGGCCAAGCTGCGCGACGCCCTGCCCACGGCCCAGGGTCTGCTAGGTGCCAGCCTGCGCCTGGATGCCAAATTGCTGGAACTTGCGCCCAAACTGGAGGCCGTGGCCAGCGTGTCCGTGGGGGTCGACAACTACGACATCGACTACCTGACTGGGCGCGGTATCCTGCTCAGCAACACCCCCGACGTGCTCACCGAAACCACCGCCGACACGGGCTTTGCCTTAATCCTGGCCACCGCCCGCCGCGTGGTCGAGCTGGCCGACATGGTGCGCGCTGGTCAATGGAACAAGAACATTGGCCCGGCGCATTTCGGCAGCGATGTGCATGGCAAGACCCTCGGCATTATCGGCATGGGCCGTATCGGTGAAGCCCTGGCCCAGCGCGGGCACTTTGGTTTTGGCATGCCGGTGATCTACCACAGCCATTCGCCCAAGCCGGCGGTGGAGGCCCGTTTCGGCGCGCAGTACCGCAGCTTGAATGACTTGCTGCAACAAGCCGATTTTGTCTGCCTGACCCTGCCACTCACCGCCGAAACCGAGAAGCTGATCGGCGCTGAACAATTCGCACGGATGGGCCCGGAAACGATCTTCATCAATATTTCGCGGGGCAAGGTGGTGGACGAAGCTGCGCTGGTGGAGGCGCTGCAACAGCGCACCATCCGGGCGGCGGGGTTGGATGTGTTCGAGAAGGAGCCGTTGGATCACCACTCACCGTTGTTGCGCCTGAACAACGTGGTGGCCACGCCGCATATCGGCTCGGCGACCCATGAGACGCGGGAAGCGATGGCCCAGTGTGCGGTGGACAATCTGTTGCAGGCATTGGCCGGTGAACGACCGAAGAACCTGGTCAACGCCGACGCCTGGAACCGCTGATTCCTGACACACCATAAACCAATGTGGGAGCGGGCTTGCTCGCGAATGCAGTGGATCAGTCAAGAAGTCTATCGACTGACACACCGCATTCGCGAGCAAGCCCGCTCCCACATGTTGACCTCATTTCAGGTCAGATAACGAAACGCGCCACCATCCCATTCAAGTCCACCGCCAGGCGCGACAGTTCATGGCTGGCTGCGCTGGTCTGGTTGGCACCCGCCGCCGACTGGGTCGCCAGGTCGCGGATGTTGACCAGGTTGCGGTCCACTTCGCGGGACACCTGGGCCTGTTCTTCCGAAGCGCTGGCAATCACCAGGTTGCGTTCATTGATCAGGCCGATGGACTGCGTGATCTGCTCCAGCGCCACGCCGGCGGCGCGGGCCATTTCCAGGGTGGTCTGGGTGCGTTGGTTGCTCTGCTGCATCGATTGCACAGCTTCACCGGTGCCGTTCTGGATGCCGGCGACCATTTTCTCGATTTCCTGAGTCGACTGCGCGGTGCGATGGGCCAGCGCTCGCACTTCGTCGGCCACCACCGCAAAGCCACGGCCGGCTTCACCGGCACGCGCGGCTTCGATGGCGGCGTTGAGCGCCAGCAGGTTGGTTTGTTCGGCAATCGCGCGGATCACGTCCAGTACCTTGCCAATGTCGCGCCCCTGCGTGGCCAGGCCTTCGATCATTGCGGCGGTGTTTTGCACGTCCTGGGTCATGGTCTGGATCGCACCGACGGTTTCCATCACGCGGTCGCGGCCTTCGCGCGCGGCTTGGTTGGACTGCCCGGACGCTTCGGAGGTCGACACCGCGTTACGCGCCACCTCTTCCACCGCCGCCGTCATTTCATTGACCGCCGTCGCCGCCTGGTCGATTTCATTGTTCTGTTGTTGCAAGCCTTTGGAGGCTTCTTCGGTCACCGCGCTCAACTCTTCCGCTGCTGAGGCAAGCTGCGTCGCCGAGCCGGCAATGTGCTGGATGGTCTGGCGCAGATTAGCCTGCATGGTCGACAAGGCGCTGAGCAAACGCGCAGGTTCGTCCTTGCCATCGTCTTCGATCAGTTTGCTGAGGTTGCCACCGGCAATGGTTTCAGCGACTTCCACGGCCTTGCGCAGCGGCGTGACGATACTGCGGGTGAGCAGCCAGGCCAGCAATACGGTGAGCAATGCGGCGGCGACCGACACGCCGATCACACCGGTGATAGCGCCCTGGTAGCTTTGCCCGGCTTCATTGTCGGCTTGCTTGGCGTCGGCCGCGTTGATGGCGATCAGTTTGTTCAACTGCTCACCCATCTGGTCGGTACCGTCCTTGATGCGGCTGTTGATCAGGGCACGCATTTCATCGACCTTGCCCTGTTTGGACAGCGCCAGCATGTCGGCCTGGGCCTTGAAGTAGTTATCCAGGGTGGTCACGAACGTCTTGTACAACGCCGCTTCCTCTGGGCCCGCAGGCAGCGCCGCGTAGCTGGCCTGGGCGCTCTTGACCTTGTCGGCGAGCACGCCCATGCGGGTTTCGGCTTCCTGCAGGCTGGCGGGTTCGCGGTTGACAAGCACCCGGAAAGACAAGATGCGCAGGCGCAGCACGTTTTCTGTGATAACGGCCAGTGACGTCACGCTGGGCAGTTGGGTCAGGCTCATCTCCACCGAAGACTGGCGGATCTGCGTCATGCGATTGACTGCAAACACCCCCAGTACAACCACTAATAACGCAATGAACGCAAAACCGAGAAACGCTCGAGGAGCAATATTTAATTGGCGGAGGGACATAAGGGGGATGCTCTCAGAAATAGTGTTTGCGAGCGTCCCTGCTGCGAAACGATCTGTCAGCGTCAACGCGCTGCTCGGACCTTGGCCACCACTGTTGTCATTGATTTGTGGGCCTATCCTCGGTATCGGCAGGGTCAAAGGCTTCCCACAGGGCATTCATAAATATTTTTTTACACTTCTGACGATCGGCCGTTTCTGGCATCCTGCGCCTCCATTTTCTGACCCGAGCCCGTATTTTGTCTGACGCTCAAGCCCCCCGCCCGCGCTATAAATCCGACCTGATCTACGGCCTGGAAGATCGCCCGCACTTCACCGCGGCGGTTTTTGCCGCGTTGCAGCACGTGTTGGCGAGTTTCGTCGGCATCATCACCCCCACGTTGATTGTCGGCGGTGTGCTGGGCCTGGAAAGCGAAGTGCCGTACCTGGTGAGCATGGCGCTGTTTGTGTCGGGGCTCGGCACCTTTGTGCAGGCGCGCACATTCGGCCCGATCGGTTCGGGGCTGTTGTGCCTGCAGGGCACCAGTTTTTCCTTTATCAGCGTGATTCTCAGCGCGGGGTTCATGGTCAAGGCCCGGGGCGGCGGCACCGATGAGATCCTCTCGACGATCTTTGGCATCTGCTTTTTCGCGGCGTTTATCGAAGTGGTGCTCAGTCAGTTCATCGGCAAGCTGCGCAAGCTGATCACCCCGGTGGTCACCGGCACCATCATCACGTTGATGGGCTTGTCATTGATCAAGGTGGCCGTCACCGACATGGCCGGCGGCTTTGGTGCCAGCGACCTTGGCGCCGCCGGTAATATGGGCCTGGCTGCGCTGGTGCTGCTGACCATCGTGGTACTTAACCGCTTCAACAACCCGTTCCTGCGCCTGGGCTCGATTGTGATCGGCCTGACCCTGGGCTTCGTGGTGGCCTGGCTGATGGGCCGTGTCGACATGGCGGCGTTGCCCCAAGTGCCCTTGATCAGCGTACCGGTGCCGTTCAAGTACGGTTTCTCGTTCGATTGGGTGGCGTTTATCCCGGTGGCGGTGATCTTCCTGATTTCGCCCCTGGAAGCGGCAGGTGACCTGACGGCCAACTCGATGATTTCCCAGCAGCCGGTCAAGGGCCCGCTGTATATCAAGCGCATCAAGTCCGGCCTGCTGGCCGACGGCCTCAACTCGGCAATGGCCGCGACTTTCAACAGCCTGCCGATGGTGACCTTCGCCCAGAACAACGGTGTGATCCAGTTGACCGGCGTGGCCAGCCGCTACGTGGCGTACTTTATCGCCGGGCTGCTGGTGCTGCTGGGGCTGTTCCCGATGATCGGCGCGGTGCTGCAACTGATGCCCAAGCCGGTACTGGGCGGCGCGACCTTGATCATGTTCGGCACTGTAGCCGTGGCCGGGATCAAGATCCTCGCCGAAGCCGGGCTGCACCGACGCAATGTGCTGATCGTGGCGATCTCCCTCGGCATGGGCCTGGGCGTTGCCGCCGTGCCGGAAGTACTGCGCGACCTGCCAAAGGCGCTGCATAACATCTTTGAATCGCCGATCACCGTGGGCGCGTTCTGTGCAATCCTGCTGAACATTTTCCTGCCGGAAGAGTTCATAGAACTGGAAGAAGATGAATTTGATCCGGAGTCCTCTACCCTCAAAGTGATGCAGGACCCGGACGTCACCCAATAGGAGCACTGTTTACATGCGCAAGCTCATGGTTCTATCGCTGTTGCTGCTGACCCTGAGCGCCTGCGCCCTGTTTCCCAACCGCGACCCGGTGAACATCAACGTGGTGGGCATCGAGCCCTTGCAAAGCCAGGACCTGGAAGTGCGCTTCGCCGTGAAGCTGCGGGTGCAGAACCCCAATGAAACGGCGATCGACTACAACGGCGTGGCCCTGGACCTGGAGGTCAATGGCCGGCCGTTGGCCTCTGGGGTGAGTGATCAAAGCGGATCCATCCCCCGTTTTTCCGAGACCGTGCTGATGGTGCCGGTGAGTGTTTCGGCATTTTCTGTGTTGCGTCAGACCTTGGGCCTGAGCCAGACCCAGAGCCTGAACAACCTGCCTTACGTGCTGCGGGGCAAACTGGCGGGCGGGCTGTTCGGCACCATGCGCTTTGTGGACCGTGGCACGCTGGACTTGCCGAATACCGCCACCTGGTAATTGACGCGGCTCACGTGTGGCAAGCCCGCTCGCCACAGGATTGTGCTCAATCCGTCAGGTAGCGCACGCCGGGCTTGGCCCGTTCGTCCACCGTCAACTCGAACACATCTGGCCGGGCATAGTGCCCCACCACGTCATAGTCATACCGCGCGCGTACCAAGTCATCCGTATTGATTTGCGCCGTCAGCAAGCCGGTATCTCCCAGCAGCGGCCCGGCGAGAATGTCGCCCATCGGCCCGACAATCACACTGCCGCCCGCGATCAACGGGCGGTCTGAAGGCCAGTTGGCTACTTCGATGCCCAACGCCTCAGGCGAGGCCTGCACCTGGCAGGCACTCACCACAAAGCAACGCCCTTCGTGAGCCACATGACGCATGCTCGCCTGCCACATCTCGCGCTCATCCACCGTCGGCGCGCACCACACCTCCACACCCTTGGCATACATCGCCGTGCGCAGCAGCGGCATCATGTTTTCCCAGCACACTGCGCCGCCGACACGGCCCACCGCGGTGTCGATCACCGGCAGGGTCGAGCCGTCGCCCTTGCCCCAGATCAGCCGTTCGGTACCGGTGGGCATCAGCTTGCGGTGCTTGGCCACCAGACCGCCCGCTGGTTCGAAATACAGCACGGTGCAATACAGGGTGCTGCCACTGCGCTCGATCACACCGAGCACCAGGCTGGCACCGGTGCGTGCGGACAGGCCGGCCAACATCTCGGTTTCCGCGCCCGGTACATCGATGGCATTGGCAAAATAACGGGCGAAGGCTTCGCGGCCTTCCGGCAGGCGATACCCCAACTGCGTGCCGAAGGCCTCACCTTTGGGATAGCCACCCAGCAACGCTTCGGGCATTACCACCAATTGCGCGCCGCTGCGCAGGATCTCGTCCTCATAACTGAGGATTTGCGCCAGGGTTTCACCCTTGCCGCCGGGCAAGGAGCCGATTTGCAGAGCTGCCACAGTAGAAACAGGCATCACGATCACTCCAGATAAGGGGGGTTGCCCATTCTCCCGCCAGCCTCGATCATGAATAAAGCCCACTTCAGTGCTGAATGATATGAGTCAAATGAATATCGCCCAGGTCGATCTCAACCTGCTGAAAACCTTTGAAGCCCTGCATGATGAGTCCAGCGCCAGCCGCGCGGCGTTACGCCTGGGCGTGACGCAATCGGCGATCAGCGCCGGTCTGCGGCGCTTGCGCGAGGTGTATGGCGATCAGTTGTTCGTGCGCACCGGGCGCGGCCTGGCGCCGACATTGCGGGCCAATCAGTTGAAGCCGGTGATCAGTGAGGCGCTGGACCGCTGCCGGCAAAGCCTGGCGTTGGTCAACCCGGATAACCAGCAGTACCAGGGTCGGTCGGTGGTGCTGGGTTTATCCGATGATTTCGAGATTGCCTATGGTCGCCGGCTGATCGTTGAAATCGCCCGGCGAGCGCCGAAGTTGCGGGTGATCTTCCGTCAGACCCACAGCCAGATTGTCGCCGGCGCCTTGCTTGAGCGCACGCTGGACCTGGCGATCACCGCTGGCGGGTTCGCACACAGTCGGTTGAGCCGCCAAGTGCTGGGGGAAGGTGATTATCGTTGCTTGGTGGATTCAGACCAGGCACGCATCAGTCTCGATGAGTTCGTCGCACGCGACCATGTCTTGGTGTCTTCAGGCGGGTTTATCGGGATTACCGACGAAGGCTTGGCCGCGCAAGGGCTGAGCCGCCACGTGTGCGCGTCGACCAGCCACTTTGCCGCACTGCCTTTTTTGCTCAAGGGCAGCCAGGCGGTGGCGACCATTCCTGGGCACGCAGCGCAGGCCATCGCTGACATGACCGGCCTGCGTGTACTGCCTTGCCCGCTGCCCCTGCCACGCTACCCGGTGGAGCTGGGCTGGAGGACCCAGGCGCAGCTTGATCCGATGTTGCTGAAAGTCCGTGAGGCGATTGTGGCGAGCTTTATTTAGCCGCTGCCATCAACTTGTTGACTTCACTGCGCACCATGTTGGAGAACTCCGGGGGCGACATGCCGTCGAGTTCCGCGCGCACCCACTCGGCCCACTTGCCCTTGCGCTTGGCGCGCTCACCGAACAAGCGTGCCGCTTCGCCCTTGGCCTTGCCCAGGTTGGTTTGCCACAGGTCATAAAGACGGGACTTTTCATCTTCCAGCTCGGCGCGTTCGGCGAGGGTCTTGTTGGCCAGATTGAAGCTCATGTTGAATTACCTGCTGCACAAATAGACGACATCTTACACTGTAGGTCGAAATTTCCTGATTCGGATTTTGCTCCAGGCGCGGCGACGGCAAAAAAACTGCAACTTTTGCCACACGCCGATACTCCATTGTTCACTGTCACATTCACTCGCAAGGAGTCAAACAATGGCCCGCAAAACCGCTGCTCAAGCCGTCGAAGACCAGATCAAGGACCAAGCCTTCAGCGAACTCACCGCGCTGATCGAAGAATCGGACAAACTGCTCAAAAGCAGCGCTTCCCTGGTCGGCGAAGAAGGTGAAACCCTGCGCGAGCAGGTCGCCATCAAACTCAAGCAAGCGCTGGATTCCGTGTCCAACGTTCGTGAACGCAGCAAGCCGGTGGTAGACGCCACCGAGACCTACATCGGTGGCCATCCATGGCAGACCGTCGCGATCTCCGCAGGTTTCGGCCTGGTCGTTGGCCTGCTGCTGGGTCGCCGTAACTGATCGAACCGGGCTGCGCCAGCACTGGCGCAGCCTGTCTTATTGCTCGACCAACTTACGCAGCCCTGCCAGTTCCTGCGCATCCACTTGGATGCCCTGCTCGTCCGAACGCACCCGCGTGCGATGACGTCGATCCCCCGGTAACCGTCGCAACCCCGCCGCATGCATCTGCCGCACCAGTTCCTGGCTGCGCTCGGCAAAGCTTTGCCCGGCGGTTTTGCTCGGGTCGATCACGATCAACAGCTGGCCGGTCCATGGCGTGCGCGCGCCGGGGTGGTCTGCCCAGTTGAATTCAAAGGAGAAGTTGCCACCGGTCAATGCCGCCGCCAGCAGCTCAACCATCATCGACAACGCCGAACCTTTGTGCCCGCCAAACGGCAGCAACGCGCCACCTTCCAGAATGGCCTTGGGGTCGCGGGTCGGCTGCCCCAGGCTGTCGACGCCCATGCCCGGCGGCAGCAATTCACCCTTGCGCGCGGCGATTTGCACGTCGCCATGGGCAATGGCGCTGGTGGCCAGGTCGAACACGATGGGCATGCCGTCGGCGCGGGGTGCCGCGAAGGCGATGGGGTTAGTGCCGAACAGCGGGCGGTCGGCGCCGTGGGGCACCACGCAGGTCATGCTGTTGACGACACTCAGGGCCACCAAGCCTTCTTCGGCGAAGGGCTCGACGTCCGGCCACAGGGCCGCGAAGTGGTGGGAGTTATGAATCGCCAGCAACGCAATGCCGGCACTGCGCGCCTTCTGCACCAGCAATGGCCGCGCCGCTTCAAGCGCAGGCTGGGCGAAGCCATTGGCGGCATCCACCCGCACGAAACCCGACGCCACATCGCTGACCCTGGGCTCGGCCTTGCCATCGACCCAGCCGCTGGCCAGCGTGCTGAGGTAACCCGGAATGCGGAAAATGCCATGGCTGTGGGCACCATCGCGCTCAGCGCTGGCGCAGTTGTGCGCCAGGATCTGGGCAACCGTCGCCGACGTGCCGTGACTGACAAATATCGAGTGCAGCAACGCCACCAATTCAGCAAAGCCGATTGCAGTGACAGGGCTTTCACCAGAAAAAGACTGGGCAGGCATCTGAAGCTCCGATTTTATGATTGGAAGGGGCAAACAGCGTGAATCCAGCCCGCTGATTAAACAACGCAGCCTGCTGCCACTGTCAATCGGTGATTGCCGCGTATCAGCTATGTACCCCCTGGATCGAGCTTGTCGCACTTAGCCTGTGGGTCCTTTCTCGACGTTAAGGACGCACACCATGGCTCGGGCTACACCGCCGTATTTTTTTGATGAGTTTTTGTTGCCGGTGCGCAGGAACGAGCCATCGCCACGCGACGCGCCCTGGAAGACGATACTGGCCGCCCAACGGCAAAGTCAGGGCCAAGACGCTGGACGATGCACGGCAGATCTTCATGAGCAACGAAGACAAACGCATGGACATCATCTTGGCGAACGCAGATTCCGTGACCTACCTGATCACGCAATTGCGACGAGAACTGGATGAGGGCGCCTGAACGGCGCCCTCGGAACCCGAGTGATCAGTCTTTCTGGTCACGCAGGATATTGCCCGATGCGCCATCGATACGCGCCTCATAAACGGTGCCATCGGACTTGCGGCCTTTGACTTCCCAGTAACCGTTGTCATCAGCCTCGGCGGCGTAAACCTCGACGTAACCGGCCTTGGTCTTGGCCACCTCAATCGCCTTTTCGATGGTGATCCAGCCCGCGCCCGGTTTATCGGCCAGGGCGGCGCCCGCACTCATCAACGCAGAGGTTGCACACAGGGCGATTAATGTTTTCTTCAGCATTTTCGTACTCCATTGGGATTGACTGATATATGTCCTGAATTTTTTAGGTCGCCCCAAACGAGAATAAGTTCCAATTGATGTGCAATCGCCATGATGGCTGTTCTCGCCGCCTGCCCTGGGAGGTTAGAATGTGGGAAATCAGGATGAGTTAATGAGCGAAAAGTCCCTCTCGGAAGCCGAATATGACGCCATCACCGACGCCGCCGCGCATTGGTGCATGCGCCTGCACGCGGGCGATTGCACGGCCGGTGAACGTCAGGCTTTTGCGCAATGGCATGATTCCCACCCGCTGCACGCGTTTGAATACGCCGCGATGCTGGAGATCTGGGACGTCGCCGACCACCTGCCGCGCCATCAACCCACGCCGGTGGTAGCGCCCTTCAAGAAGCCGCGCAGTCGCCTGCGCACCTACGCGGTCGCGGCAGCGATCTGCCTGGCCGCCCTGCCCATCGCCGCGTTCACTGGCTGGGAAGCGGGCTGGCTGCCCAGTTCTTATGAGCGCTTCGAGGCTGCCAGCGGTTTGCGCCAGGTTACGCTCGGCGATGGCAGCCAGGTGGAACTCAACCTGGGCACTGAGTTGGTCTACAGCCATTACAAAGACCAGCGCCGCGTGACCCTGAAGAAAGGCGAAGCGTTCTTCAAAGTCAGCCATGACGCGACCCACCCGTTTATCGTGCACGCCGGCGAAGGTCAGGTGCGGGTCACGGGCACCCAGTTCAACGTGTGGAAGTATGAAGACCAGGTGCGCGTGATACTGCTCGAAGGGTCGGTGCAGATCGCCAGCGACAGGGTGCATGGCAGTGTGCCGCTCACCCCCGGCATGCAAGCCAGCTACCAACAGGGTGACGCCACGCCACGCGTCCAGGCGATCAACCCCAACGACACCGCGCTTGCCTGGCGCCAGGGCAAGCTGATTCTCGACAACCTGGCCCTGGCCGACGCGCTGCCGCTGATCAACCGCTACCTGAGCAAACCGGTGATGCTGGCCGACGCCAACACCGGCACGATTCGCATCGGCGGTATCTACAACATCAACGAGGTCAGCAACCTCGTGCCCTCCCTGCCCAAGGTCCTGCCGGTCTACCTGACCCAGAACCAAGACGGCAACCCCGTACTCAACGCCATTCCGCGTAAAACCCCAAAAGGCTGAGCCCTCGCCAGCAGGCACGGGCTTTTGCATGCCCGAAGTGTCCGAATTTTTTACACCTGCCTGCCCTGTACCGCCCATGGTGAGCGCGTTCATCGTTTTGTCATGCGCGGTGTTTCAACGTTGATACAGCGAGGTGAAGCGGTTGTGCAATGGCGCGGCAGGCGTGGCTTGAGGGCGTGTTGTCTCACTGCTGATACAGGGCTGCCATCACTTTGCCGTGTGTTAATTCCAACCGATTGAATAGCAACGAAAAATCAAAAGCGGCACGGCTTCTGCTCTCTCCTTGACAACGCTGTTTAGGGTCAGCGTGAAGAATAAGGAATGCCGCCGTGATCACACTCACTCAAGGTTCGATGAACGTACTGCTGGCCAGCTGTGTACTCAGCGCCAGCATCAGTTTTCCGACCCTGGCGGGTGACGGCGTGATCGTGACAGGCCGCGACGTACAGGGTCACATGTACGGTCGACCTGCATTCGGTAAAGACCCCTACCCCACCACTGCTAACGCCAATCCGAGTCGCGAGATTCTGAGTTCCACGGGAGAACTCAGTGACATGGACATCCGTGGCATCAGCAGTGGCTCGAGTATCACTCGCTCTGTCCTTCCAAACGGCACTATTCCTGGACTGAACAACACCCAGGGCAGTGTGTCGACACTCGGTTCCGGCACAGCCGTCGGCCATGGTGCCGGTGCCGCCATGGGCGGGCAGATCAGTGACTCGATCCAGCGTGGCATGGCGCCCTTGAACGGTATCGGCAGCATGATGGGGGGCAAATAATGAAACCTTCCCTGCTCCTTCTCGCCCTGCTGGGCAGCGCCTCGGTCATGGCTGACAACACCGCCGTGATGAACAACAGCGGCCAAGCCTACAACGGCAACTTGATGATCAACCAAGCAGCCGGCAACCAGCAGCAGACCGCCAATAACCGCGCCGTTGCGCTCGGTGGCCAGGCGACGACCAGCAATATCCAGCGGATGGACGGC
The DNA here is from genome assembly GCF_024112395.2 of Pseudomonas pergaminensis. NCBI lineage: Bacteria > Pseudomonadati > Pseudomonadota > Gammaproteobacteria > Pseudomonadales > Pseudomonadaceae > Pseudomonas > Pseudomonas pergaminensis. Next base: position 2,791,659 of record NZ_CP078013.2, on the reverse strand, counting down.
AAGGTCGACCCCTCCCTGAACGCCAAGGCGGCGATCGAAGGTACTTCTTTTACCAATGGCAACGGCATGTTGGGCATCAACCAATCGGCCGGGGCCAATAACCAATCAGTCAATGCGGTGCGGATCAGCGTCAATCCTGGCCCGCAAAGCATCGACGACAGCGTCCTGTTGCAACAGAACACGACGACGCTGGCAACCGACTCAGGGCTCACCCCCACCACTGGCAGCCGCCAGGTCGTGACAAGCGACCAGGCCTTCACCGGCAGCCGAGGAGTGATTCAGGTGAACCAGAGTGCTGGGGTGGGGAACCGAGTGGCTAACACCCTGGGCATCACTATCAAGTAACCGCTTGGTAGCACGCGTAGACCGTACCAACACTTAACCAACTAATTAGAAGCAAGGAGAAACACCATGAAACCTCAAATGGCCCTGAAACCAATGGTTTTCGCTCTCGCCGCACTCATGGCTGCTGCTGCTCAAGCAGGTGGCTGGCACCCAGCGCCTCAAGCTACCGGCGTGGTTGCCTCCGTAGTGACTGATGTTCAAAACAGCGCGGGCAACAAATTCGACGACACCAAGACTGAAAACAACGCCTCTGCCGATGGCTCGGTAACTGGCAACAGCGGTAACACCGGTGTGAACGTTCAAGCCGGCAGTGGCAACCAAGCCGACAACTCCGGTGCCATCTCCAGCGCCAAAGGCGACTTCGCAACCGTGTTTGCCGTGGTCGATGTAAATCAAAACAGCGGGCTGAACAACTTCGTCAACAAAGGCACTCAAAACAACGCCTCCCTGGACAACTCGGCTAACGGTAACTCCGGCAACCTGGGCTACAACGGCCAGGCCGGTCAAGGCAACCAAGGCAAAAACAACCTGGCAATCACCACGGCTGATGGCAAAAACATCGCAGCCGCCGCCAACACCGAGCAAAACTCGCTCGCCAACAACTACCTCAACACCGCTGCTACCAGCCACGGTTATGGTTATGGCAGCAAACCTCAGTATGTATCGAACAACTCCAGCCTCGACAACTCGGTTAACCGCAACTCTGGCAACGTAGGTGTGAACCTGCAATCCGGTGCCGGTAACCAAGGCAGCAACAGCCTGTCGATCGGCCAGGGTTGCAGCGTCTGCGCCAGCGGCGTGCGCTTCTGATCCAACGGGGCCTTGGCAACAAGGCCCTTTTTTATTCCAGTGTCCAGCAGGTCAGACGATCATGCGCCTCGCGACCCTCACCCTCCTGATGTTGCTCACCGGCCCTACCTGGGCAGGCACCATGGCGATCTCTGCCATGCCTGGCGGTGCAGTCATCTACAAGAAGGTCGAGAGTATCCGTGAACGCCGGTTCGCCAACCTGGTGGAACAGAAAACCGATTTCAGCTGCGGTGCTGCGGCACTCGCCACCATTCTGCGCCAGGGCTATTGGCTCGACGTCGACGAAGACCATGTGATCAAAGGCATGCTGGTCAATGCAGACCAGGACCTGGTACGCACCCAGGGTTTTTCCATGCTGGACATGAAGCGCTACCTCGAAAGCATCGGCATGCGTGCCCGGGGCTACAAGATCGGGCCGGAAACCCTGGCGACGGTGAAAATCCCCGTGGTGGTGCTGCTGGAGATTCGTGGCTACAAGCACTTCGTGGTCTTGCAGCGCGCGGACAAGGACTGGGTCTACATTGGCGACCCGGTGCTCGGCCACAAGCGCTACTCACATGATGACTTCGTCAATGGCTGGAATGGCATCGTCTTTGCCGTGCTGGGTGAAGGTTACGACAAGGCCAACGCCTTGCTCGACCCGCCCCTGCCCCTGACCGCCAAGAACCAGTTGAATGAGTTCAGGCCGGTTGGCGATGCCGAGCTGATGGATTTCGGTTTCATCCAGAGCGACTTCTTCTAAGAAGCGCAATAAGGGGCAGGACGCTCCAGGAGCAGAAGATGAACACTCCCCGTTGGCTGACGGTCTTGTGTCTGGCAGCCTCAATGCCCGCTTATGCTTCGTCGGGGTTCAAACCGATCGAACTCAAGGACTCGGAAATGGCCGAACTGCGCGGCCGCTATGTGATGCCGGGGCGAATCATCAGCTTCGGTATTGTCATGAGCAGTACGTGGACCAATGCCGTGGGCGACACCATCACCGGCAAGGCCAGCATGCAAGTCGACTCGTCCACCATCACCCCGCAGTTCTACGTACAGACCACCGGCTCGACAGGTAACGGAACAAACCCCAACACGGGCACGGGTAATGTCAGCGGAGGGGCCGGCCTGGGCACCGGTTCGGGCGTGACCCAAAGCGTGCGCACCGCCGGCGACGGCAACACCGCCTATAACAATGTCGGCATCAACGTCACCGAGAACGGCTTTGCCCCTTCCAACGTCGTGCAATCCGGGCATGTGCTGGTGGCCGGCGGCACCGTGACCGGCGATAGCGCGGCAGGCCGCGTGAGTGTGTCGGCCAACAATGGCGGCTTGCAGATGGCGATCCAGGGCAACCATAACCAAGGCAATAGTCTCCAGCAGATTGGCGGCGGCCAAGTACTGCAAGGCACTGTATTGACGGGTGATAGAAACTTCGTCAGCAACATGACCCAGCTCAATGTGGTGATGAACAACGGTTTGAACAACCCGGCACTCAATTGCAATCTTGATCAACTCAAAGGCCTACGCACTCTCGGTTATTGAACTACGCTGACCCTCGACACTTACGCATTAGAAAAGGACGGCTTATTTCATGCATCGATCGTTATCGCTACGTGCGGTGGTCTGTTTAAGTACGCTCTTGCCCGGATCCATGTTGTATGCCGCGCCAGATGCCGATATCGAAACCCTCAAACGAGAACTTCTGGAACTCAAGCAGCGGTACGAAGTGCAGCAAAAAGCCTTGGCGGTGTTGGAACAACGTGTGCGCCAGGTCGAAGATACGCCGTCGACACCAGCGCCCAAGCGCCTGGCGAAGTCCCCTGCAGACTTCCAGAAGGCCAGCGGTGCCACCGTGGCAGGCACTGGCGCTGCGGCCGCATCCGGTGGAGCGGGCGGCGGGGGCAGTTCTTATGGCCAGTCCCTCAAGGACGATTCGGCGCCCGCGCAAAGCGTGAGCAACCTCTATAACGAAGCCAGTGGCTTTTTTGGCAACGGCAAGTTCAGCTTTGAAACCGGCATTACCTACGCGCGCTATGACGCGCGCCAACTCACGCTTAACGGCTTCCTGGCGCTCGACTCGATCTTCCTTGGCAATATCAACCTGGACCGAATCAAATCGGATAACTGGACCCTGGACCTGACCGGCCGCTATAACCTCGACAACCGCTGGCAGTTCGACGTGAACGTGCCGGTGGTGTACCGCGAATCAACCTACCAGTCCGGTGGTGCTGGCAACAATGGCAACGCCACGTCTGAGGAGTCGGTAACCCGCGACCCCACCATTGGCGACGTCAACTTCGGCTTGGCCTACAAGTTCCTGGACGAAACCCCTACCCTGCCCGATGCCGTGGTGTCGTTGCGCGTAAAAGCGCCTACGGGCAAAGAACCGTTTGGCATCAAACTGGTACGCTCCACTGCCAACGACAACCTGTATGTGCCGGAAAACCTGCCGACGGGTAACGGCGTCTGGTCTATCACTCCGGGCATCTCGCTGGTCAAGACCTTCGACCCGGCCGTGTTGTTTGGCTCGTTCTCCTACACCCACAACTTCGAAGAGTCGTTTGACGACATCAGCAGTGACGTCAACCAGAAAGTCGGCGGCAAAGTCAGCCTGGGTGACAGCTTCCAGTTTGGCGTCGGCGTAGCCTTCGCGCTGAACGAAAAAATGAGTATGTCGTTCTCGGTCTCAGACCTCGTGCAGCGCAAGAGCAAGCTCAAGCCCAACGGTGGGGACTGGCAATCGGTGGTGTCCAGCGATGCGAACGCCGGCTACTTCAACGTGGGGATGACCATTGCCGCGTCGGATAACCTGACGATCGTGCCGAACCTGGCGATCGGCATGACGGATGATGCGCCTGACTTCACGTTTAGTCTGAAATTCCCGTACTACTTCTAGTGGTGTGTTCGAGGGCCCCTCAAGACCACCATTGCCGACAGCCGAAAGGAAAAGCCCCGCAACGATAAGGGTCGTTGCGGGGCTTTTCGGTTTACCCGCCCTAGCGGATCTGGTGTTTGTGCAGCAACCGGTAGAACGTGGGCCGGGAGACCCCCAGCACGCGGGCCGCGACACTCAGGTTGTCGCTGTGCCGGTTGAGCACGTCGCACAGCGCCTGGCGTTCGGCGCGGTGTTTATAGTCTTCCAGTGTAGCCATCGGCGGCGAAATTGCCTGTTGCCCAGGCAATCCCAGATCAACGGCTTCTATCTGGCGCCCTTCGGCCAGTACCAGGCCCCGGCGCACACGGTTGGCCAGCTCGCGGACATTGCCCGGCCAGGCGTGTTTGCCCATCGCGACCAGCGCCTCGTCACTGAAGCTGCGCGGGCGCCGGCCGGTTTCCTGGCTGTAGAAACGTGAAAAGTGGTTGGCCAGCATCGCCACGTCTCCATGGCGCTCACGCAGCGGCGCGGTGACCACTTGCAAGACGTTGAGGCGGTAGTACAAGTCTTCGCGAAAGGTGCCCTTCTCGACTGCGGCCTCAAGGTCCACGTGAGTCGCCGCCAACACCCGTACATCCACCGGAATCGGCTGGCTGCCACCCACGCGCTCGATCTGTTTCTCCTGCAGGAACCGCAGCAGGTTGGCTTGCAGTTCCATCGGCAAATCGCCGATCTCGTCGAGAAACAGCGTGCCGCCGTTGGCCGCTTCAATACGCCCGACCTTGCGCTGATGGGCGCCAGTAAACGCGCCCTTTTCATGGCCGAACAGTTCGGATTGGATCAAATGCTCCGGAATCGCCCCGCAATTGATCGCCACAAACGGCTTGGCGTGGCGTTGGGATTGGCGATGCAGGGTCTTGGCGACCAATTCTTTACCGGTGCCGCTGTCACCGCGGATCAATACCGGGGACTCGGTGGGCGCCAGTTTGGCCAGCAATTTGCGTAATTCGCGGATTGGCCGGCTGTCTCCCAGCAACTCATGCTCGGGCTCATCCACGGGGGTGTGGCCCTTGCCCCGCAGGCGCGCCATGCCGAAGGCGCGGCCCAGGGTGACCTGCACGCGAGCCACATCGAACGGCAAGGTATGGAAGTCGAAAAACCACTCACAGACGAAGTCGCCCACATTTTGCAGGCGTAACACATCCTGGCTGAGGACGGCGATCCACTCGGTACCGCTACGGCCGATCAGTTCCTTGACCGCCTCGGGGCGCTCCAGATGGTAAGGCTGCAAGCGCAGCAACCCCACGTCGCAGGAGCGCTCGCCCACTGCCTCAAGGGCACAGCTGTCCACCTCCCACCCAGCGGTGCGCAAACCGGGCAATAGCCCGTGGCAGTCGTCACAGGGGTCGACCACGAGCAAGCGACGCTGCACAGGTGTAACAACCATGACTATTCCTTGGCGTCAAAATTGTTAAAGTTATTTAGAAACAACGGTTTGTGAAGCCTGGCGGTAACACTAGCAAGGTCTTGACGCGGCCCTTGTACCGTTTCGCGATAAGTCTGGGCAAAAAGCCACCTCGCCACGCTTAGCGCAAAAAAGTTCAGGGTTGCCGAAACTTTCAATCAGCTTTCAAAACAGCCGCTTACATGACGTTAATCACTAAACATCGAAAATAGTTGCTCTAACATGTGACCCGTACCCCGCCATCGTGCATCAGTACAAGTAACCCGCCGCACGGTCAGCCCAACCGCCGGCACTCACTTGAATGGGCAATGAGAGAGAACCCACATGAACGCCCCGCTCCGCATCAACGAAGCTCTTTTGATCGCAGACCGTGCCTTCCAGCCCTTTCAGTGCGTGGCCTGGCACGATGGCAATGGCGCCCTCAGCCTGAGCGTCATCGACCGCACCAATACCCGTATCGGCAGCAAACAATTGTCGTCGAGCACCTATAGCGACCCGGCGCAGTTGGAAAACTTGCTGTTGCAAGCCCGCGCCGAACTCGACAAAGATGGCCACCAGTTGCAATCCTGGGCAATGCCGAAGTAAGTCGGCACTGTAACTTGCGCGCCGTGGATTAATGGCGCGCAAGTTCAGTGTTAGAGCGTCAGTTGCTTATTGGGCGGCGAGGATAAACCGTTCAATGGCTTGCGCCGCGCCATCCTCGATGTTGCTGCCGGTCACCACACTGGCCTGGCGCTTGACGGCTTCTTCCGCCTGCCCCATCGCAATCGAAAACCCCGCCACGTGAAACATCGCCGGGTCATTGCCGCCATCACCGATCGCTGCCGTCTGCTCAATAGGCACACCCAGGTGCGCGGCCAAGGTCTTCAAGGCCTCGCCCTTGTTGGCCAGCATCGCCGTAACGTCCAGATACACTGGCTGTGAACGCGACACATGGGCCAACCCCTGCACCTTAGGCTGCAATTGCGCCTCCAGTTCCACCAGCAACTGCGTGTTGTTACTGGCGGCGACGATTTTGTCGACCCGGTCCAAGTAAGGTTCGAAACTCTCCACCACGACCGGTCCGTAACCCAGGCCATCAGCCTCGCGCTGCACCATGGGCCCCGGCGGATCACGGCGCAGCCAGTCGCCATCGGCAAACACCCACACTTCCACGTCCGGCTCGCCCGAGAACAACGCCAGCGTCACCAGTGCCGCTTCCGCCGGCAGATGATGGGCAACCAGGATGCTGCCATCCGGGTTAATCAGGGTGCCACCGTTAAAGCCCGCCACCGGCACATCGATACCGAAGGCTTCGATCAGTTGCAACATAGCCTTGGGCGGTCGCCCGCTGGCCAAGCTGAAAAACACCCCGCTGTCGCGCAGCGCACGCACCGCGTCGGCAGTGCGTTGGCTGAGGCTGTGATCCGGATGCAGCAAGGTGCCATCCACGTCACTGAGGATAAATCGGATGGGATGAATCGCTGCGTCACTCATCCGAGGCTATGCCAGGTACGGCCATCACGGGCCAGCAAGGCATCGGCGGCTGCCGGACCATCTTCACCCGCCTTATAGGCCTGGATGCCATCGTCTTCCTTCCAGGCATCGAGGAACGGCTGCACCGCACGCCAGCCGTTTTCGATGTTGTCGGCGCGCTGGAACAAGGTCTGGTCGCCGGTCATGCAGTCGTAGATCAGGGTTTCGTACCCGGTCGATGGCTGCATCTCGAAGAAGTCCTTGTAGGCAAAGCCGAGTTGGATATTCGCCATGTCCAGGGTCGGCCCGGGCTTTTTCGCCAGCAGGTCGAACCACATGCCCTCGTTGGGCTGGATCTGGATTTTCAGGTAGGTGGGCTTGAGCTCGTCCACCTCGGTGTCGCGAAACTGCGCATAGGGCGCCGGCTTGAAGCAGATGACGATCTCGGTGTCGCGCACGCTCATGCGTTTGCCGGTGCGCAGGTAGAACGGCACGCCGACCCAGCGCCAGTTGTCGATCATCACCTTGAGGGCGACAAAGGTCTCGGTGCTGCTGTCAGGCGCCACATTGGCTTCTTCGCGATAGCCCGGCAGTTGCTTGCCGCCGATTTCTCCGGCGGTGTACTGCCCGCGCACCGAGTTGGCCCGCGCATCTTCCAGCGACCAGGGGCGTACCGCACCAATCACCTTGGCTTTTTCACCGCGCACAGCGTCGGCACCAAAGGCCGCGGGCGGCTCCATGGCCACCATCGCCAGCAACTGGAACAGGTGGTTGGGCACCATGTCGCGCAGGGTGCCGGTTTTTTCGAAGAAATTGCCCCGGGTTTCAACGCCGACGGTTTCGGCGGCGGTGATTTGCACGTGGTCGATGTAATGGTTGTTCCAGAACGCTTCGAACAGCACGTTGGAGAAACGGCTGATCAGGATGTTCTGCACCGTTTCCTTGCCCAGGTAATGGTCGATGCGATAGATCTGCTTCTCGCTCATCACCTTGAGCAGGCTGGCGTTCAGCGCCTCGGCGGTGGCCAGGTCGGAGCCGAAGGGCTTCTCGATGACCACGCGACGGAAGCTGTCGTCGGTTTCCGTCAGCAGGCCGGCACTGCCCAGGCGCTGCACCACTTCGCTGAAGAAGCGCGGTGCGGTGGCCAGGTAGAACACCGCGTTGCCGGTGCCACTGTCGGCGATCTTCTTGCCGATGTCGGCATAGGTGCTGTCGTCGAGAAAATCGCCCTCGACGTAGCTGATACCCTTGGCCAATTGCGCCCACAGCTCAGGGTCCAGGGCATTATCGGCGTTGCCCTTGACCTTGCTCGCGGCCTCGGTGCGAATGAAGTCCTCGAGCTTCTTGGCGAAGTCGGCATCGCTGATGGCGTTGTGGTCAACGCCGACAATGCGCAAACCGTCGCCCAGCAAGCCGTCACGGCTGAGGTTGTACAGCGCCGGCATGAGCAGGCGCTTTACAAGATCACCATGGGCACCAAACAGAAACAGGGTGGTGGGCGGAGCGGGTTCGGCCTTGGGTTTCTTGCCGTTGGCGGTCATTTTTTGGAAGTCTCCACGTGACCACCAAAGCCGAAGCGCATGGCAGAGAGCATTTTGTCACCGTAGGTGCTTTGCTGGCGCGAGCGGAAGCGGGCGAACAGCGAAGTGGACAGCACCGGTACCGGCACGGCTTGTTCCATGGCGGCTTCGATGGTCCAGCGGCCTTCGCCACTGTCGGCGACCGAGCCGGAGTAACCGTCGAGTTTCGGGTCGGTGGCCAGGGCGTCGGCAGTCAGGTCCAGCAACCAGGACGAGACCACGCTGCCACGGCGCCAGACTTCGGCGATGTCAGCCACGTTGAGGTCGAAGCGCTGGTCTTCCGGCAGGTTTTCCGAGTTCTTGGTCTTGAGGATGTCAAAACCTTCGGCGAACGCCTGCATCATGCCGTACTCGATGCCGTTATGGATCATCTTGACGAAGTGCCCGGAACCCGCAGGGCCGGCGTGGATGTAGCCCTGCTCGGCACGCGGGTCGGCGCTGGCGGAACGGTCCTTGGTGCGCGGGATGCTGCCCAGGCCAGGGGCCAGGCTCTTGAAGATCGGATCAAGGCGCTGCACGGTCTCGGCATCGCCACCGATCATCATGCAGTAGCCACGTTCCAGGCCCCAGACGCCGCCGGAGGTGCCGACGTCGACATAGTGCAGGCCTTTTTCAGCCAGGGCCTTGGCCCGGCGAACGTCGTCCTTATAGTTGGTGTTGCCGCCGTCGATGATTGCATCACCGTCTTCCAGCAGCGTGCTCAATTCGTTGATGGTGTCTTCGGTGGGCGCGCCCGCTGGCAACATGACCCACACGGTGCGCGGCTTTTGCAGCCCGGCAACCAGGGCCTTGAGGTCGGCGACGCCGGTGGCGCCCTCTTCGCTCAGGCCTTTTACAAATGCTTCGTTACGGTCGTAGACAACGGTGGTATGCCCATTGAGCATCAGGCGCCGTGCAATATTCCCGCCCATGCGGCCTAGTCCGATAATCCCCAGTTGCATGTGCTGATGCTCCTAACTACTAAAAAATGTGTGACATAGTTTATAGCGCAATGAGGCTAATGAGGGTTAGTCCAGCGCGGTTACGTGTAGTTTCATGGAAAAAAGTTGCCATCGTTTCACCATCACGGCACAGAAAGTCACACGACCATCAAAAATAAAAAAGTTCCCTTGCCCGCAAAAAGAATTCAGAATTACCTCCGACTGCTGCCGAGAACCTCGACTCAAGCGTTCTGGCACACCGCGATACACCGGCTATTTGCGAGGTAAGCAATGAGCACTGCACAGATGAACCGTCCGCCACAGACCCTCTACGTCACTATCCGTCGTGACGAGCTGCGCCAGTTGAAAGACGAACGCGAACAGTTGCAGCAGGAAGTCATGCGCCTGCGCTCGCACATCATCCAAGCCCAGCTGGACCAGCCTACCGGCGCCCAGCCTGCACTCTGCTAAGCCTGGTCATCACTTTGTAAGATAACGTCTACACAAATCTCACAAAGTTTTCACACGCCCCTCCCGATACTCCCGCCCGAAGGGCCACCCCATGCAAGGGTGGCCTCTGTTGCGCGCAGTCCTGCGTGTCGACTGAAAATTACCGGGTTGGAGCGCTGGATGGCGATGTTCGAACGCAGCACCAAGTCTGCGAAAGGCTTTGATTGGGCTGGCCTTGGCTGGCTATTCCTGTTTTTCTGGTATTTCTCGGGTATTACCCAACTGCTGATCCAGCTCAGCGGCACGGCCGGTTTCAGTGGTTTTCGCCAAGCGTTCTTCATGAGCGCGATCTGGCTGGCGCCGCTGCTGATATTTCCCCGTCGTACACGTTTGATCGCCGCCTTGCTCGGTGTGGTCTTGTGGGCCTGCTCCATGGCCAGCCTGGGATATTTCTTTATATACCAGCAGGAATTTTCCCAAAGCGTCATCTTCATCATGTTCGAGTCGAACATCTCCGAGGCAGGTGAGTACGCCACACAATACTTCGCCTGGTGGATTGTGCTGGCGTTCATTGCCCACACCGCCGTCGCCATTTTCCTCTGGACCCGCGTACGCCCCGTTTACCTGCCGCGTGGCCAGGCACTGCTGGCGGCGACCGCGATCCTGGTGGGCATCATTGGCTACCCGTTGGTCAAGCAGATCGCCCGCAGCGATACCCTCGACGATGCCCTGGATCGCTTCGAATCGCGCATCGAGCCCGCCGTGCCGTGGCAGATGATCGTCGCCTACCGCCGCTACACCGAGCAACTGGACAACATGCAAGGCATGCTCGACAGCGCCAGCCAGATTCCGCCATTGACCAACCTCAAGGACACCATGGCCGGCCAACCGTCGACCCTGGTGCTGGTGATCGGCGAGTCCACCAACCGCCAGCGCATGAGCCTCTATGGCTACCCGCGCAACACCACGCCAGAGCTGGACAAGCTGCGCGACCAACTGGCGGTGTTCGACAACGTCATCACCCCGCGCCCCTACACCATCGAAGCACTGCAACAGGTACTGACCTTCGCCGACGAAGAAAACCCGGACCTGTACCTCAAGACCCCTTCGATTGTCAGCGTGATGAAACAGGCGGGCTACAAGACCTACTGGATCACCAACCAGCAGACCATGACCAAGCGCAACACCATGCTCACGACCTTTTCCGAACAGGCCGACGAGCAGGTGTACCTGAATAACAACCGCAACCAGAACGCCCGCCAATACGACGGTGATGTGCTGGCACCGTTTTCCAAGGCCCTGGCCGACCCGGCGGAACGCAAATTCATTGTGGTGCACCTGTTGGGCACCCACATGAGCTACCAGTACCGCTACCCGCCGACCTTCGACAAATTCACCGACCGCCAGGGCGTCCCGGCGGGTGTGAGCGACGATCAACTGCCTACCTACAACAGCTACGACAACGCCGTGCTGTACAACGACTTCGTGGTGTCGAGCCTGATCAAGGACTACGCCAAGACCGACCCGAATGGCTTCCTGCTGTACCTGTCAGACCATGGCGAAGACGTGTTCGACTCGGCGGGCCACAGCACGTTGGGTCGCAATGAAGCCAACCCGACGGCGCCGATGTACACCATCCCGTTCATGGCCTACGCCTCGCCGAAATGGCGTGAAACCCACGACTGGAGCTTTGCGGGCGACTTGCAGCGGCCTTACAGCAGCTCGCAGTTGATTCACACCTGGGCGGACCTCGCCGGCTTGAGTTTCAACGAGCTGGACCGTACAAAAAGCCTGGTAAGCGACAACTTCAGGCCGCGCCCGCAGATGATCGGCAACCCCTACCTACGCCAGCAGAAGCCGCTGATCGACTTCAGCCTGATCAAGCCCAAGAAGGTCAACCCGACCGATGTGGTGCTTCAGGAACCGCCCGCTCTGTAATAGAAAGATAACAATCATTCTCGTTTAAGCCTAAAGTTCCCCTTCTCCTTTCGTCTTTGAGCCATGGCCTTTTCTTACTGAGAAGGCCGCAAAGACGACAAGGAGTCTTCCGCGATGTTCGCGCCCTTTACCCGTTCCATGACCCTCAGCCTCGGCCTGTTAAGCGTGGTCGCCAGCCCGGAGCTGCTGGCTGAAACCGTCCCCGAAAACAAAACCCTCGAACTCGGCGCCACCAGCATCACCGCCGAAGGCCTGGGTGCTACCACCGAGCACACCGGGGCCTACACCACCGGTTCCATGAGCACCGCCACCCGCCTGAACCTGTCGGTCAAGGAAACCCCGCAATCGATCTCGGTGATCACTCGCCAGCAGATGGATGATTTCAATCTCAACACATTGACCGATGCGCTGCGCCAGACCACTGGGGTGACAGTCCAGCACTTGGATTCGGACCGTGCCGGCTACTCATCGCGGGGCTACTCCATCAACAATTTCCAAGTGGATGGCATGCTCAATACCTTTGGGCGCATGAAGTCCGACTCCGACACCATCATCTACGACCGTATCGAGGTGGTACGCGGCGCGACCGGCCTGACCACCGGTGCGGGCGACCCCTCGGCCACGGTCAACATGATCCGCAAGCGCCCGACTTCGCAGTGGCAAGCCAAAGCGGGCGTCAGCGGCGCCAGCCATGACAACTACTACAGCTACCTGGATGTGGGCGGCCCACTGGCCTTTGATGGGCGCCTGCGCGGACGTACCGTGATGGCTTACCGCGACAGCCAATCCTTTCGCGATAATTACGCCCTGCAAAGGGAAGTCGGCTACGGCATTCTCGAGGCCGATCTGACAGACGATACCGTGGTAGCCGTAGGCTTCGATTATCAGAACAAACATGTGCAGGGCACCTCATGGGGCACACTGCCCTATTGGAACAGCGATGGCAGTAAGGCTCGCCTGTCGCGCTCCGCCAATATGGCCACCGACTGGAGTTCCTGGCCGCTCAAGGACAAGACCACCTTTGCCTCCCTTGACCACAAACTGTCCGAGAACTGGCGCCTGAAAGCCGCCTATACCCACCGGCAGAGCGATACCGACGGCAAGGTGTATTACGGCGGCGCGGGTTTCCCGAATCCGGACGGTAGCGGCATGACCGCCTGGACCAACCAAATGGTCGGTACCTCGAAGATGGATGCCGTGGACTTCAACCTCGCCGGCGCCTACTCACTGCTGGGACGCGAGCATGAATTGATGTTGGGGTATGGGGAGTCGCAGCAAAGGGATTCTTCACCCTACCAGCGTTACAGCACACCCGAAGGCTACGAAACCATCCCTGATTGGCAACACATGGGCGGGATCGTCAAGTTCCCCGACCGCACTACCGGGCTCAAGGGCCCACACTCACGCAAACAACAGAAGGCCGGTTACCTGGCCACTCGACTGAACCTGACCGACAGGCTGCACGCGGTACTGGGCAGCCGCTATGGCAGTTGGGAAATCGAAAGTACCCCGGCTGAATACGACGCCAATAATCAACGCGTCCCCGAACCCAAAACCCGCCAGACCCACAACGACATGTGGACGCCCTACGCCGGGCTGCTCTACGACCTGACGCCGGAATACACGGTGTATGCCAGCTACACCGATATCTTCAACCCGCAGGACGAACGCGACGCCAGCAAGAAGTACTTGGAGCCGGTGGTGGGCAGCAACTATGAACTCGGCCTCAAGGGCAGCCTGCTGAACGAGCGGTTGAACCTGGCCACTGCGTTTTTCTGGAGCACCCAGGATAACGTAGCTGAACTCGACAACACCGCCCCACCAGACCCGGTCACCCGCGAGCAGTTCTACAAATCCGGTGGCAAAGGCAACAAGGTGCAGGGCTTTGAAGTCGAGGTGTCAGGCGAAGTGATGCCCGACTGGAACCTCACCGCTGGGTACACCTATACCCACTCGCTCAACGGCGATAAGCAACGCAACAACACCGATCAGCCGATGAACTTGCTGAAGATGTCGACAGCCTATCGCCTGCCCGGTGAATGGCGCGGGTTGACGGTGGGGGGTGCTGTCAATTGGCAGAGCGACTTCTACGCATTTGCCGGGCGTCCAACGGGTGGCCGCGATCAAGACGGCGACCTCATCACGACACCGACCAAGATCACCCAACAGGCCTATACCGTCGTCAACCTGATGTCGCGCTACCAGTTCGACGAACATGTCTCGGCGTCGGTCAACGTCAACAATCTATTTGATAAAAAATATTACGAACGCGTCGGTTTTTATAATGGCGTGTATTGGGGCGACCCGCGCTCGATCACCTTGGCACTCGACTGGAAGATGTAAGAATTTATAACCCGAAGTTAACGAAATTGTTAACTTCGGGATTTTTTAGCGTTAATTCCTACTTAATAAACCCACCCCACACTCGCCCCATGAATCTGATCAAGGACAGAGCGGATACCGATCACTCTTAATGGGAACACTGCCATGAAACTCTCGACCTTGATGCTTGCCAGCCTGATGACCCTGACGTCTGCCGCCGCCTTTGCCGAAGGCGGTTCCGAGCGTTCGAAGGAGTTCTACAACAACTTCACGTTCATGCAGCAAAAGACTCACGGCACGGCTGAACAAACAGCTCAGGCTGATGGCAAGAACGTCAAGAAAGAGGCGGCCGATCAATCCACCGCTGAGCAACAACCGAATACTTGATTCAACGGCATACCTGATTTAACCGCACTCCCCCTTACCATCCCGCTCCTTTGGCTAGGGTCTACTTGGCGCCATTTAATACATGGCGCCTTTTTTTGCCTGTTATTTATTAAAGCGGTTTATTCCAGAACAACATGCGTCCGTGGGCGGGATCAAATACCGAGTCATCAAACCCAAACTTGCGATACGCCGATTGCGCCACGGCATTTCCCTCCAGCACCTCCAGGGTGATCTTGCAGCAGCCGCGCTGGCGGGCGATCTCCTCGACCTTCTGCAGCATTTTCTGGCTCAGCCCCAAACCACGAAACGAGTCCATCACCACCACATCGTGGACGTTGACCAGCGGACGGCAGGCAAATGTGGAGAACCCTTCAAAGCAATTCACCAAGCCCGCCGGTTCACCGCCGACAAACGCCAGCACGCTGAACGCATGGGGACGCTTGGCCAGCTCGCCCGGCAGTTGCTCCAGCAGGTCAGCGGGCAGGCTGTGGCCACCGCCCATGGGGTCTTCAGCATAGTGGTTGAGCACACGGCCAATCGCTTCGGCATGCACGGGGTTGGTGTAGCTGGCTTGCAGCACCAGGATATCTGGGGTGTCCATGTCCATCCTCGATCACAACTAAAAGGGAATCGGCTCCCTGTGTGGGGCACGATTGTAAGCATGGAGCAGGTGTCAGATGAAGGAGATTAACTACAAAAATGCGCCTGAAAACGCGAAGGTTCAGCGGGTGTAAAAGCGCAATCAGGCGATTCCTGGATTTTTTCGCACAGACTCAGCCGAAACGCTGCAACTGCATTTCCTGCAGCCGGCTCAGCGTCCTGCGGAAGGGAAATTCCAGGTAGCCTTCGGTATAGAGACACTCCAGCGCCACCTTGGCCTCGATGAACAGCGGCACTCTTCGGTCGTAGCATTCGTCCACCAAGGCGATAAACCGGCGCACGCTGTCATCGTGCACCGACAACTGCGGCAATTCACGATCACCAGCCACCACGCGCTGCGCGCCGTCTTCGGTGCCACGGGCAATCCGGCCAGGGCGTTTTTGCGCGCTGAGGTTGGGCACTTCACCCAGCAGGATCGCCTTGAAGCGATCGCACAGCAGCATGAAGTCCATCGCCGCCAGGGGTGGCTCGCACAAGTCGGCGTAGCGGCACCAGAGCACCGTGTCGCTGGCCTGCACGGCGATGATGGAACGATGCCCCACCACCACCGGCCCGCTGCAGGTTGGCTGGCTTTCAGCTAATTGCGCGAACACGCCGGCCAGTGCCTCGGGCTGGTTGACCCAGTAACGCTGAATGCCTACCCCCGGGTGCAACCGGTGGTCCTCTACGCCATCCACCGCGACCACGTGCATATGCTGCTTTATCGCCGCTATCCCCGGTAAAAAGCGCTCGCGGTTGAAGCCCTCGGCGTACAGTTGGTCAGGCGGCTGGTTGGACGTGCAGACCATCACCACACCTTCCTCGAACATCACCTGGAACAGGCGCCCAAGGATGATCGCGTCGCCGATGTCATTGACGAACAACTCATCGAAGCACAGCACGCGCACTTCCTGGCTCAGCTCCCGCGCCAGGGCCTGCAAGGGGTCCTGGATGCCCGTCAGCTGGAACAGGCGCTGGTGCACCCAACCCATAAAGTGATGAAAGTGCTGGCGCCGCGCAGGCACCCGCAGGCTCTGGTAGAACTGGTCCATCAGCCAAGTCTTGCCACGCCCCACGGGGCCCCACAGGTAAACGCCGGTGATCGGCGCATGGCCGTGATGCAGGGCTTGGTGGCAGTCTTGCAAGGCGTCCACGGCGCGGCGCTGGGCGTCATCGGCGACGAAACCCTGTTGAGCGATGGCGTGTTGATAGGCAGCGAGGGGCGAGTCGAAAGTCATGCCCGCGATTATGACCTACAGGGAAATATCCAGCCGTGAAATCTTGCCCTGTTCGTTCAACCGAAAGGTGTAGCGCAGCTCCAAGGGGCTGCCCGGGAAATTGCCGGACACGCTGTTGCTGACCAGCACCTTGCCGGTACGGTGTTGCACCTTGAGCACTTCGACCCGCGGCTGATAACGACGCCCGGTGTCTTCCATCCAGCGCGCAATCGCGGCAGTGCCGACCTGGTGCTGGCCCTCATCGAACACGTTGGCATCCTCGGCAAAGCACTGGGCCACAGCCGAGGTGTCGAGGGTGTTGGCCGCCGCGATATAGGCCGCGATGGCCGGTGCCAACTCAGGAATAGACATGGCACAGCTCCTTTCTTGGTGATTTGTGAGGCCATGCTAAGCCAGTGTTGTGTCAGTTTTTGTCAGGAGTAAAAGGCCCGGATACATTTTGCTCCAGCAGCTTGCGCCAGGCCCGCAGCCAGTCACTGCGGCGCCCCGGATAACGCTCGCCGAGCGCTTGGGCACTCGCCACGCGGTCGGTGCGGAAAGTGCGGTAGGCGCCGCGCAGCTCACACCAGGCCACGACTACCCGCACCTCATTCAAGAAACCCAGGGCCAGGGGCCAGATCAGGCGCTGGCTCTGGGTCTGGCTGGCGTCCGCATAGTCGATATGCAGCTTGGCCTGGCTGCGAATAGCCTCGCGAAACACGTTGAGGGGGACGCGGTTTTCCGGGTAACCGAACCCAGGCGGGCCGGGCAACAGCGTAGGGTTGCGCAAGGCTTCCTGGGCGGCCGGGTCGAGTACGTCGGCGATCTTCGCCAGGGCATTGGCGGCGGCGCGGCTGAGCACCTCATCGCCGCGCTGGTCCACGTAGCGCAAGCCGAGCACGATGGCTTCGGTTTCCTCGGCGTTGAGCATCAAGGGCGGCAGAAACAAGCCACTGCGCAACACATACCCTACCCCCGCCTCGCCAAAGATAGGCGCACCCAGGGCGGTCAATTCGGCGATATCACGGTACAGCGTACGCTCGGACACCTCCAACTGCGCCGCCAGCACGGCAGCGGTCACCGGTCGTTTCTTGCCCCGTAGGGCCTGCAGCAAAGTCAGTAGACGAGTGGTACGCGACACAAGAATGCCCGCCGAGAAGGAAAAAGTGACGCAGCTTAGCAGAGCCTCCTGTCAGAAAACGTCAGCAGTAAAAAAGCCCCTTGACCGAATACATTACCGAGATCATATTAAATACATGTTACTAAACATGTAAGAAAATCACTGCCTCAGGAGTCCTTGTATGCGCAATAAAGTCTTTGGCCGCCGCAGCGGTCTGCAGGTATCTGAACTGGCCTTGGGCACCGGTAATTTCGGCACGGGCTGGGGCCATGGCGCCGAGCGCGATGAGGCCAAACAGA
The DNA here is from genome assembly GCF_024112395.2 of Pseudomonas pergaminensis. Taxonomy (NCBI): domain Bacteria; kingdom Pseudomonadati; phylum Pseudomonadota; class Gammaproteobacteria; order Pseudomonadales; family Pseudomonadaceae; genus Pseudomonas; species Pseudomonas pergaminensis. Next base: position 2,773,855 of record NZ_CP078013.2, on the reverse strand, counting down.
TCTTCGACGGCTACCTTGAGGCCGGAGGCAACTTCCTCGATACCGCCAACGGCTATCAGTTCGGCCAGGCGGAAAAGCTGCTGGGCGAATTTATCGCCTCCGAGCGCGACAACCTGGTCGTGGCCACCAAGTACACCCTGCGCACCCAACCGTCCGATGAAGGCACGATCAGGCTCGGCAACAACCGCAAGAACCTGGTCCGCTCGGTGGAAGAAAGCCTCAAGCGCCTGAACACCGACCGCATCGACCTGCTCTGGGCGCACATGAGCGACAACGTCACGCCCATGGAAGAGATCCTGCGCGGCCTCGATGACTTGGTCCGCGCCGGCAAGATCCACTATGCCGGCCTGTCCAATTTCCCCGCCTGGCGGATTGCCCGCGCCGACCTGTTGGCCGAAGTGCGCAGCTTTGCGCCCATCATCGGCATCCAGGTGGAATACAGCCTGGTCGAGCGCACTGCCGACCGCGAACTGCTGCCGATGGCCGAAGCCCTGGGCCTGGCCGCCACGCTGTGGTCGCCCCTGGGCGGCGGCTTCCTGACCGGCAAGTACCGCAACACCCAAGACGACAACCGCGCCAACAAACTCGGGATCCTGGTGCACGCCGAGCACAGCGCCCGCGAAACCGCGGTGCTCGACGCGCTGCTGGCGGTCGCTGGTGAAGTCGACGCCACCCCCACCCATGTTGCCATCGCCTGGTTGCGGGAAAAGGCACGGCGCTCGACCACGGCGCTGATCCCGATTCTCGGCTCGCGCACCCGCGCGCAACTGGACAGCACCCTCGGCGCCCTCGACGTGCAACTGTCGGCCGAGCAGGTCACCCGCCTCGACACCGCCAGCGCCATACCGCTGGGTGTGCCGCACGGGATCATCGCCGAGCGTTTCCCCCTTGATAACGGCCTCGACACCCCTCGCCCGCCCGTTATCTGAGGCGAAAAAAAAACGGCCTGTTAGACAGGCCGTTTTTTTATTCAACGTGGCAGCTTAAGCCAGGCTTTTGCTGACCACCTCAAACACGTCACTCGACAACTCACCGGACGCCAGGATGCGCTCCAGCTCCGCCTTCATCAGCGCCTGACGCGCGCTGTCGTATTTGCGCCAGCGGGTCAGCGGCGCCAGTTGGCGCGAAGCGATCTGTGGGTTGAAGCCATTGAGCTGAATCACCAAGTCCGCCAGGAAGCGATAACCCGAGCCGTCCGCCGCATGGAAGTTGATCAGGTTCTGCCCGGCAAAGGCGCCGATCAAGGCACGCACCTTGTTCGGGTTCTTCAGTGTGAACGCTGGGTGCTCCATCAACGCCTTGACCCGCGCCAAACCGCCCGGCAACGTGCTGCCAGCCTGCACGCTGAACCACTGGTCCATCACCAGCGGGTTGTCCTTGAAGTTTTCCGCAAACACCGCCAGCGCCTTGGCCTTCTCTGCTTCGAATGGCGAATTCACCAGCACCGCCAGCGCGGTCAGGCGCTCGGTCATGTTGTCGCTGGTGTCGAACTGTTCGATGGTCGCCGCCAGCACTTGCGGCTTGCCGCTGAGCATCAGGTACGACAGCGCAATGTTCTGCAACGCGCGACGGGCAAAGTGCTCGGCGGCCGCCACGTATGGCGTTTGCTTGGACAGTTCGCGATTGGCCTGGTAGCGCAGCCAGAGGGCTTCATGCAGGTTGTCCGCCAGTTGCTTGCGTGCGAATTCACGGGCGGCGTGGATGGCATCCACATCCGCCACGTCGCTGATTTCGGTCAGGTAGGCCTCACCCGGCAACGACAGCATTTCTGCCACCATCGCCTGGTCCAGGCTTTCGTCGCTCAACACACTGCGCAGCGCAGTGATCAAGCGCTGATCCATGTGCAAGGCCTGGCCCTGTTGATGCTGGGCGATCAACTCCTGCAACACCTGCACCGACAACTGCTGGCCGGCATCCCAGCGGTTGAAGCCGTCGCTGTCATGCTGCATGAGGAACATCAGTTGGTCGCGGGTGTACGGGAAGCTCAGCTTGACCGGCGCCGAGAACCCACGCAGCAGCGAAGGCAACGGCTGCTCGGCGATATCAACGAAGGTAAAGGTCTGCTCGGCCTCGGTCACCGAGATCACGCGCGACGTGGCGCCTGCGGCCACTTCACCGGCCAGGCGCAAGGCAATACCAGCGCCCTTGGCGTCCAGCAAGCCCAGTTCCACCGGGATCACGAACGGCAGTTTTTCCACCTTGTCCGGGGTTTCCGGGCAGCTTTGACGGAAGGTCAGGCTGTAGGTCCTGGCCGCGGCATCGTAGGACTCGCTCACCGCCAGACGCGGCGTGCCGGCCTGGCTGTACCAGCGTTTGAACTGGGTCAGGTCGGCGCCGTTGGCGTCTTCCATGGCCTTGATGAAATCGTCGCAGGTCACGGCCTGGCCGTCGTGACGTTCGAAGTACAGGTCGCTGCCTTTGCGGAAGCCCTCGGCGCCGAGCAAGGTGTGGATCATGCCGACCACTTCCGAGCCCTTTTCGTACACGGTCAGGGTGTAGAAGTTGGAGATCTCGATAAAGCTGTCTGGGCGCACCGCGTGGGCCATCGGGCCGGCGTCTTCGGCGAACTGGTGGGTACGCAGGTACGCCACGTCCTGGATGCGCTTGACCGTGGCCGAGTTCATGTCGGCCGAGAAACCCGAATCACGGAACACGGTGAAGCCTTCCTTGAGCGACAGCTGGAACCAGTCGCGGCAGGTCACGCGGTTGCCCGACCAGTTGTGGAAGTATTCGTGGGCAACAATCGCCTCGACCCGCTGGTGCGCGGCGTCTGTCGCGGTTTCGGCGCGGGCCAGCACGGCACTGGAGTTGAAGATGTTCAGGCCCTTGTTTTCCATGGCGCCCATGTTGAAATCATTCACCGCCACGATCATGAAGATGTCGAGGTCGTACTCGCGACCGTAGGTTTCTTCGTCCCAGCGCATGGATTTTTTCAGGCTGGTCATGGCGTGCTGGCACTTGTCGATGTTTTCCGGCTCGACGTAGATGCGCAGCGCGACCTCGCGGTTGGTCATGGTGGTGAAGGTGTCTTCGACACACCACAAATCACCCGCAACCAGCGCAAACAGGTACGCCGGCTTTTTGAACGGGTCTTCCCAGGTTGCCCAGTGACGGCCATCTTCGCCGGGGCCGCTGGCGATCGGGTTGCCGTTGGACAACAGGATCGGGTAGCGGTGTTGCTCGGCGATCACCGTGGTGGTGAAGGTGCTCATCACGTCCGGGCGGTCGAGGTAATAGGTGATCTTGCGGAAGCCTTCAGCCTCGCACTGGGTGCAGAACATGGTGCCGGACTTGTACAGGCCTTCCAGGGCGGTGTTGGTTTCCGGGTGGATTTTTACCGTGGTATCCAGGGTAAAAGTCTCGCTCTTCGGATGCACCGTCAGGTGACTGTCGGTCAGTTGATAATCATCGGCCGTCAGTTCCTGATCGGCCAGGTTCACACTCAACAGCTCCAACTGCTGGCCGTCCAGCACCAGCGGCGGCAAACCGGCGCCGCGCTCAGGGTTGCGGCGCATCACCAGTTGCGCGTGAACCAGGCTGTGGTCCTCGAACAACTCGAAGGTCAGGTGCGTCTCTTCGATCAGGTAGTCCGGCGCCTGATAGTCCTTCAGGTAGATCATCTTCGGTTGTTCGGTGCGCATGGGTGGCATCCTTCTACTGATGCACGGCGAGCTGGTAGGCCGTGTACTTACGAATGTTGATAACGCCGGTGTCGAAGATCAGGTATTGGCCCTTGATCCCCAGCAGCGTGCCTTCGGCAATCGGGTTCTTGTCCAGGTTGAAGCTGACGATCTTGGTCGGATACTGCTCGACCGGATAGCGGATTTCGATCGGCTCAATGTCGGCAATCGTTTGGATGGCCTGCAGGCCAAAGCGTTCCTGCAGACTCACCAGGCCTTCGGCGCAGGAGGCGAACAGCTCGTCACGCACCTGCTTGAGGTCGACGGACTGGGCGTCGCCCTTGAGCAGCGCGCGCCAGTTGGTCTTGTCGGCCACCTGGCTGCGGAACAGGTCCTCGACGAAGCCGGATTGCTGGCGGGTCGCCACGCGCATGATCGGCAGCGCCTGGCTCGCGCCTTGGTCGAGCCAGCGAGTCGGCAACTGGGTGGCGCGGGTGATGCCGACCTTGATCCCCGACGAATTCGCCAGGTACACCACATGGTCGGTCATGCAGAATTGCTCGCCCCAGCCCGGATCGCGGCAGGTGCCGGCGTCGTAGTGGCAACGCTCGGGGCTCATGATGCACAGGTCACACTGGGCCAGCTTGGTCATGCACGGGTAGCAGTACCCCTGGCTGAAGCTGGTCTTGGTCTTGCGGCCGCAATGGCTGCAATGGATGGCACCGAGGTATTCCAGGCGCACGTGAGTGCCGATCAACGGGTTGACCGGCACCTCGGCATCGCCCAGGCGAAACGCGTATTGAACGGTCGGCTCACCGAGTTGCGCCGACATTTTGCTGACTGCACCACGACCAATTTCAATCAATGGATCGCATCCGACTTGAACAGGATATTCGGTACTGGCGCGGACTTGGATGCGCATTCCTGCGGGCCCATGTAGCCGGTGCGCTGGTCTTCCGGCAGGTTCTGGATTTCCCAGGCGATCACCGCTTGCAGGGACAGCTCGCGCTGTTCGGCAGTGAGCTTGCGGCCATCGGACCACTTGCCGATTTCCACGGCGAGCTTGAGGCTCTCGTAGATGTCCGGAGTGATGTTTTCAATCATTTCAGCAAAAGAGGACATAAGGCTCTTCCTTATCAAAGAGAGGCTTTGCGGCGGCTGTACAGCCCACCCAGCAAACCCGTCAGGCAACCGATAACCAGGCCGCCGACATGGGCAGCATTGGCGATTTCGCCGAAACCGATCATCGAGACCAGCCCCGACAGGCAGAGCAGCAACCACACCAGCATCATCACCAGCACCCCACGGGGCAGGCGATAGGCCGGATTAGGCGACAGCAGTTGAAAAATCCAGCAATGCCCGAGCAGGCCATACAGCACGCCGGACAACCCACCGAACAGGCCGGGGCCGCCATAAACATATTGAGCGTAGTTGGACACCAGGCTGAACAACAGCGTCAGGCCCAGCAAGTTGATGCTGCCCTGGCGCGCTTCGATGCGCCGGCCCAGTTCCCAGTACCACATGCCATTCATGGCGAGGTGCAGGATGCCAAAGTGGATCAGCATCGGCGTGACCAGCCGCCACCACTGCCCCGCCGCCAGGCTGTCGGCCAGCGGTGTGAACTGGATGTACTCGCCGACGATGCGGAACTGCAGGAACGTCAGCCAACTCATGGCTTGCAGGTTTTCACCGAGCAAGGTCACGGCGCCGACGATGATGCTTGCCAGCAGCACCAACGCGGTTAACGGGCTGTGCCGCAGTTGCTGGAGAAACCCAGGGCGCTTGATCGGCGCCTGCTCGGGAATGTCCAGTTGCTGGTCCGGGTCACCCGCAGGAAAGCGTTGGTAAAGCACGCGCACGTCGTCGCTGATGTTCTCGGGCACCCACAACACCTGCTCACCCGCCTCTTCGCTGACACGATGGGGCACTTGCATGCGTTGCAGCAACTGGACAAAGCCGCCCAGGTCGACGCTCAAGGGCAGGCGTAATACCGCCACAGCACTCATTTGATAACCTCGGGTCGCTCTACGTCGACCCATACGAATTTATTCGGATCCAGGCGGGTTTCCTGATCCAGGCGATAAGCCACCAGCTTGCCGTACAGCACGGCGCTGTAGTCCAGGCACGCCAGGTTCTCGCGGATCGGCGCCGGTTTGCCGCTGCGCCAGTAATGGCCGACGAACAACAACGGTTCGTCGACGCCGTAGCGCAGCAGGGAATTCTTTTCGGTGGACGACAACGGCGTACGCGCCACTGGCTCCGGCAAGGCGTCGGGCTGGAACACGATATCGCCGTAGGTCTTGGGGTCGTCTTCCCAGAACTTGGTGCGAAAGAACGAGCGCGTCAGGCCATCGCCACCGGTCAGCGTAAGGCCGTGCGGCAGGCGCATGTCGGTACCGCGCAGCAGGCGGTCGAAGGCGTTGCAGGCAAAACTGCCCGGCACGGCGGCGGCCTGCAGGAAGTGCTGGTCGATGCAACCGTCCGGGAAGGTCGCGCGCAGCGGCTGGATAAAGCCGTCGTCCCAGCACGCATGCACCACGCGGAAGCGCCCAGCGTCGACGAACAGCGGCATGTCATAGAACCAGCCGAGGAAGTCATGCCAGTCCGCCGGGTGGTGTTCGAACTGGGTCAGGGTCTCCTGGATCAACCGTGCATGCCGTGGGTTGTGCTCGCGCACGAACTGCTTGCCACTGCCCGGCGGCGCCGGTGTGGTCCAACCCAGGGCGTTGAACTCGTGGTTGCCCATGATGCACAGCGCCTGGCCAGCCTCGGTCATGTCGTGGACGATATGCAGCGCCTCGCGGATGCGTGGGCCGCGGTCAATGATATCGCCGAGGAACACCGCCATGCGCGACGGATGACGCCAGGTGCCGCCCTGCTTGTGGTAGCCCAGCAGGTCGAGCAAGTGCTCAAGGGTGTGGGCGCAACCGTGCACGTCACCAATCAGGTCGTAGCTACGCGCGGGATCGAGCATCAGTCGCCTCCACCCCCCAAGCGGCTGCCCCAGCCCAGCTTGGTGCGGCACACTTCGTAGTAGTTGTGGTCCAGCGGGTGGATCAACCGCAACTTCTGTGCCTTCTTGCTCACGGTGATGGTGTCACCGGGGGCGCAGGTGAAATGGTTCTGACCGTCGCAGGACACCTGCGGGTAGATCTGCATGTCTTTGGAGACCACGATTTTCAGCTCACTGTTGCCGTCGACCACGATGGGCCTGCTCGACAACATATGGGGATACATCGGCACGATCACAATGGCATCCAGCTTGGGATGCATGATCGGCCCACCTGCCGACAGCGCGTAGGCCGTGGAGCCGGTGGGCGTGGCAACGATCAGGCCGTCGGCCTTCTGGCTGCACACGAATTGGCCGTCTATATAGAGTTCGAACTCGATCATCCGCGTCGACTTGCCGGGGTGCAGCACCACATCATTCAAGGCATCGCCCTGGCCGATGGCTTCGCCGTGGCGGCGCACTTCGGCTTGCAGCAGGAAGCGGTTTTCCACCAGGTAATGGCCGTCGAGCACCTTGGCGACTTCGACTTCCAACTCATCGGGACGGATATCGGTGAGGAAACCCAGGCTACCCCGGTTGATCCCCAGCACCGGTACGTTGTGCCGCGCCAGGGCACGGGCGGCGCCGAGCAGGCTGCCGTCGCCGCCGACCACGATGACCATGTCGCAGACTTCGCCTAGCATCTTGCGCGACGAGGTTTGCAAGCCGTGGCCCGGCAGGATTTCAGCGATGGTGTCTTCGAGGATCACATGCAGGTGGCGTTCCAGCAGGAACTTTTTCAGCCGGCGGACGGTGTCCAACACCTGGGTACTGCCCAGGCGACCGATAATGCCGATATTGCGAAATTGCTCCATGGGGCTCCTGCGGGATGTGGGGTGTGGCAAAAAAGAACGATTATGGGCGAAAGGCCGTCCCAGGCAAAATCCTTTGTCGCCGTGAAACCTTGATGACAAGGGTTCTCATCCACCCGCACGACACTGAAAAGGCTATGCTCGGACCATGACTGTGTTCCCGGATCTGCACAACCTGCCCCGCCAGCTGCGCCACCCCGAAGTGCGCGACCTGGCGTGGGTAATGCTCGCCCCGCCGATGCTCGCGCAAACACCGTGGCCGCAGCGCCACCCGCTGGCCGGCAGTGACTGGGTGCAGGCGCCGCACCTGCTGGAGCGCTGGCTGCGCCAGCTCGATCAGGACAGCAGCGCCTTGCAGCAGTGGCTGAACCAGTCACGCACCCGGCGCCTGGGCCTGTATTACGAGCGCCTGTGGCAGTTCGCCGTACAGCATGCGCCGGGCGTGGAACTGTTGGCGGCCAACCTGCCGATCCGCCGCGCCGGGCATACCCTCGGCGAGCTGGACATGCTGCTGCGCGACCGTGACGGCGTGCATCATCTGGAGCTGGCAATCAAACTGTACCTCGGCCCGCAGGACGGTAACGGTGAGGACACCGCGCAATGGCTGGGGCCGGGTTGTCATGACCGACTGGACCGCAAGCTGGCGCACCTGGCCCAGCATCAGTTGCCGATATCGGCGCGGGCGGAAAGCCAGGAGGCCCTGGCGGCACTGGATATCCAGCATTTCGATGCGCATTTGTGGCTGGGCGGCTATCTGTTGTACCCCTGGCCTGGCGAGGCCCAAGCCCCCATGGGTGCCCATCCACAGCATTTACGTGGGCGCTGGTTGCATCAGCGTGATTGGCCAGCGTTTGTCAGCCAAAGTCCGCCCGGCCGCTGGCAGCCCCTGCCCAGGCATGCGTGGTTGGCGCCGGCGCATTACCCGACGGATGAAGTCTGGAGTGAAGAACAGATGAGGGGCTGGCTGGCGCAGCTGGATCCCATGGCGCCGGCGCAGTTGTTGGTGCGGATGGTTCAAGTCGATCAGGATTGGGAGGAAGCCGAGCGGCTGTTCCTGGTGGCGGACCTTTGGCCCAACGTGCCGGGCAATAGCTAATCGTCAATATGCCGATGGTCCAGCTGCAACCCCACCGCCAACTCCCGAGCCCGACCCAACCTGATGGGCCCGCGCTCGATATCCACCAACAGCCCCGGACACTCCAGCAACGGCAACCCGGCGATGTCCTTGAGTCGCCCGTCAGTGATCACCAGCAGCCGCTGTTGTTCAGCCGGATACCGCTTGCGGCGCAGCGTCAACCACGCCCCGGCCTCGGTCAACGCCGCGAGCAACGGCGTACCACCGCCCGCGCCCAATTGATCCAGCCAGTCCGCCAAGCCCTTCGCCGCCTTCAACCCCTGTACCTGCCATTTGGGCGAGTGCCCGCTGGCCGTCAACAACGCCATCCGCGCCCGCTGGCGGTAAGCGTCATCGAACAATTGCGCCAACAAACCCTTGGCATCGGTGAGCGCACGATGCCGCCGGGTGGATGCCGACGCATCGACAATCACCAACCAGAGCTCATGGGCCGAACGACTGCGCAGGTGATAAAGCAGATCCTCACGGGCTTGCGGCCGGCCACCGAGCAAGGTGCCGGGCCAATTGATCGTCCCCTGCTTCGCGCTGCGCGCCTTACCGTGCCTGCCGCTGTCCAGTCGCCCTGCCTTGGGGCGGGCATCCGTCCCCGTGTCAGGCCGGGGGCGAATGCCTAGGGCTTTTTTGGCCAGGTGGGGACTTCCCGGCGCGCCCCCGTGGGCAGGGCCGGAGCGGGCATGTCGCCCCACTGGCCTTGGCCTGGCGAAGCGTCGGAAGATTTGGGCGACTGCCCTTCACTGGGCGGGTTGGACGATGGGGCTTGTTCCTGGCGACGATGGCGCAGGGCAAACTCGGCCACCGCCTCGATATCTTCCTCGGCGATCGCACTGGCGCCACGCCAGGCGGCATGGGCCCGAGCGCCGCGCAACCAGACCAAGTCCGCACGCAAACCGTCGACGCCCGCCGCGAAGCACCGTTCGGTGATCCTTGCCAGCGCCTCGTCGTCCAGCGCGATAGTGTCCAGTTGTGCCCGCGCCTGAATGCAGCGTTCGCGCAACGCCGCCTGCGACGTTTCCCATTGCGCGCAGAACGCCGCCGGGTCGCTGTCGAAATCCAGACGCCGACGAATAATCTGCCCACGCTCGGCGGGCAAGGTCTGCCCGCTCAACGCCACGTTGAAACCGAAACGGTCGAGCAGTTGCGGACGCAACTCGCCCTCCTCCGGGTTCATGGTGCCGATCAGCACGAACCGCGCCGAATGGCGATGGGAAATGCCGTCACGCTCGATCAGATTGGTGCCGCTGGCGGCCACGTCCAGCAGCAAATCCACCAAATGATCGGGTAGCAGGTTGACTTCATCGACGTACAGCACGCCGCCATCCGCCTTGGCCAATACGCCGGGCGAAAACTGCGCCCGGCCCTCGCCCAATGCAGCATCCAGGTCCAGCGTGCCGACAAGGCGCTCTTCAGTCGCGCCCAGGGGCAAAGTCACGAATTGACCACTGGCCAGCAGGTCCGCCAAACCACGCGCCAAAGTCGACTTGGCCATGCCGCGCGGGCCTTCGATCAGCACACCGCCGATCTTCGGGTCGATGGCGGTCAGGCACAGCGCCAGTTTCAGGTCATCGGCGCCGACTACGGCGGACAGCGGAAAATGGGGAATATCAGTCATACGATCCCTCTTCAAATTCTGCGACACAAGCAACCACACTGTACTGAGCGGGCTTGCCCCGCGCTGGGCTGCGTAGCAGCCTCAATAAAGCTAAACGGATTCTTCCTGGCAAAACGCGGTGTCCGGTTTTTGGGGCCGCTTCGCAGTCCAGCGCGGGGCAAGCCCGCTCACCACAACAAGCTTGCCTTCAGCCATCCTCTTCGATATCCAGCAACAGGTTTTCCAACGCCTCGCGGTACGCCCCCGGTTCCTGCCACATGCCACGCTGCTGGGCTTCTAGCATGCGCTCGGTCATGTCGCGCAGCGCGTCGGGGTTGTGCTGTTGCACAAAGGCCCGGGTATCGGGGTCGAGCAGATAGGCGTCGGCCAACAGCGCATATTGGTGGTCGTCTATCAGCGCGGTGGTGGCGTCGAAGGCGAACAGGTTGTCCACGGTCGCCGCCATCTCAAACGCACCTTTATAACCATGGCGCTTCACGCCTTCGATCCACTTGGGGTTAGCGGCGCGGGAACGGATCACCCGGTTCAGCTCTTCCTTCAGGGTGCGGATCTTCGGCAGGTCGGGCTGGCTGTGGTCGCCATGATAGCTGGCAGCCTTATCGCCGCTCAGGGTTTCCACGGCAGCAAGCATGCCGCCCTGGAATTGGTAGTAATCATTGGAATCGAGCAGGTCGTGCTCGCGGTTGTCCTGGTTCTGCAACACAGCCTGCACCTGGCTCAGACGCTGGGCGAATTGCTCGCGGGCGGCGGTGCCTTCGTCGGAACCGCCATAGGCGTAGCCGCCCCAGTTCAGGTAGACCTCGGCCAAGTCTTCGCGGCTTTGCCACAGGCGACCGTCGACCGCGCCCTGCACGCCCGCGCCATAGGCGCCGGGCTTGGCGCCGAAGATGCGCCAACCGGCCTGTTTCGCAGCGGCCTCGTCGTCCAGGCCGGACTTGAGCAACGCCTCGCGCTCACTGCGCACCTTGGCCGCCAGCGGGTTCATGTCGTCCGGCTCGTCGAGCGCGGCCACTGCTTGCACGGCGGCATCGAACAGGCGGATCAGGTTGGCGAAGGCATCCCGGAAAAAGCCCGACACCCGCAGCGTCACGTCTACGCGCGGCCGGTCGAGCAGGCTGACCGGCAGGATTTCAAAGTCATCCACCCGCTGGCTGCCCGTCGCCCACACCGGGCGCACGCCCATCAGCGCCATGGCCTGGGCGATATCATCGCCGCCGGTGCGCATGGTGGCGGTGCCCCATACCGACAGGCCAAGTTGGCGCAGGTGGTCGCCGTGGTCTTGCAGGTGTCGCTCAAGAATCAGGTTGGCCGACTGGAAACCGATGCGCCACGCGGTGGTGGTGGGCAGGTTGCGCACGTCGACGCTGAAAAAGTTGCGCCCGGTCGGCAGCACATCCAGACGCCCGCGACTCGGCGCACCGCTAGGGCCAGCGGGCACAAAACGGCCGCTCAAGGCATCGAGCAGCCCACGCATTTCCGCCGGACCACAGGCGTCCAGGCGTGGCGCCACGACGATACGCAGGCTTTCGATCACGGCTTTCACATCCTCCCAGCCGGGCTCTTCCAACTGCTCAAGCGGCCCTTCCAGCGCCTGCTCGATCAACCGCGCGGCGTACAGCTCCAGGCGTTCGCGGGTATCGCCGGCGGTGCGCCACAACTGCCCGTCGATCTTCTGCAGCACCAACGGGCGCCGTCCTGTCCACGGCTCGGCCAGGGCGCAATCGAGGGGGTCAAAGCCCAGGTCGAAGGCCTTGGCCAGCACCCGCAGCAAGCTCGACTGCGGGCCACGGCCATCGCCCCGCGGGATGCGCAGCAATGCCAGCAGGGTGTCGATACGCAAACGCCCCTCGGGCGACTCGCCAAAGATATGCAGGCCGTCGCGGATTTGCGACTCCTTCAAGTCGCACAGGTAAGTGTCCAGGCGCGGCAGCCACACGGCGGCATCGGCGTCGCTTTCCAGCTCCAGTTCCTGGTCGATACGGGTTTCGCGCACCAACTTGAGGATGTCTTTCTGCAATTCCAGAGCGCGGCGCGGATCCAGCAACTGGGCGTCGTAATATTCGTCCGCCAACAGCTCCAGGTCACGCAGCGGGCCATAGGTCTCGGCACGGGTCAGCGGTGGCATCAAGTGATCGATGATCACCGCCTGGGTGCGTCGCTTGGCCTGGGCGCCCTCGCCCGGGTCGTTGACGATAAAGGGATAGATATTCGGCAGCGGCCCCAGCAGCGCGTCGGGCCAGCAGTTTTCCGACAGCCCCACGCCTTTGCCGGGCAGCCATTCGAGGTTGCCGTGCTTGCCCACATGGATCACGCCATGGGCGCCGTAGGTGTGGCGCAGCCAAAAGTAGAACGCCAGGTACGCGTGGGGCGGCACCAGGTCCGGGTCGTGGTACACCGCGCTGGCGTCCACCTGATAACCCCGGGCCGGCTGGATACCGACAAAGGTCAGGCCCAGGCGCAGGCCAGCGATCATCATGCGGCCATCACGGAACATCGGATCGTTTTGTGGCGTGCCCCAGCGTTCCAGTACGGCCTGCCGATTGGCTTGGGGCAGGCGAGCGAACATCGCCGCGTAGTCGTCCAGGCCCAGGCTTTGATGGCACGGGCGCAGGTCGAGGCTGTCGAGGTCGTTGGTGACGCCGCCGAGCAGGTCGTGGATCAGCGCCGTGCCACTGTCGGGCAAGGTCTCCGGCAGCGGATAGCCTTCAGCCTGAAGGGCACGCAAAATATTCAGTGCGGCCGCTGGGGTATCGAGGCCCACGCCATTGCCAATCCGACCGTCGCGGGTCGGGTAGTTGGCAAGGATCAGCGCGATGCGCTTGTGCGCATTCGGCACTCGCGCCAACTCGACCCAGCGTCGTGCCAGTTCCGCGACAAAATCCATGCGCTCGGGCGCGGCGCGGTAGCACACCACATCCGACTGGCTGCGCTCGCTGCGCCAGGCCAGGTCCTTGAAGCTGATTGGCCGGCTGATGATCCGTCCATCCAGCTCCGGCAGGGCGATGTGCATGGCCAAGTCACGCGGGCCGAGGCCTTGCTCGCTGGCTTCCCAGCCAGGTTGGTTGTCCTGGGCGCAAATGGCCTGGATCACCGGGATATTGCGGCGAAACGGCCGCAAGTGCGGCGCTTCGGGGCTGGACTGGGCGAAGCCGGTGGTGTTCAGGATCACCGCCGCACCCACCTCATCCAGCCAGTCCTCGACCACCGCCAGGCAGCCGGGCTCTTTCAAACTGGCCACCGCCATCGGCAACGGGTTAAGCCCCGCGGCCTGCAAGCGCTGGCAGAACACGTCGATAAAACCGGTATTGGCCGCCTGCAAATGGGAGCGATAGAACAGCACCGCCGCCACCGGCCAGTCGGCGTGCCAGTCGGCCTGCCAATCATTCAGGCGGGCGTTAGCGTGGCGCGGATGATAAATCGCCGTGCGCGGCAGGGTCTGCGGCTCCGCCCAGGCGTAGTCACGGCCCAGGTAGGCACTGGCCAGGCAGCGATAAAAATCCAGCGCATTGCCTAGGCCGCCCTGGCGCAGGAAGTGCCAGAGGCGATCACGCGCTTCGGCGCCGACGGTGCTCAACCCGCTGAGCTCCGGGTCCGGGCGATCATCCCCCGGCACCAGAATCAGCTGCACGCCACGCTCGGCCAACTCCACCAGGCGCTCGATGCCGTAGCGCCAATAACCGATGCCACCATGCAGCGAAATCAGGATGACCTTGGCATGGCGCAGCACCTCATCGACATACAGGTCGACCGAGGCATGGTTCTGCACCTGCATCGGGTTGGCCAGGCGAAAGCTGGGGTAGTCGTCGGGTAACTGCTGGGCCGCTTCGGCCAGCAGCGCCAGGCTGGAATCACCGCTGCACAGGATCACCAGTTCAGCGGGGGTCTGGCCAAGGTCGGCAATATTGTCGTCCGAGACGAAACCACCGGGCTGGGTCCTGAGCAGGTGCATGGGTTAAACGCTGAGGGCGGCGCGCAGTTGCGCTTCAAGGCCGGCCGCATCGAGGTCCTGACCGATCAGCACCAGGCGCGTGATGCGCGGCTCGTCAGCGCTCCAGGCACGGTCGAAGTGCTTGTCGAAACGCGTGCCCACGCCCTGGATCAGCAGGCGCATCGGCTTGTTCGGGATGGCGGCGAAGCCTTTGACGCGCAAGATGCCGTGCTGCACCACCAGTTGCGTCAGGGCGTCGAGCAGCAGCGCTTCGTCGGCTTGCGGCAGGTCGATGGAGATGGAATCGAAGGCGTCGTGATCGTGATCGTCTTCACCTTCGTGATGATGATCGTGATGGCTGTGGCGACCGTCGATGTGTTCTTCGGAGCCTGCACCCAGGCCGATCAACACGTCCAGCGGCAGGCGACCGCTGCTGGCTTCAATGATCTTCACCGCGGGTGGCAGTTCTTCGGCGACTTCCAGGCGCACGCGAGCCAGGTCTTCGGGGCTGATCAAGTCGCTCTTGTTGAGGATCACCAGGTCGGCGCTGGCCAGTTGGTCGGCGAACAGCTCGTGCAGGGGTGATTCGTGGTCCAGGTTCGGGTCAAGTTTGCGCTGGGCATCAACCTGGTCCGGGAACGCCGCGAAGGTGCCTGCGGCCACGGCCGGGCTGTCGACCACGGTGATCACCGCGTCAACGGTGCAGGCACTGCGGATTTCCGGCCACTGGAAGGCTTGTACCAACGGTTTTGGCAGGGCCAGGCCGGAGGTTTCGATGAGGATATGGTCGAGGTCACCACGACGGGCGACCAATTCGCGCATCACCGGGAAGAATTCTTCCTGCACGGTGCAGCACAGGCAGCCGTTGGCCAGCTCATAGACGCGGCCGTTGGCTTCTTCTTCGGTGCAACCGATGGAGCACTGCTTGAGGATTTCACCGTCGATGCCCAACTCGCCGAATTCATTGACGATCACCGCGATACGGCGGCCCTGGGCGTTGTCGAGCATATGGCGCAGCAAGGTGGTCTTGCCCGAGCCGAGGAAGCCGGTAACGATGGTGACGGGGAGTTTGGCCAGTGTTTTCATCGGATGCCCTTGGGGGCGGGCATACGGGACGATAGGCCCTGCGACGGCACGCAGCAGCGGATTTCGTCACCGGATCACCCCGCCCGGTTGAATTGGAAAATCGGTTGCGAGGCAGGTCTCCTGGCTTGGGGCTTGCGGGTCTTGCGACCGGCGCTGGCTGCGCCTTCCCGCTGTAATGGCAGTGGCGTGGCAGTCAGATGAACCCTTTACAGTTGCGGGGGCAGCCGCGGCTTGGACCGCGTTCCCTTCTTAGCTTCGGCCTGGGCTGAAGAACCTCGAGGGTGCAAGGCTACGCAGTGCTTGGGGGATGGTCAATGATGGGGTTTGGGTTGGGGTACATATCCGTTGCTGCGGTAATGGCCGCTTATGGTTCCGCCCTTACGGCGGGTCACTTTGCAAAAGCGGCAAAGTAACCAAAGCGCTCTTGCCCCAACACTCGGTACCTCGCCTAGGCTCGGTATGCCCGTAATCCGACAGTGATTTGGGGGGCCGCCGCCACGCGCCATCCATGGCGCGGGGCGGCTAAACCGGCATCCCTGCCGGTTTACCCCCCAAATCCCTGCCGAATTCCGGCCAGCGTGTTTGACGGGGCGCCTAAGATCAAAATCAAAAGCACAGCGGCCTGACAGCCGGCTTGAGTGGTGTAAAGCAAAGGCAAAATCAAACGCGGTCTTGTAGGAGCCGGCTTGCCGGCGATGGTCTTCAACGATGACGCGGGGAATCAGACAAAACGCGGCGGTCTCACGTTTTTCGCCGGCAAGCCGGCTCCTACAGAAAACGAAAAGCGTATCTACGATGCGAAGCGAGTCGCTCTTGATCTGAGGCGCCCCGTCAAACACGCTGGCCGAACGCAGGCTTGAATCCGTGGGTAACCCGGCAGGACGCCGGGTTAGCCGCGCTGGGCCAAGGATGGCCCAGCGCGGCGGCCCACGGATTCAAGCCGGAGTGAGGGCACACCGAGCCTAGGCGAGGTGCCGAGTGTTGGGGCGAAGGCCTTTTGGTTACTTTTGGGCCTTTCCAAAAGTGACCCGCTGTAAGAGCGGAACCATAAGCCGCCGTTACCTAAACAACGGATATGCCCCCAACAACCCAATTGACTCCCCTCCCACCCCCATGCTCTCCTACACATCTTGTTTCGGGTGCCCCTCACAGGGTGAAACGGGAAACCGGTGCGTCATAGCGATATGACCAGTCCGGTGCTGCCCCCGCAACGGTAAGCGAGCGAAGTGTCAGATCCACTGTGCCTCCAAGGCATGGGAAGGCGACGCTTAATAGGCGCAATGCCCCTCGCAAGCCCGGAGACCGGCCCGAAAAAATCAGATAACAAACCCGCGGTGGGCGGGCGCTGTTTAAACCCTGCGTGCCCGGCTCGCGGGGTTTTCATGCGCTCGTTTCACCCTGACACCTGAAAGGGACGCGCCATGTCGATCATCAGCAGCACCTCGCACTCCGCCAGCAGCACCTCGACCCTGAGCCAACGCTTGACCGCCGCCATCGGCGCGTCGATCCTCGGCGCGTGCCTGGTGTACTTCGCCGGTTTCTCGCACATCGAAGCCGTGCACAACGCCGCCCACGATACCCGCCACAGCGCCGCGTTCCCGTGCCACTGAGACCTGCCGACATGATCAAGCGTATCGCGCAAACCGCAGGTTTCACCGGTCTTCTGGCCGCCCTGCTGCTGACCCTGTTGCAAAGCTTCTGGGTCGCCCCGCTGATTCTGCAAGCGGAAACCTACGAACATGCCCCTGCCGCCACCGAAGTGGCCCATGCACACACCGAGGGTGGCGCCGCCCACACCCACGACGCCGAAGCCTGGGAACCCGAAGATGGCTGGCAACGCGTGCTGTCCACCACCGGCGGCAACTTGGTAGTCGCGGTCGGGTTTGCGTTGATGCTGGCCGGCCTGTACACCCTGCGTGCGCCGACCCGTACGGCGCAAGGCCTGCTCTGGGGCCTGGCGGGTTACGCAACCTTTGTGCTGGCGCCAACCTTGGGCCTGCCGCCAGAGCTGCCAGGCACCGCCGCGGCTGACCTGGCGCAACGGCAGATCTGGTGGATCGGCACTGCCGCGTCGACCGCCGCCGGTATCGCGCTGATTGTGTTCGGTCGCAACTGGCTGCTCAAAGCGCTGGGCGTGGCGATCCTGGTGGTGCCGCACATGATCGGTGCTCCACAGCCAGAAGTACACTCGATGCTGGCCCCGGAAGCCCTGGAAGCCCAGTTCAAGATCGCTTCGCAATTGACCAACGTCGCATTCTGGCTGGCCCTGGGCCTGATCAGTGCGTGGCTGTTCCGCCGCAACCGTGACGATCAATACGCGGCATGATCCTGGTGGTCGGCCTGGGCTGCCAGCGCGGTTGTGATGTTCACGCCTTGCAGGCCCTGTTTGATGCGGCCCTCGCCGAGGGCGATATCGAGCGCCAGCGCATCACCGCGCTGGCCAGTATCGATCGCAAACAGGATGAACCAGGCCTGCTGGCGCTGGCCAAAGCACTGGACCTGCCGTTGCAGTGTTTCAGCGCCGAGCAACTGGCGGTTTTCGAAAATCGCCTGAGCCACAAATCCGAGGTGGTTTTTGCCCATACCGGCTGTTACGGCATCGCTGAAAGCGCCGCCTTGGCCCTGGCTGAACACCTCGGTCACGCCCCTGCCCGCCTGCTGATCACCCGCAGAAAAAACGCCCAAGCGACCTTTGCATTGGCGTGCGCCGGCTAAAATCCCGATAATCGCCCGCCCAGATCATGAATAACATTCATGCTCGCCCGTTTTTCGACAGGAATTACCATGACCGTCTACTTCATCGGCGCAGGCCCCGGCGACCCGGAATTGATCACCGTCAAAGGCCAGCGGCTGATCCGCAGTTGCCCGGTGATCATCTACGCCGGTTCACTGGTGCCAGCGGCAGTGCTGGAAGGTCATCAGGCCGAAACCCTGGTCAATAGCGCCGAATTGCATCTGGAGCAGATCATCGACCTGATCACGGCCGCCCACGCAAAAGGGCAGGATGTGGCCCGCGTGCACTCCGGTGACCCGAGCCTGTATGGGGCAATTGGTGAACAGATCCGACACTTGCGCGAACTAGGCATTCCGTTCCAGATCATCCCAGGGGTCACTGCCGTGGCAGCCTGTGCGGCGCTGCTGGAAACGGAATTGACCCTGCCCGACATCGCCCAGAGCGTGATCCTGACCCGCTACGCGGATAAAACCAGCATGCCGGCCGGTGAAGACTTCGACAGCCTGGCCCGGCATGCCACAACCATGGCGATCCACCTGGGGGTCAACCACCTGGATAAAATCGTTGCCGAACTGCTGCCGCACTATGGCGCGGATTGTCCGATTGCCGTGGTGCATCGCGCGACCTGGCCGGATCAGGATTGGGCAGTCGGCACCCTCGATGACATTGCCGAGAAAGTGGCGGCAAAAGGGTTTCGACGTACGGCATTGATTGTGGTGGGTCGGGTGCTGGCCAATGATAGTTTCAGTGAGTCTTCGTTGTATCGGGCCGGGCATGCACACCTCTATCGGCCATGATAAACAACCTCACAAAAGATTCACAAACAACTGATATATATGAATAAAACTATAATTTAAGAGCTGACTTGCGCACGATCGCGGCGTATCTGCTGCCGAATCTGTTGACTGACACGCAGCTATCGCCGGCAAGCCGGCTCCTACAGTTAATCTTCGGCGTTAGATAGACGGCGTAAGACGCTGAATTTTAAGCATAAAAAACGGCGCTCACGGGGCGCCGTTTTTTTGTTTGCAGTGAACATCTTACTCAGTAGTAGGCGTTTTCTTTCTGCGTGTGGTCGGTCACGTCACGTACACCCTTGAGCTCCGGAATGCGCTCAAGCAAGGTGCGCTCGATGCCTTCACGCAAAGTCACGTCCGCCTGGCCACAGCCCTGGCAGCCGCCGCCGAACTTGAGCACGGCAATGCCGTCTTCGACCACGTCGATCAGACTGACCTGACCACCGTGGCTGGCCAGCCCAGGGTTGATCTCGGTTTGCAGGTAATAGTTGATGCGCTCGTTGACCGGGCTGTCAGCGTTGACGTTCGGCACCTTGGCGTTTGGCGCCTTGATGGTCAACTGGCCGCCCATGCGGTCGGTGGCGTAGTCGACCACAGCGTCGTCAAGGAAGGCTTCGCTGAAGGCATCGATGTACGCGGTGAAGCTTTTGAGCCCCAGGGCGGTGTCTTCAGGCTTCTCTTCCCCTGGCTTGCAGTAGGCAATGCACGTCTCAGCGTATTGGGTGCCGGGCTGGGTGATAAAGACGCGGATGCCGATACCTGGGGTGTTCTGCTTGGACAGCAGATCAGCCAGGTAATCGTGGGCGGCGTCTGTAATGGTTATGGCAGTCATGGAAACTCCTCACAGGCTTGCCGGCAGTTTACGCCAAAATATTACGTTGGTACAAAGTCCTAGTATTTTTGTCGGGAAAGGACAATCGGAGCCTCCACGCCAAACCAACGCTTGAGCCTGAGGTATGTACCCTTTTCCAGCCAGTGATAGCTGTAAAAGGCGCCAGATGCGGTCAGTACGATGCAAACAGGCAATATCAAGTAGGGGCTGATTCCAGTGTGTCCGACAACCCATCGTCCAGCACACAGCACCAGGTCGTGGAGCAAATACACCGAATAGGAACAATCACCGAGCATCTTCATAAAGCGAGAGCCTTGAAAGAAAGGCTCCAGCATCACAAAACTCATCACCAACATCGCGCTGGGCACCCCCCACTCCAGCACGCGCGGTATATCGGCCCCCTGGTAAATCGCCGCACAAGCCACCACGATTCCCAACAACGGTAGCCATGCCCTGGCCCGAAACAGGCCGCGGCGGTACAGCATGCCGATCACAACGCCCATCAGGAATTCAAAAACCATGTCCTGACGATAAAAGTCGCTGGTCAAGTCGAGCACAGGACCGATGTAGCACACGAGAAACAGTAGCACCGCCACCACCCACAACCGATATGACGGGGGAACCATTAAGGCGATGGCAAACAGGGCATAGAACAGCATCTCGAAGTTCAGGGTCCAGCCGACATTCAGCAGCGGGTAGACCCCATAGCCCCCTGGGTTTTCAGCGCAGAGAAACAACAGCGACATGAGCGCATGACCCAGTTCGAGATGATCATCTGGAAACATCGAGGGGACGACCGCGATGACTACAGCCGTGACCAGGGTATAGAACCAGTACGCTGGAACTATCCTGGCCACTCGCATCAGTATGAATTGCCTGGGTGTCACTGACTTGTCAGCGGTCGCCAGGAAAATCACAAGGCCGCTGATGACAAAGAATACGTCGACCCCTATACCGCCCTTATCGGCGAACACGAACTCCAGAGGGTTATGTGCCTCATAATCGAAAAACGTCCCCATGAAGTGATGCCCCACCACCACCCACGCCGCCAGCGCCCGTAGCGCCTGTACTGAAATCAACATGATCGGAATACCTGTTCCACTCCCGCAAGATAGATATCCGACCGCTTCAGCACCCGCTCAGAGAGATGACTGGATCACTGCCCTTAGTTATAGGTTTTCATAGCGGTTCATGTCCAATACCCCTTCTTCCACCGGCACGGTTTCGCGGATGTACTGCGATAAATCGTGAAAGTACTGCCAGAACAACGGATGACTGCGTCGCACTCCCCAGCGATCCACAATCTTCTCGAAACGCTTGGCATCCTTGGCCTGCTCCATTTCAGCCACGAACTCAGGCACTTCCTGGGCCGGAATATTGAACATGAAGTTCGGGTAGCTACTCAGCACACCCGGATAAATCGTCACCGTATCCAGCCCTGGCTGGTAGCGGTAAGCCTCACCCAAGAGAAACGCCACATTACTGTGGGCGCGGTTGCGCAACATGCTGTAGACCACGCGTTTGCCGTTGGCGGTTTCAACCCGCAGCATGGTCGCTTCAGGCAATTGATCGATCACCTTGAGCCCAGCAGCCGGTCGTGAGGTCAAGCGACTAAGCGCCTGCTCCGCATCCTGCAAGGCCGGATCAACACCGTCACGCGAGCAATAAGCACCGCTACAGCGATTGATCGGATCCGGACTGGCGTTCAAATCGCCGTAACGGCTGAGCAACTGATTGGCAAAATCGCGCTTCGGATCGTTTTCGTCCAGGTGCAGCCCAGTAGGTTTGTCGTCATCGATAGCCTCGTAATCCAGCCACAACTTGAGCTTGCCACTGTTCTGGTACCAGTCATCCATAAAACCTTCGCGCGAATCGGCCGGCATCAAGCGTAGAAAGTTCTGCTCGGCGCCATTGCGGATCAAGTCGAAGTACAACCGGGTCTGGGCCTGGTGCGACACGTTGCCAAACACATCAAAATTCACCGCCAACTGGTAATACGTGCGCTCCAGCAACGGGTAGTCAAACAGCCACATCGTCTGCGGCACCTCGCCAATCAGCCCTTTGGTCACCGAGGCGCTGTCGAAGTGGCGGAAAATGCTCAGCAAGGCATTGTCATTGCCCGCCCACAGGCTCGACCAACTCGGTGGCGGCAGGTCGGCGTAACTGTCACGGCGCAGGGCCTCGTATTCATTGCGTTTGTCGCGGTAGGCCAGCCACAGGCTGAGCACACTGCCGACGTCATCGTTTTGCCCCGGCATGGCCAGCAAGGGCGTGGCCTGGCCGCGATAGCGCGCGTCGGTGATGTACAGGTCGTGGTCCGGGTCCTGGAACAGGGTCCAGAAGTTATCGCGGATCACGTCCGTGGCGATCTGCCCACGGCACACCGGCCCGCGAATAAAGGTGCGCACAAAGTACTCGGCGTTATCCAACATGAACTGGTAACGCGCCTTGGCCGGGATGGCCTCGAAGGTTTCGAAGGGGTTGGCGCGCCGGCCAGGGCCGTAACCCGGCAAGGCGTTGACCTGCCAGTTACCGGCGTAGAACAGCGCTTTGACGCGCGCCATCTTGTCGGCACTGAATGGGTACGTAATGTGGGTCTTATGCACAATCACGCCCTGCACCGGCCATAGGCGGTAGTACACCTGGGTGCCCGGATCATCATTGGGACGGCGCGTGGCGATCAGGTCGATGGGTTGGCCGCTCGGCGTACGCGAACGCACCCACTGGAAGAAATGCCCCGGCTCGCCATTCTCGAAGTAAATGTGGGCAAGGAACAAATGCTCGAACAACCAGCGCGCCACCAGGCTTTCGCGGGCGCCGGGCTGGTTGAACAGGTTCTCCCACTGCTGCACTTGCAGGGCTTCCCGGGCGCTGGGGGCCAGGCCTTGTTCATCGATTGGCGCACCCGACGCGAGCCAGCGTTGCAGGGTCTGGTACTGCTGGTCGGTCAGTCCCGTTACCGCCAGCGGCATGCCTTCCTTGGGATGGGCACCCGCGTAGGCATTGAACTCGCCGGGCATGGCGCACATGTTTTCGCGGTTCAGGCCCAGCACAATGTCGTCGGGCAACTTGGCATTGGGTTGCAGCGGTGCGTTGTGGCCCAGTTCCAGCATGCGCGCCATCAGGGCGGCCTGGCTGCCTTGGGCGTCCAGTACCGAATAGAAGCCTTTCTGCTGCCAGGCTTGCTTGCCAAAAGCGTCATAAAACAAGCGGGTGGTCGGCGTGGCCTGGCTGCGTTCGCCGTCGTACACCGGCATTTTGCTGGCACCGCGCGCCGCGCCCTCGGCACTGCCCAGGTTGAGCTGGCAGGCGGAGTCGTAGCAGGCGTGGCAGGCCACGCATTTTTCGGTGAAGATCGGTTGAATGTCGCGGGTATACGAAATCGCCGGGGCGGGTCCGTCAGCCTGTGCGAGGCAGGCGACCAGTGCCAGGACGGCGCTGGTGATGAGGCGAAGTGACATGTATCCGGTCCCGATTCAATGCGTGCGCTGAAAAATTGCCGGTGATTCTACCGGGCCATCCCCCACAACAACATGAACGATATTCATGCAAAACCTGCGCATGCTCTAAATCGGCACAGGTTTGCTATGATCCACGCCCTCCGTAATGCCTGACCAGAGTAGTCCCATGTCCGATCGTAGCGTTCGTCTGCAAGCCCTTCATCAAGCCCTCAAGGAACGTATCCTGATCCTCGACGGCGGTATGGGCACGATGATCCAGAGCTATAAACTGGAAGAGCAGGACTACCGTGGCAAACGCTTCGCCGACTGGCCAAGCGACGTCAAGGGTAACAACGACCTGCTGGTGATCACTCGTCCGGACGTGATCGGCGGCATCGAAAAAGCCTACCTGGATGCCGGCGCCGACATCCTCGAAACCAACACCTTCAACGCCACGCGCATCTCCATGGCCGATTACGGCATGGAAGAACTGGCCTATGAACTAAACGTAGAAGGCGCACGCCTGGCGCGCAAGATCGCCGACGCCAAGACCGCCGAAAACCCGGCCAAGCCGCGTTTCGTCGCCGGCGTGCTCGGCCCGACCAGCCGAACCTGCTCGCTGTCGCCCGACGTGAACAACCCCGGCTACCGCAACGTGACCTTCGATGAGCTGGTGGAAAACTACACCGAAGCCACCAAAGGTTTGATCGAGGGCGGCGCCGACCTGATCCTGATCGAGACCATCTTCGACACCCTCAACGCCAAGGCCGCGATCTTCGCCGTGCAAGGGGTGTTCGAAGCGCTGAACATCGAACTGCCGATCATGATCTCCGGCACCATCACCGACGCCTCCGGCCGTACGCTGTCGGGCCAGACCACCGAAGCGTTCTGGAACTCCGTGGCCCACGCCAAGCCGATTTCGGTGGGCCTCAACTGCGCCCTGGGCGCCAGCGAGCTGCGGCCGTACCTGGAAGAGTTGTCGAACAAGGCCAACACCCACGTTTCTGCGCACCCGAACGCCGGCCTGCCCAACGAATTCGGTGAATACGATGAGCTGCCGTCACAAACCGCCAAGGTCATCGAAGAGTTTGCCCAGAGCGGCTTTCTCAACATTGTCGGCGGTTGCTGCGGTACCACGCCGGGCCACATCGAGGCCATCGCCAAGGCCGTGGCCGGTTACGCGCCGCGCCAAATCCCGGATATCCCGAAGGCTTGCCGCCTGTCGGGCCTGGAACCCTTCACCATCGATCGCAGCTCGTTGTTCGTCAACGTCGGTGAGCGCACCAACATCACCGGCTCGGCCAAGTTCGCCCGCCTGATCCGCGAGGACAACTACACCGAAGCCCTGGAAGTCGCCTTGCAGCAGGTGGAAGCCGGCGCCCAGGTGATCGACATCAACATGGACGAGGGCATGCTCGATTCGAAGAAGGCCATGGTGACCTTCCTCAATCTGATTGCCGGCGAACCTGATATCTCCCGCGTACCGATCATGATCGACTCCTCCAAGTGGGACGTGATCGAAGCTGGCCTGAAGTGCATCCAGGGCAAGGGCATCGTCAACTCCATCAGCATGAAGGAAGGCGTCGAACAGTTCATCCACCACGCCAAGCTGTGCAAGCGCTACGGCGCTGCGGTGGTGGTAATGGCGTTCGACGAAGCCGGCCAGGCCGACACCGAGGCGCGCAAGAAAGAAATCTGCAAACGCTCCTACGACATCCTGGTCAACGAAGTGGGCTTCCCACCGGAAGACATCATCTTCGACCCGAACATCTTCGCGGTCGCCACTGGTATCGAGGAGCACAACAACTACGCCGTCGACTTCATCAATGCCTGCGCCTATATCCGTGACGAACTGCCGTATGCGCTGACCTCCGGCGGCGTGTCCAACGTGTCGTTCTCGTTCCGGGGCAACAACCCGGTGCGCGAGGCGATCCACTCGGTGTTCCTGCTGTATGCGATCCGCAACGGCTTGACCATGGGTATCGTCAACGCTGGCCAGTTGGAGATCTACGACCAGATCCCGACCGAGCTGCGCGACGCCGTGGAAGACGTGGTGCTCAACCGCACCCCGGAAGGCACCGATGCCCTCCTCGCCATTGCCGACAAGTACAAGGGTGACGGCAGCGTCAAGGAAGCCGAGACCGAGGAATGGCGTGGCTGGGACGTCAACAAGCGCCTTGAACACGCACTGGTCAAAGGCATCACCACCCACATCGTTGAAGACACCGAGGAATCGCGCCTGTCGTTCGCGCGCCCGATCGAAGTGATCGAAGGCCCGCTGATGTCCGGCATGAACATCGTCGGCGACTTGTTCGGCGCCGGCAAAATGTTCCTGCCCCAAGTGGTGAAATCCGCCCGAGTGATGAAACAAGCCGTGGCCCACTTGATCCCGTTCATTGAGCTGGAAAAAGGCGACAAGCCGGAAGCCAAGGGCAAGATCCTGATGGCCACGGTGAAGGGCGACGTACACGACATCGGCAAGAATATTGTCGGCGTGGTACTGGGTTGCAACGGCTATGACATCGTCGACTTGGGCGTAATGGTGCCGGCGGAGAAGATCCTGCAGGTGGCCAAGGAGCAGAAGTGCGACATCATCGGGTTGTCCGGCCTGATCACGCCGTCCCTCGACGAGATGGTGCATGTGGCCCGCGAGATGCAGCGCCAGGATTTCTACCTGCCGCTGATGATCGGTGGCGCCACCACGTCCAAGGCGCACACGGCGGTGAAGATCGAGCCCAAGTACAGCAATGATGCCGTGGTGTATGTCACCGACGCCTCGCGCGCGGTGGGCGTGGCCACGCAACTGCTGTCCAAGGAGCTCAAGGCCGGTTTTGTCGAGCGTACCCGCGAAGAGTACGTGGAAGTGCGTGAGCGCACCTCCAACCGCAGCGCGCGCACCGAGCGCCTGAGCTACCCGGCGGCCATCGCCAAGAAGCCGCAGTTCGACTGGAGCACCTACACCCCGGTGGTGCCGACCTTTACCGGCGCCAAGGTGCTGGACAATATCGACCTCAAGGTGTTGGCCGAATACATCGACTGGACGCCGTTCTTTATCTCCTGGGACCTGGCCGGCAAGTTCCCGCGCATCCTCGAAGACGAAGTGGTCGGTGAAGCCGCCACCGCGCTGTACGCCGATGCCCAGGAAATGCTCAAGAAGCTGATCGACGAAAAGCTCATCAGCGCCCGTGCCGTGTTCGGCTTCTGGCCGACCAACCAGGTGCAGGACGATGACCTGGAAGTCTACGGCGACGATGGCCAGCCGATTGCGCGGCTGCATCACCTGCGCCAGCAGATCATCAAGACCGACGGCAAGCCGAACTTCTCCCTGGCGGACTTCGTCGCGCCCAAGGACAGCGGCGTAACCGACTACATCGGTGGCTTCATCACCACCGCCGGCATCGGCGCCGAAGAAGTCGCCAAGGCCTACCAGGACGCCGGCGACGACTACAACTCGATCATGGTCAAGGCCCTGGCCGACCGCCTGGCCGAGGCCTGCGCCGAGTGGCTGCACCAACAGGTGCGTAAAGAACACTGGGGCTACGCCAAGGACGAGCAACTGGACAACGAGGCGCTGATCAAGGAGCAGTACAGCGGCATCCGCCCTGCCCCAGGCTACCCGGCGTGCCCGGATCACACCGAGAAAGCCCAGTTGTTCCAACTGCTCGACCCCGAGGCCCGCGAAATGCACGCCGGTCGCAGTGGCGTGTTCCTCACCGAACACTACGCGATGTTCCCGGCAGCAGCGGTCAGCGGCTGGTACTTCGCCCACCCGCAGGCGCAGTATTTTGCCGTGGGCAAGGTCGACAAGGACCAGGTGACCAGCTACACCGCGCGCAAAGGCCAGGACCTCAGCGTGACCGAGCGGTGGCTGGCGCCGAACCTGGGGTATGACAACTGATCGGCTAACTACCCAGCGCGGCGATTTCCCGCGCTGACAGTTCATTCACCAATGCCTGCTGCTCGGCCTCGTTGGCCTTATCCAGGACGCCAATTTCCTGGAAGTACTCCGGGCTAAACCCGGGGTATTGATCTTCCAATGCCGAGGCCTTGTCTTGACGGATGTGTTGCCGCGTCGCGAAGTCGTCGGGATATTTCTCCTGCAAGTACTCTTTCCAGTACGGGCGCGCAGTCAGTTGCTCGCAGAATGCAGGTGTCTGCTCCAGTTCAAGAATCTTTTGATAGGCCACGTCCAGGTCCGTTGTTTTCACCCCAGACAGATGTTCATAAATCATGCCTTGGGGCTGCCTCGGTAGTTCCAGCCGCTGGGCTAAGCCGACGCGGTAGGCCAGGCGAATTTCCGCAGGGTCGATGTGGGGGTGGAGCCGAGTGCGTTCGAGGGCGATCGCTTCCAACTGAGCCAGACGGAATAACCCCCTGGACAGTTTCAGCAGGGCGCGGCACTTGTGAGTGGGGTCCACCTCGCGCAGGGCATTGAACTCATACACCTCGACCTCCAGCAATATACGGCCGTCCCCAGTAAACTGACTCAGCAACCCATTTAACTCTGTGGCTGTCAGTTTGGCGCTTGCCAGTTTCAGGCGACGTATTTGCGTAAACAGACTCCTGATGCATTAAGAATAAGCTTCAGAAAACCACCCCCGATGCACTTCAAAGCGGTGCACTGTTGTCACGGGCTAAGCACCCAGGGCCCGTTGCGGTAGCGCCTTACCGCATTCACTGCAAAAAAATACGATTTCCTGTCGCAGACCGATTATCGATCTGCTGACCCGGCAGCCAAGCAATACCGGGATCTACAGGAAAAAGGATTTAGCCATGCCCACCCCCACCCTCCCCCATCACCCGCTGCTTCCAGCCAGATACCCGCCCAGGCAATCCATAAGCGCTTCTCCTCCCGCCCCTCTTTGTTCTCGGTAGTATTCAATACCCTGCGCGACCGTATCATGGAGCGTTACCGGACTCTGGAACTGGACCTTCTCACGACCAGGCTGGCGAGCCCTACGCCCTCCGGCAGTTATACCTACCCACTGCTGATAAACATCGCTATCGCGCATGTCGTGAACCCGCAACTGCTGGATTTGCGCTCGCGCCGGGAGCTGCCCTTTTACCTTACGCAGCAAATACCCACGACCCTCGAGCGTTCTGCCCCCCCTCCAATTGATATGCAGGTCATTGCGCAAATCATCGACGAGTTGCCCGAATCGCTCTACCTCTATTTCCAGCAAGCCCTGGCCGACTATTGGAGCGCAATCGACAGCCATGGACAAAGCCGCTGGCAATGGCTGGGCGAATTTCTCAACGGCCAGATGACTGCCACAGCAGCAGGCCACTCAGGCCTGACCGACCTACAACGGGACATGCTGACCGTCACTGCCACCTGGCCAGAACTTCTGGAGCGTCTGCCGCGTTCCACGCCCATCACCTATGTCTATTTCATTGAAACCACGCTATCCAAAGATGGGAAAGAAGAATGCCTGCTCACGCCCGACCTGTTGCTGGTTCGCGACAAGCAGGTGCTGCTGTACAGCGTGGCCGGCGTCGTCGAGCCGTTTGATTCGATTGACGCCTTTGGTGAAAGCTGGGGCAGTCGAATGCAGCGCCAGTTCCAGTGCGACAGCGTGACCTGGCGACGCAACGAGCCTGAAGGCAATGTATTTGAACGCCAGGCCGGACTTATCCTCAATCAGCAACTGGAAGACCTGGCGGCGCTGTCATTCCAGGGTCAAAGTGAAGAGGCACTGACCCTCACTCTGGATACGCTCACGGATCCAGCCTTGCATTTCACCACTGTGCCTGTGCCGCCTGCCACGCAGCTGCAAACGATCAACGATCAGCTTCCCGAACACCTCGCGCAAGCGACTGCCGATGACCGCTTTGCCTACCTGCGCCACTTGCAGGATATGGCGCTAGTGGTGAAACAGAAGCAGGGCCGTTCGTTCAACGAGGGTATTGAGACTATCCACGGCTTCAGCCGCGACGCACTGCGCAAACAAATGCAGGCCGATCATGCTGATTTTGATCCCGACGATGTGATATTGGACTTTGCAGTGGCCGCAGGCTACCCAGGCGGTTCTGGCTTTATCGAGCATGTACAGATGTCACTGACGGAGCTGGCCGTGAAGAACCTCGCCGGTAAGCCCAAAGGAACGCTTACGCTCTCTGCGAAAGGCACCAAGGCTCTGCCGGACTGGCTCAACGAGACCTACTTGCTGGGTAGCGCCGGCTTGATCCAGCGCGTCGACATCGGCACCCACTATCCACAGAAGATCAAGGAGATGTTGCTGTCTGACACCGCCGAAGCACGCCGCCGGGAGCGGTTGTTTACCCGCGAGCTCAAGGTCAAGCTGCCGATACAGGCATTGGAGTATGCGATCAGGCAGCAATACGGCGTGACCACCACCGGCTATCGGTATGTAAAAGCATTGATGGGCTATACACCCGCCGACAGAGTCGTCGACGGTCAGGAGATCGTCCTGCGCCCCCTGGGCCTGTGCCGAAAAGCCGGTGCCCCACCCGATATCGTTAACAATTTCTTCGTGATCGAGCCCCGCGACAGTCATCAAGGCCCGCATCTGCTGTATCGCCCGTTATACGACGAAGCCCTTCATCAATACTCGACGCGTCAGGCCTTGCTGGACGCACTCGCCAGCCCAGGCGCCTTGCAAACCAGCGTACTGACCTGGCTGAGCGACAAAGCGCGTGCGGTCTACGACCACGGCGGGATCAAGGAGCCGCACATCATCAGATTCCTGCCCGGAGATGAGTTCGTTACCCGCGAAAAGCCTGCCCCCGCGACGCTGTCCATCGATGAAGGGGCGCAAGAATGGTTACAGTCGCAAGTCAACGGTAAGTTGCTCAACCATTTGTTCGGCAGTACCGCCCGCGCCCTGGTTGACGTGGCGGATAAAGCGTCTGTGTCCAACAGCGAAAGCCGCTGGGCCGTCATGATGGAGGGGGCCTGGCTGTTGTTTAACACCCTGCTGTTACCGCTGGCGCGGGGGGCCTTAATGTTGGCGGGTTGGTTCCTGGTACTGGTCAGCAGCCTGCAAGAGGACTTGGAGGGCCTTGACAGCGATGAACCCACCCGCCGCGAGTTGGCACTGATCGACCTGCTACTTAATATCGCAATGGTGCTGATGCATGGCACCACCCCCTCTGAAAGAGCCGCAAAACCTTTGCCGAAGCTGGAGGAACACGATCACCTTCTGCACCTTAAGCCGTTGCGCCGTATTGCAGGCATGCCCGCTCAACCGGGAGTCGCTCAGGTTCGACAGGGCACCGTGGCGTTGCCGGGAGAGCCTCCAGCGAGAGGCCATACCGCATTGGAATTCACCCGCTCGATTGCCAGCCCCAAGGCGGGCGCCAACTTGCTGAAAGCTTTGCTCGCCGTGCATGTGCCGTGGCCATCGTCCTTGCCGCCGCCAGAAACGAGTGGCCGCCTCAAGGGGCTATACCGTATCGGCGATGCCTGGCACGCCAGTGTCGGCGGCCTGCTGTTCCAAGTCAGCGTGGTGCCGGGTTTCGGCGATGTTTACCTGGTTGACCCACAGCGTACACACCATCCGGGCTTCAAACTGACCCGCGACGACCTGGGAAAATGGCGGCTGGACCGTCAGGCACGGTTGGAGGGTGGCATGCCTAGAGGGCGAATAACGGAATGGAAGACAAAACGCCAAGAAAATCTGGATCAACTGCGTTCGGAATTGCAAACCTTTAGTCTAGATGCGGCACAAAAGTATGCCACGACCCAACAGCTTTATGACGCAGCGCGCACTGCCGGGGCTCAAATGAAAACCAGCATGCGCTTAGTGCGAGAGGATTTGGAAAGGTACAAGAATCCCCAACTACTTCCCGAACTGATTCCCAGAATCAGAGAACGCCATCTACAAAGGCAACAGGACATGAGACTTGCCCAACGCCACTGGGCAGTCACAGTCGATATCTATAAGGAAAAGGCGGCTTTATTTGCAATGGAGTGCATGCAGATTTCAGAAAAGGCCAGCAAACTAATAGACATGGACAGGACGGCCGTGGACTATAAAGACATACAAGATCGGATGATTGAGTATAATTTCCAGTTTAACGTGTCATCTTATGACTTCGATAATGACTACATCAATCTCACCTTAAGCAGCCCGATGGGGGAAAGCTATCCTGAATACTTGCTCCGCATCGATAGCGAACTGCTCAAAAGGGATACAGATAGCTACGATGATTTAATCGAAAGCGCGACGCTACGATTGGAGTGTTTCGAGGGCATGTTAATAAGCGCAGAAATAATCGAATACACGCTGGAGGACTCAGGGCCGCTGCGTGAGAGATTTGAGAGTTATTTGCCAACGTCGTATGACATGTCCAAAGCGCGCGTAATATTTTACCAATTTTTAACGCTGAATGAGTTGATCATCAATCGTGCGATTGAAACGGACATTCCCGCGGAGCGACACTTCGGCAGCGAACTTATGGACCGCAATGCCGCCGTCAAAATCCTCACTTATTATAAGGAAGTCAATTCGGTCAGCGGCTATTCACCGTCCGATCAAATTGCCATGCTCGGCAATTTGCTTCACATGCTTGAGCGAATGGGAAATGCAGTTAACTCGTTAGCTGAAATGAAATCCCGGTTGCTGCGCGAGCAGTATCGAGCGCCGCTTCTGGATCTCTTCAGCGAGATGCGTTCG
The DNA here is from genome assembly GCF_024112395.2 of Pseudomonas pergaminensis. Classification (NCBI taxonomy): domain Bacteria; kingdom Pseudomonadati; phylum Pseudomonadota; class Gammaproteobacteria; order Pseudomonadales; family Pseudomonadaceae; genus Pseudomonas; species Pseudomonas pergaminensis. The sequence continues at coordinate 2,742,174 of NZ_CP078013.2, read as the reverse complement.
AACGCAGAAAAACAGTTAGCCGATTTGATCCGGGCTGAAGAAGCAATTGCCCCCTTGCCAGAGCCCAAAAAAGCCAAACGCCCCAAAAACGCCAACCGCAGAGTAATCAAAACCCGCGACAATCAACACCTGATTGGTGAGTTACGCCCCAGTCAGCCTGACGCACCCGGCAATTTTGTCGATATCAAAGACCCTATCACCGACCAACCCATTGCCACCTACCACGAACACGCCAGTGAAGGGGTATGGGTCAAGGTTGTCACGGCCGCGCCGGTCGAACCGCCCAAACCAAAGGTCACACGTTCGTTGAAAAAGATAACAGGCGATGCACGCATCCTGATCGCTCAAAAAGCGGGGATTGAGCACACGATACGCGCCCAACAGAAAAAGCTGGAAACCCCCTCGGAACGCGAAGACGTAACCCCACTGGACTGGGACGACATGCTGACCCAGCACGCGAACAAGATGGACGCATTGGCCGATGAAATTCAACGCGAACACAGCACCGCCTCAAAGGCCACTGAACTGATCAACGATTACCGTGCCGAGTCGAATGCCTTAAAAACGTTGGCCGTTGAGGCGCGCAGTAAAGGCTACCTGAAGCAGCGTCCTCAAGCGTTCAAAGTTGACTACCTGTGGAAGAACAAGTGTGTCGATATAAACTTGTCTAAACGTCGCGTCCCACTGAAGGCGGGCGACTTCCTCGACGAATATACCGTGCGCGATAAAAGTAAAATTGCGCAAGGCAAACCGTACGAGGAAACCATTTTGTGGTACGCCCACTTCCATTACCCCTCCGTCGACACCCCCGTCCAGCAAAGTACCTTCGGCCATTTGAAGACCGTAGAGGATCGGCCCTACACACTCAAAGAATTGATCGAACGGGCGCGAGCGAATAACCGTGAAGTGATTTACCTGGAAAGAGCCGTGATCAAAGCGCCGCTGGATAACGATTTGTTTTTCAAGCTGGCGCAATTATAGAGGCTAAGTTGGGGCGCGCTTCGTGGGTGAACGATGAGGTGCTGGATGACAGATTGTCTATGCTCTGTAGCATGATCTTGCTGACGAGGGCTGTATGGACGATCCAATCGACAACAAACCGCCGAGCTTCTGGCAGATGCTCCACAGCGTCATGGCCGCCGCGTTTGGCGTGCAAAGCGGCAAGAACCGCGCACGGGATTTCACCCACGGCAAGCCCAGCCACTTTGTGATCCTGGGAATTTTGTTTACGGCGGTGTTTGCGCTGACGCTGTTTGGCATCGTGCAACTGGTATTGCACTTGGCCGGCGTGTAAACCCAACCTGACTGTAGGCGCTGGCAAGCCAGCGCCTACAGGGGTCCGTCTCTATGACTACTGGTGGCTGACCCAGAACACGGCAGTCCCAACCACCAGGATTATCAAGAACAGAATGGCCCAGGCGTCCACGGTACTGTCGGGTTTACGGGCTTTTGTCGAATTGCTCATCGCATCGCCTCTTGTCGGTTTTATAGGTGATAACGTTCAGACACGATCACAGTAAAGTCGACGATTGCCCGCATGACAAATGTGGGTATCGCGATAACCGTTCTCATTAGTCAATTTGGTTATTTGCATATACTCAAACATCACTTTTGCGCATAAACGCAAACTGGTATCGTGCGCCGGCTCCGTTGGGAGTGCGCGGCCGTGCGCGCAGATTTGCCGAGAACAGGACCTATATGTACGTATACGACGAATACGATCAGCGCATCATCGAGGACCGCGTCAAGCAGTTCCGTGATCAGACCCGACGCTACCTAGCAGGTGAACTGAGCGAAGAAGAGTTCCGCCCTCTGCGCCTGCAAAATGGCCTTTATGTTCAGCGCTTTGCGCCGATGCTGCGGGTGGCCGTGCCCTATGGCCAACTGACTTCGCGCCAGATGCGCATGATGGCCAAGATTGCCCGCGACTTCGACAAAGGCTATGCCCACATCAGTACCCGCCAGAACATACAGTTCAACTGGCCGGCGCTGGAAGATGTGCCGGACATCCTGGCTGAACTGGCCACCGTGCAGATGCACGCCATTCAGACCAGCGGCAACTGCCTGCGCAACGTGACCACCGACCAATTCGCCGGTGTTGCCGCCGACGAGCTGATCGACCCACGCCCCTGGTGCGAAATCATCCGTCAGTGGACCACCTTCCACCCTGAGTTCGCCTACTTGCCGCGCAAGTTCAAGATCGCCGTCAATGGCTCGACCTCGGACCGCGCCGCCATCGAAGTGCACGATATCGGCCTGGAGCCGGTGCACAACGCCGCCGGCGAGCTGGGCTTTCGCGTACTGGTAGGTGGCGGCCTCGGCCGTACGCCGGTGGTCGGTGCCTTTATCAATGAGTTCCTGCCGTGGCAGGACCTGTTGAGCTACCTCGACGCCATCCTGCGGGTCTACAACCGCTATGGCCGTCGTGACAACAAATACAAGGCCCGGATCAAGATCCTGGTCAAAGCGCTGACCCCTGAGGTGTTTGCCCAGAAGGTCGACGCCGAGATGGAACACCTGCGCGGCGGCCAGACCACCCTGACCGAAGCCGAAGTGCACCGCGTCGCCAAACACTTCGTCGACCCTGAGTACAAGGCCCTGGGCAATCAGGACGCCGAGTTGGCAGCGCTGGATAAAGAGCACCCGGGTTTCGCTCGCTGGCGTGGCCGCAACACCCTGGCGCACAAGAAGCCGGGTTATGTCGCGGTGACCCTGTCGCTGAAACCTACCGGTGTTGCACCGGGCGATATCACCGACAAGCAGCTGGACGCCGTCGCCGACCTGGCCGACCGCTATAGCTTCGGTCAACTGCGCACTTCCCACGAGCAGAACATCATTCTCGCGGACGTTGAGCAGAGCCAACTGTTCACCCTGTGGGGCGAGTTGCGCGAAGGCGGATTCGCCACGCCAAACATCGGCCTGCTGACCGACATCATCTGCTGCCCGGGCGGCGATTTCTGCTCCCTGGCCAACGCCAAGTCGATCCCGATCGCCGAATCGATCCAGCGCCGTTTCGACGACCTGGATTATCTGTTCGACATCGGCGAGCTGGACTTGAACATCTCCGGTTGCATGAACGCCTGTGGTCACCACCACGTCGGCCACATCGGCATCCTGGGCGTGGACAAGAAAGGCGAAGAATTTTACCAAGTGTCCCTGGGTGGCAGCGCCAGCCGCGATGCGAGCCTGGGCAAGATCCTTGGCCCGTCCTTTGCCCAGGAAGCCATGCCCGAGGTGATCGGCAAGCTGATCGATGTGTACATCGAACAGCGCACCGAAGATGAGCGTTTCATCGACACCTACCAGCGCATCGGCATCGACCTGTTCAAGGAGCGCGTCTATGCAGCGAATCATTAAGAACAACGAAGTCCTCGATGAAACCTGGCACCTGCTGCCCAAGGACGCGAGCTTCGACGGCATCTCCAACTGCGACGACCTGATCGTGCCGTTGGCCCTGTGGCGCGAACACGGCCACGCCCTCAAGGCCCGCGACGGCGGCCTGGGCGTGTGGCTGGACGCCGATGAAGAAGCCGAAGAGATCGGTGACGACGTGGAACACTTCCAGGTCATCGCCCTGAACTTCCCGGCCTTCACCGACGGCCGCAACTACTCCAACGCACGCCTACTACGTGACCGTTACGGTTACAAAGGCGAGCTGCGCGCGATTGGCGACGTGCTGCGCGACCAGTTGTTCTACCTGCGCCGCTGCGGCTTCGATGCCTTCGCCCTGCGCGCCGACAAAGACCCGTACGAAGCGCTGGAAAGCCTCAAGGACTTCTCGGTGACGTATCAGGCCGCCACGGATGAACCACTGCCGCTGTTCCGTCGTCGCTGAGTATTGCCGTATGAAAAAGCCCTGGCATGCCAGGGCTTTTTTACGGCTCGAGTTTGATCGACGCCAGCACCTGCTTTTGCCCCATGCTGCAGGGCACACCTTCCGGCTGCGCCCGTACCGCTTCGATCACTCCCAGCAATTGCGCCTTGCTGTGGGCCAACTGCGCTTGCATCTCTTCGATCTGCGCGACCTTGCGCTCCAATGCCTCGATCAACTCTTCGCGTTTGTGCTCGCCCGGCGCCGGCATCAGTGCCTTGAGTTCCTGCAAGGTAAAGCCTGCCTGTTGCGCGCTCTGGATCAGTTGCAGGGTTTGCAGAGCCTCCGGCGCATATCGTCGGTAACCATTGGCCTGGCGCCCCACCTGGCTGATCAGCCCCTCGGCCTCATAAAAGCGGATCCGCGAAGCCGCTAACCCACTCTGCTTTGCCAGCTCACCAATATTCATCACCGCCCCTGCTTGACATTAAAGTTAACTTTAAGCTTAGCCTGAGGCCTCCCCCGCTCAGGAGTCAACCCATGTCACCCTTTGAAGCCCTGCCATTGCCCAATGGTCAAGTCCTCTCCAACCGCATCGCCAAGGCCGCGATGGAAGAAAATATGGCCGATGGCAATCAGGCGCCGTCGCGCGAATTGAAGCAGTTGTACAAGGCCTGGGCGCAGGGCGAGCCCGGCTTGTTGATCACCGGCAACGTGATGGTCGACCGCCGCGCCATGACCGGCCCCGGCGGCGTGGCGCTTGAGGATGAGCAGCACCTGGCGAGCTTTCGCGAGTGGGCCGACGTGGCGCGCGACAACGGCGTGCACTTCTGGGTACAACTCAGCCACCCAGGTCGCCAGACGCCGGCCAACCTGCGCCAGCAGGCCATTGCACCGTCCGCCGTGGCGCTCGACCTGGGCGGTTTTTCGAAGATGTTTGCCACGCCCAAGGCCATGACCGAAGACGACATCCAGGACGTGATCCAGCGCTTCGCCACCAGCGCACGCCTGGCCGAGCAAGCCGGGTTTACCGGCGTGCAGATCCACGGTGCCCATGGCTACTTGCTCAGCCAGTTCCTTTCACCGCTGAGCAATCAGCGCACCGACCGCTGGGGCGGTTCCCTGGAGAACCGCGCGCGGCTGTTGCTGGAAGTGATTCGTGCAGTGCGCGCTAACGTCAGCCCGTCGTTTTGTGTCGCCGTCAAACTAAACTCTGCCGACTTCCAACGGGGCGGCTTTGCAGAAGCCGACGCACTCGCCGTGGTCGAAATGCTCAACCCGTTGCCCATCGACCTGCTGGAGTTATCCGGTGGCAGTTACGAAGCGCCGGCCATGCAAGGTGAAGCACGTGACGGTCGCACCCTGGCACGTGAGGCGTACTTCCTGGAGTTCGCCAGCCAACTGGCGACCATCGCCAAGATGCCGGTGATGGTCACGGGTGGCATTCGCCGCCTGCCCATCGTGCAACAGGTGCTGGACAGCGGCGTCGCCATGGCCGGGATCGCCACGGCCCTGACCCTGGAGCCGCAACTGATCCAGCACTGGCGTGAAGGCCGCGACCCCAACCCGCAACTCAAGCCCATCGACTGGAAGCGCAAACCCCTGGCCTCCCTCGCCATCCTCGCGGTGGTGCGCTACCAGATGCGCCGCCTCAGCCGCGGCCATTTGCCCAAAGCCAATGTTGCGCCGTGCATGGCGTTGGTGCGTGACCAATGGTTTCTGGCGCGGCGTACCCGGCAGTACCGGGCAGCCATGACGCAATCTTCACATTAAAGGATGAACATCCGCCGTGATCGAACTGTCCCCTATTGATCAGCAGTTTTTAACCTCACTGACGATTGGAGTTCTTCATGGCGAAAATCAACCTGGCCCAGCAATTGGCGACCACCCTTGAACAGGCGGGCATCAAGCGCATCTGGGGCCTGACCGGCGACAGCCTCAATGGCCTCACCGACGCCCTGCGCACCATGGACAGCATCGAGTGGATGCATGTGCGTCACGAAGAAGTGGCGGCATTCGCTGCGGGTGCCGAGGCGGCCGCCACGGGTGAGTTGACTGTGTGCGCCGGCAGTTGCGGGCCAGGCAACCTGCACTTGATCAATGGCCTGTTCGACTGCCATCGCAACCATGTGCCGGTGCTGGCGATTGCCGCGCAGATCCCGTCTTCGGAGATCGGCCTCAACTACTTCCAGGAAACCCATCCACAGGAACTGTTCAAGGAGTGCAGCCACTTTATCGAGCTGGTGACCAACCCCGAGCAGATGCCTCATGTACTGCACCGCGCCATGCGCTCGGCGATCCTCAATCGTGGTGTGGCGGTGGTGGTGATTCCGGGCGACGTGTCGCTGCTGGAAGTCGAGGACAAGCTCAAGCCCTGGCCAGCCCTGCACGCACCGCGCACGCTGCCCGCCGACCCGGACCTGCAACGCCTCACCGAGATCCTTGAAAGCAGTCAGAAAGTCACCCTGCTGTGCGGCAGCGGTTGCGCCGGCGCCCATGATCAAGTGGTGGCCCTGGCCGACACCCTCGGCGCTCCCGTGGTCCACGCCCTGCGCGGCAAAGAACATGTGGAGTGGGACAATCCGTTCGACGTGGGCATGACCGGCCTGATCGGCTTCAGCTCCGGGTACCACGCCATGCTCGACTGCGACACGTTGATCATGCTCGGCACAGACTTTCCCTACCGCCAGTTTTACCCCACCGACGCCAAGATCATCCAGGTTGATCGCAACCCCCAGGCCCTGGGCCGTCGCGCCACGCTGGACCTGGGCATTGCCGCGGATGTCAGTGAAACCATCGGCGCCCTGTTGCCGCGCTTGACGCGCAAGACCGATCGCAGCTTTCTCGAAACCTCCTTGAAGCATTACGAAAAGGCCCGTCAAGGGCTGGACGACCTGGCTCAACCATCGAAGGCCAATCGGCCGATCCACCCGCAGTACGTCGCGCGCCTGCTCAGCGAGTTGGCGGATGACGATGCCATCTTCACCGCTGACGTAGGTTCGCCGACCGTGTGGGCGGCGCGCTATTTGAAGATGAATGGCAAGCGTCGCCTGATCGGTTCGTTCAACCACGGTTCGATGGCCAACGCCATGCCCCAAGCGATTGGTGCGCAGGCGGCTTTCCCGGATCGCCAGGTGATCTCGATGTCCGGTGACGGCGGCTTTGCCATGTTGATGGGGGATTTCATCTCACTGGCGCAGCTGAATCTGCCGGTGAAAGTCATCGTGTTCGATAACTCGTCGCTGGGTTTCGTCGCCATGGAAATGAAAGCCGCAGGTTACCTGGATGCTGGCACCGAGCTGAAAAACCCGGACTTCGCCGCCATGTCCAACGCCATGGGTATCCTCGGCATCCGCGTGGAGCAATCCGAAGACCTGGAACCGGCCCTGCGCCGCGCCCTGGCCCATGACGGCCCGGTGCTGGTAGACGTGGTCACCGCCACCCAGGAACTGGTGATGCCGCCGACCATCAAGCTGGAGCAGGCCAAGGGGTTCAGCCTGTACATGCTCAAGGCGGTGATGAGCGGCCGTGGCGATGAAGTGATCGAACTGGCGCGCACCAACTGGTTGCGCTGAACCCAATGTGGGAGCGGGCTTGCTCGCTAATGCAAGCTGTCAGTTGATAAATACATCGACTGACGCTCCGCTTTCGCGAGCAAGCCCGCTCCCACAATTTGATCTCGTTGCAAATCAAGCGTGCTGTTTTCCCACCCATTTACCGTAGGCATCAATGAACGCCTGCAGAAACGGCTTGGTCTTTTCCGACACCTTGCCGGCGTCGTCAAACACGTTGCCCGCGCCCCCCAGGTAAGCTTCTGGCTGCTGCATACACCACACATCAAGGAACACCAGGGACTGGCGCAGGTGATGGTTGGCGCCAAACCCACCAATCGCACCCGGCGACACGCTGATGATCGCGCCTGGCTTGCCGCTCCAGGCGCTCTTGCCATAGGGACGTGACCCGACGTCGATGGCGTTCTTCAGCGGCGCCGGGACAGAGCGGTTGTATTCCGGGGTCACGAACAACACCGCGTCGGATGAGCTCACGTGTTGACGGAAAGTACTGTAGGCTGCCGGCGGTGTCGCACCGTCAATGTCTTCGTTGTAGAGCGGCAAGTCGCCAATTTCCACAATGCTCAACTTCAGGTTGGCAGGGGCCAATTCGGCCAATGCCAGCGCGACCTTGCGGTTGATCGAGTCTTTTCTCAAGCTGCCAACCAGGACGGCTACGGTGTAGACCTTGCTCATTGGGGTTTCCCGACGTCTGACTAAAGGAGCTTGTAGTTATAGAGTCTTCGCGGCGTGTTCACCAGCGGGTTTTGATAATCCCCAGGCTGTTTGCTTCGCAGCGTGATGCGTAGGAATCATCTGAAAAGATCAGCGAATAGTATTTTTATTCCGTAAGTAAACTACCCCGCTCCATGACGGTCTACAGAACCGCAAATCGAGTGTTTATCTCCAGAGGTTCTAAACAGATGGCAGCAGTACTAGTCGGACAGTTTCATGCCAGAGACGCAGAAGGACGCGTGTATTCGGTGCATGAGTTCCAGGAATCCAACCCGGCGCAAGGCGACCTGGCTGGCTCGGCACCTACCATCACCTACAAGCTGGCCATTGGCGATCGTGTAGAGAAACTGGAAGGCGACGAATTCAAGTTGATCCAATCGGGCACTATTCTTGTGCGCGAGTCGCAAACCACTATCGCGTCATAAGATCCCGCCCTATCCACCTGCTCAGTCCTGGCCATTGATGGCGTTGACTGGGCTGGGGTGATCACGGCCGGCGAATCTCGGTGACTTCAATCACCGGCTCCCCTTCTGTCTTCTTCAGCGTCACCATCAACCGCCCCCGCTCGCCTTCGACGGCATACATCGAACGTTGGTAGCCCACGGTGTTATAGCCGGGATGCGCAACCACCTGCCTGACCAATTCAAGCCCCAGCACCGCGCCCACTTGTTCGACGACCTGTTCCTGGGAACGGATAAACGCTTCAAGTGCCAGGTTTTCCGGCGGGGTTTCGTTTTGCGTGTTGACGAGATAAGCAGCCACGCACCCCACGGTCACCAGGACCAGCAGTTGCTTGGCCGTTACCCCGAGGATCGAGGGTAGAGGCATATGAGACCAGACCTGTTTTTGTTGTTAACGCCGGTAGCCGGCTTTGGTCGTTGATGATCAGCGCAGCCATTCTATTGAATCCCCGGGCCGCTGCACATAGACTCCGGCGATGCGTTTACGTCATATCGAAGTGATTCAGGCCATCTTGCAGACCGGACACCCAGGCCTGGCCGCCGAGTGGTTGCAACTCCCTGTGGGCGATGTGGAGGCGGCGCTCAAGGAGGCCGAGGCGCAATTGGGTTTTATGTTGTTCGCCAGCGTGCGCGGGCGCCTGCAGGCCACCCGGGAAACCCTGGAGTTGCAGGCAGAAATCGCCCATGTGTACGAGGCACTGGAGCCGGTGCAACGCCTGGCCAGCCGTTTGAAAAACCATCATGCCCCGACCCTGCGCGCGCTCTGTACGCCGCCCCTGGCCAATCAACTGTTGCCGCAAAGCATCGCAGTGCTGCGCCGACGCTTCCAGGACACCCCCTGCAACCTGTCCAGCCAACCGACCCGCGAGATCGTCAGGAGCCTGCTGCTGCACGAAGCCGATGTGGGATTGAGCCTGCATGACCCGGAACACCCGCAGATCCACAGCCGTGTGCTGGCCCAGGGCAAACTGCAACTGCTGGCGCCCCATGGCTGGCTCAAGCCCAAGCAGAAGTACATTGCACTGCAGGACCTGGCGGGCCAATCGATGATCGGCCTGGAGGGCCAGGACCCGCTCAGCCGCCTGCTGGACGCCAAGCTGCAAGCCTTGCGCCCGCTGCCGGTGGTGCAAACGCGCGTGCAGACCTATCAGATGATGCGCAGCATGGTAGAGGCGGGAGAAGGCCTGGCGGTGGTCGACCCGTTCACCGCGTTTGGCGCGCGCGAGGCCGGGCTGGATGCGTGCCCGGTGTCGCCGCCGATCATGGTCAGCCTGTATGCGCTGACCCTCAAGGACGGCGCGACCTCCCCGGCGTTGAATGCGTTGCTGGAGATCGTGACGCAGAAGGCTGAAGGGCTGTTGGCCAGCGACTCAAGACCGTTGTAGGCCCTGCGTTATCGTGGACGACTGTCGCGGGCAAGCCGGCGCCTGCAGGTTACCCGTCAGGTCGCATCGACTTCTGTCTTGAACATCCGATACCAGAAAATCGCCACTTCGCGGGTCTGCGGATCGATGCCGCGATAGCGCAGGTGGTCGATGCCGCCCATCACGTAGCCGCAACGCTCGTACAAGCGACAGGCGCCGAGGTTGTTGTTCTGAGTTTCGAGCATCATGCCGGGCAGGTTTTTCTTGCGGCTCCAGAACTGCGCCACATCCAGCAACGCCTTGGCCACCCCATGACGCCGGGCGGGCAAGGCGACGGCCAATTCATCGACATGGGCAAAACCGTTCCAATTGGTGCTGACCACGATATGCCCCACCGGGCGGTCGTCCAGGTAAGCCATGAAGATCGCGCTGTCGGGTGCGTCGCGAAAACTGGCGAACTCCTCCGGGTCAATGCCATAGCACTTGCGGTACGGCAGGATGCGCTCCACAGGCCATTGGTCGACCCGCTTGCCCATCTGCGGCTCACCGTAGGCACTGACCTCAAAGCTGAAGTCATTACCCCACACGTAGGCATCAAAGCCTTCGTCGGCGACCCGTACACTGAGCCCCGGGTACTTCGGGTTCATTACAGCTTGCATAAACATCCTTAACCCTTGATGCAATCGACAGTGTAACAACGACCACTGCCGTCATCTTCGTGTTGCAACCCATGAACATCGGCGACAAAACCGGGAAAACTGCTATCGAAGGTCCTGGCGAAGGCCAGGTAATCGATGATCGAGCGCGTCGACTCGGTAAAGCGTTCGCCCGGCATGATCAGTGGAATGCCCGGCGGATAAGGCACCAGCATCACGGCTGCGATGCGCCCTGGCAAGGCGTCGATGGAGACCGCCTCCACTTCACCCCTGACCAACTGATCGTAGGCGTCGGCGGGTTTCATCGCGATTTCCGGCAAAACGGTGTACATCCGTTTGAGGTGCTTGGCGGTGGCGTTGCTACGGTAACAGCTATGCAATTGATCGCACAGGTCGCGCAGGCCCAGGCCTTGATAGCGCGTCGGGCCCTGGGCGAACACCGATGGCAGGCAACTGGCCAGGCTGACATTGGCGTCGTAGCTGCGCTTGAACTCCAGCAACTCGGTGAGCAAGGTACTCCATTTACCTTTGGTAATGCCCATGGAGAACAGTACGAGGAAGGAGTACAGCCCAGTCTTTTCCACCACCAGGCCACGCTCCCAAAGGAACTTGCTGACCACCGCCGCCGGAATCCCGCAATCACTCAGGGCCCCGCCCGCGTTGAGACCGGGCATCACCAGTGTCACCTTGATCGGGTCCAGCAGCACGTAGTCCTCGGCGACATCACCAAAGCCATGCCAGTCGTCCTGCGGGTGCAACAGCCAATCGGCGGTGACAACCCGGTCGATACCCGCCACCGACGGCGGCTGCCAGATGGAAAACCACCAATCCTCGGCGGCGATGTGCTGGCGCAGGTTGGCCAGGGCACGGCGGAAGCTCAGGGCCTCGTCGAACATTTCCTGCAACAGCGAGCGCCCGGCCGGGCCTTCCATCATCGCCGAGGCCACATCCAGCGAGGCAATGATGCTGTATTGCGGCGATGTCGAAATATGCATCATGAATGCTTCGTTGAAGCGGTCACGGTCCAGTTGCCGCGCGCCGCCGTCCTGCACATGGATCATCGAGGCCTGGCTGAACGCCGCCAACAGCTTGTGGGTAGAGTGGGTGGTGAACACCAGCGGGCTGTCCGGCGTGCGCGAAGTGCCCATGCCGTAGCGGCCGGCGAAGAACTCATGAAACGCCGCGTAGGCGTACCAGGCTTCGTCAAAGTGCAGGACCTCAACGCTATTGCCCAACTGCTGCTTGATCAACTCGGCGTTGTAGCACAGGCCGTCATAGGTGGAGTTGGTGACCACCGCCATCTTCACCTTGGGCGGACGACCACGGGTCAGCGGGCTGGCGTCGATCTTGGCGCGGATCGCGTCAGGGCTGAATTCGCTCAGGGGAATCGGGCCGATGATCCCCAGCTCGTTGCGTTCCGGGCACAGGTACAACGGAATGGCGCCAGTCATGATGATCGAGTGCAGCACCGACTTGTGACAGTTGCGGTCCACCAGCACCAGGTCATCGCGCCCGACCATGGAATGCCACACGATTTTGTTGGCGGTGGAGGTGCCATTGATGACGAAGAAAGTGTGGTCAGCGCCAAAGTTGCGCGCCGCGCGGGCCTCGGCTTCGGCCAGCGGCCCGGTGTGGTCGAGCAGCGAACCCAGCTCGGGCACCGACACCGACAAGTCCGAACGCAGGGTATTTTCACCGAAGAACTGATGGAACGCCTGCCCTACCGGGCTCTTGCGGTAGGCCACGCCGCCGCCATGGCCGGGGGTGTGCCAGGAGTAATTCGAATCCGCGGTGTGCTGCACCAGCGCCTTGAAGAACGGCGGCAACAGGCCATCCAGGTAAGTACGGGCCGCGCGAGCGACTTGCCGGGCCAGAAACGGCACGGTGTCTTCGAACAGGTACAGGATGCCACGCAGTTGGTTGAGCTCGCTCATGGCGTCCGCCGGCGCATTTTCCAGGGTGACTTGCTCGCCCAGCGCGAAGATCGGCAAATTGGGCGCCCGCAGCCGCGCAAGCCGGATCAACTCGACCATATTCTGCAACAGATGGGTATTCTCGCCGGCGCCTTCGGCGGCGATCAGCATGCACGCCAGGCCGTGATGGGTAGAAGCCACCAGCCTGCCTTCGGCGTAGTCCACTGCGGAAAAGATACTGAAGCCCTCTTGCTCCAACTCTCGGGCGATGCCTCGGACCCGGTCACCGGCAACGGTGTCGGCCTTGATGTCGCGGTGCACTATAAGGACGGGGAACTTCAGGTCTTTATACATCAGCGCTTGTAGTCCTGAGGGCTATGCACTCAAGGGTAGAAGCTGGAAGCGGATGTGGCGAATGAAGATTTCGAACAGGCAACACACCCTCTGTAGGCGCCGGCTTGCCGGCGATGGCGGCCCCGAACCTATCGCAAGGTTCAAGGGCTTCATCGTCGGCAAGTCGGCTCCTACAGGGAGGATGGGTTATTGCTGGGTCAGTTGGGTCCACAGCGCCGGCGCACCCGCCGACTTGGCGATCGCTTCCAGCCGTGCCAGGTGCTCGGCCAGGTCCTGCTCACTGGCGCGAATAATCGGCGTGGGCTTGCGATCAGCCGGCAGGCGGCGGATTTCCGAAGGTCGGTTACCCGAGCCTTCCGCCGAGCCGCTGCCATCGCTGGCATTACCCGCCAGGGACAGGCTGGTCTGCCCGCCGGTCATGGTCAGGTAGACGTCGGCGAGAATCTCGGAGTCGAGCAAGGCGCCGTGGAGTTCACGGCCGGAGTTGTCGACGCCATAACGTTTGCACAAGGCATCCAGGCTGTTGCGCTGGCCCGGGTGACGCTCACGGGCCATCATCAAGGTGTCGAGGATCGAGCAGTGCTGGGAAATGTCTGCGCGATCGGTTTGCCCCATCAGGGCAAATTCGTTGTTGATGAAGCCGACGTCGAACGCCGCGTTATGGATGATCAGCTGGGCGCCGTTGATGAATTCGAAGAACTCATCGGCGACTTCGGCAAAACGCGGCTTGCCCTTGAGGAATTCGTCAGTGATACCGTGGACGCCGATCGCGCCCTCGTCACTGTCGCGGTCCGGTTGCAGGTAGACGTGGAAGTGACGACCGGTGAGACGACGACCCATCAGTTCGACACAGCCGATTTCAATGATCCGGTGGCCGTCGGTCACCGGCATGCCGGTGGTTTCGGTATCGAGTACAACAGATCGGATGGCCATCAGGGTTCAGCTCTCAACGGTGTGGTGTGCGGTGTGTGTGAATCAAGGCGCGCGATATTAACACGTGAGTCGCCATCAGCTCTGCTTGTAGCCGCGCACTTCGTCCACGCCTCGGTTGGCCAACTGGTCGGCGCGTTCGTTGCCGGGGTGGCCGATGTGGCCGCGCACCCATTTCCAGGTGATGTCGTGGCGATTGCATTGTTCATCGAGCAGTTGCCACAGGTCGGCATTTTTCACCGGCTCCTTGGCGGCGGTCTTCCAGCCGCGCTTCTTCCAGTTGACCATCCACTCGTTGATGCCCTTCATCACGTATTGCGAGTCGGTCACCAGCAGCACGTTGCAGCGGCGCTTGAGTTCTTCGAGGCCGCGAATGGCGCCCATCAGCTCCATGCGATTGTTGGTGGTATTGGCTTCACCGCCCCACAACTCTTTCTCCACGCCTTTGCACACCAGCAACGCGCCCCAGCCGCCAGGGCCCGGATTGCCTTTGCAGGCGCCATCGGTGAAGAGTTCTACGCTATCGGTCATCGGTCACTCGGTATTCATTCAAGAAGAGGGTCATGCATCGCTTTGCTTGCGGTTGACCTTGGCCATCGGCATGGGCACCAGCTTGCCCATCGGCTCGCGGCGCACCTGCTGCACCGGCCGCAGCCCAACCACGATCTTGCGTGCCACCAGCAGATAGAAGCCGCCACCGCCCAATTGCCAGGCACCTGCGCGGCGCTCCCAGCCGGCCAGGCGGCTTTGCCACTTGGTTGACGCAAGCGGCGGACGATAGCACCCGAAGCGGCGTTTCTCCAGCGCGAAGCCCAGCAGGTTCAGCCAGTCGCCCACCCGTTGCGGCGAGATACAGCGTGCCTGGCGCAGGCCGTCGTGGGCGAACACATGGCGCAGGCCCCAACTGCTCCAGGGGTTGATCCCCACAATCAGCAAATGGCCCCCTGGCCGTACGCTGCTCGCGGCTTCGCGCAGCAAGCCATGGGGCGACAGGCAGAAATCCAGGCCATGCTGCAACACCACCACGTCAGCGGCGTGTTCGCTGAGCGGCCAGGCCTGCTCCTCACAGACAATCTCCACCCCCGGCAACGGTGCCCCCAGGCGCACATTGCGCTGCACCTGCGGCGCGGACGGCGGCGTTTCGGCCGAAGGACCGTAATGCACCAGGTAGCCACCAAAGAAACGGCCCAACTCGTCTTCGAGCATGCGCCGTTCTTCGTCCAGCAGAAATTGCCCGATGGGACCGGACAGCCATTCGCGGGCTGCACCGATCAAGGCCAGCCACTCAGGATCGGCCTGGGCGAACGCTTTATCAGTCATTGCATTCTCCAACTCGCCTAGACGTTCTAAGATGCACCAATGTGTTCAGCTTGGCGAATCGAAGAATGATACAGATCAGTGCCCTGCCCGCCTTCACCGATAACTACATATGGTTGTTACAGGACCCAAGCACCCGACGCTGCGCCGTGGTCGACCCTGGCGACGCCGCCCCCGTGCTGGCCTGGCTCGAGCAGAACCCTGGCTGGAGCCTCAGCGACATCCTGATCACCCACCACCACCATGATCATGTCGGCGGCGTCGAACAACTCAAAGGCGCAACCGATGCCAAGGTGTACGGCCCGGCCAACGAGAAGATCCCGGCACGGGACGTGGCGCTCAACGACAACGACCGCATCACCGTGCTCGGCTGGGACTTTGACATCTATACAGTGCCCGGCCACACCCTGGGCCATATCGCCTTTTATCACCCGGGCGTGCTGTTGTGTGGCGATACCCTGTTCGCCGCCGGTTGCGGGCGCTTGTTCGAAGGCACGCCAGAACAGATGTACACCTCCCTTGAGCGTCTGGCCGCCCTGCCCGCTGACACGCGGGTGTACTGCACCCACGAATACACCCAAAGTAACCTCAAATTCGCCCAGGCGGTGGAACCGGACAATGCCGATATCGCCGAACGGGTGGAAACTGTCCGCCAACTTCGGGCCCGTGGCGAGATCACGCTGCCTTCCAATCTGGCCCTGGAAAAACGCACCAACCCTTTTTTGCGCACCGCTGAAACATCCGTTAAACAAAAAGCGGACGAACGGAATGGCCGCGACAACCGCTCTGGGGCCGAGGTGTTTGCTAGCTTGAGGGCTTGGAAAGATAAGTTCTAACGGGATGCAATCTGATACGTAATTTCTGAATGGTTGACCGGAACCAATCGGGTTTCTAGAATCGCCCGACATTTTTGCCCGGAACTTACTTCCAGCCAATGTCGTCATCTATTCGTAAATCCAACCATTCAGACGCATTGACCCGCCTGGCTCAAGCTGTGGCGGTGGCTGTGTCCGCCACACTGGCGGGCTGCCAATCCAGCAATTTCACCGCACAATCCACCGTGCAACCCAAGCCTAACCTCAGCGCCAAGATCAAACAGAAACCCGTCATCTGGCTGTCGGAAAAGCCAACTCCCGAGGCCCCCCAGGACGTCTGGGAGCGCATGCGACGTGGCTTTCAATTGCAGGACGGCGTAGGCGTCAACCCGCGCATCGAGCAACAGCGCCTGTGGTTCGCCAGCAACCCGTCCTTTCTGGAGAATGCCGGGGAACGCGGCAGTCTCTACATTCATTACATCGTCGAACGCCTTGAAGAACGCAACATGCCCCTGGAGCTGGCACTCCTGCCAGTGATTGAAAGTGCCTACAACCCGATGGCCTATTCGCGCAGCGATGCGGTCGGCTTGTGGCAATTCATTCCCTCTACCGGGCGCTACTTCAACCTGCGCCAGACCCGCGCCTACGATGGCCGCCGTGACATCACCGCCTCCACCACCGCCGCACTCGACTACCTGACCCGCCTGCACGACATGTTCAACGGTGACTGGCTGCTGGCCCTGGCCGCCTACAACGCTGGCGAAGGCACGGTGAGCCGGGCAATCGAACGCAACGAGAAGCTCGGCCTGCCGACCGACTACTGGAACCTGCCGCTGCCCCAGGAAACCAAGGACTACGTGCCCAAGTTCCTGGCGCTGTCCCAGGTGGTGCTGGCGCCCGAGGCCTATGGCGTCAACCTCAACCCGATTGCCAACACACCGTACTTCGAAGTGGTTGAAGTCAAGCAAAGCATGGACCTGTCCCGGGTTGCCGCGCTGGCCGAAATCGACGAAGACGAACTGTTCCAGCTCAACCCGGCCCTGAAGCAACGCACCACCCTGGACGGCCCTCAGCATTTGCTGGTGCCAAGCTCCAAGGCGCAATTGCTCACCAGCACCCTTTCGACGATGAAGCCGGAAGAATTGCTGGCGATGCGCCCTAAAAAGCAGGTGTTCGACGAAGTCGAGACCGCGCGCGTGGCCGGGCGTACCCGCAGCTACAAGGTGCGCAGTGGCGACAACCTCACGCTGATCGCCAAGGCCAACAAGGTCGATGTGCATGACCTGCAGCGCTGGAACAAGCTCAACGGCCAGGCCCTCAAGGTCGGCCAGACCCTGGTGATGCAGGACACGCGCAAGCTGGTGGCCAAGGCCGACAGCAAGAAGCCGGTGCAATACAAGGTCAAGAAAGGCGACTCGCTGTACATCGTCGCCAAGCGCTTCAACGTTGAGATGCAACATCTCAAGCGCTGGAACCCGCGTACTGGCCAGGCGCTCAAGCCGGGGCAGATGCTGGTGGTTTCCGGGCCACGCTGACTGACAAACAAAGCTTGTTTGTGTGAGCGGGCTTTGTGGTGAGCGGGCTTGCCCCGCGCTGGGCTGCGCAGCAGCCCTAAAACCATGCAATGCATTTTGTCTGGAACAATGCGTATAGCCAACGGGGCTGCTGCGCAGCTCTGCGCGGGGCAGGCCCGCTCACCACAGCAAGCCCGCTCACCACGCAAGCCAGCGCCACATGGAATCTCCGTCAGCCGACCGGCTTTTTCCAACCGGAACAAGCTGTTACTGTACCGATCATAAAGCCCAAGCCGCCTGGATCGGATCCCTGACTTGAAGCGTCCCCTCCTTCTACTAATAAGTCTGGCCTTGAGCTTTGCTGCGAACGCGACGATTACCGAAAGCCACGGTTATGCACAGTTCGGCAGCCTCAAGTACCCGGCCAAATTCACCCACTTCGATTGGGTAAACCCTGCAGCGCCGAAAGGCGGGACATTGCGGGTCATGGCCTTTGGCACCTTCGACACCCTCAACCCCTACACCTTCAAGGGCTCCAGCCCGGTTTCCACGCCCAACTTCCTGCAATACGGCGTCAATGAGCTGAACGAGCCGTTGATGGTCGGCACCGGCCTGTACGCGCCTTCCGGCGATGAACCCACCTCCAGCTATGGGTTGATCGCCCAGTCGGTGGAATACAGCGAGGACCGCAGCTGGGTGGTGTTCAACCTGCGCCCGGAAGCGCGCTTTCACGATGGCAAGCCGATCACCGCCTATGACGTGGAGTTTTCCTATCGCACCCTGCTGACCGAAGGCCACCCGCAGTACCGCACCAACCTGCAGGAAGTGGCACGGGTGGATATCCTCAACCGGCACCGCATCCGCTTTGTGTTCAAGCGCGCCGGCAACCCGTTGCTGATCCTGCGCCTGGGCGAGTTGCCGGTATTGCCCCAACACTATTGGAAAAACCGCGATTTCAAGGCCACCACTTTTGAACCGCCACTGGGCAGCGGGCCGTACCGCATCAGCAAAGTCACGCCTGGCCGGCAACTGGTGTTCGAACGGGTCAAGGATTACTGGGGCAAGGACCTGCCGGTCAATCAGGGTTTCTATAACTACGACAAGGTCGAGGTGGAGTTCTACCGCGACAGCGACGTGGCCTTCGAAGCCTTCAAGGCCGGCGAGTTCGATATCTACATAGAGCACCAGGCCAAGAACTGGGCCAATGGCTACAACTTCCCCGCGGTGAACCGTGGCGACGTGATCAAGGCGCAGATCGCCCACCAGATCCCGACCCAGAGCCAGGGCCTGTTCATGAACACCCGGCGGCCCACCTTCAGCCAGACCAAGGTGCGTGAAGCCCTGGGGCTGATGTTCGACTTCGAATGGACCAACCGCACCCTGTTCAGCAGCGCCTACAAGCGCACCTTGAGCTACTACCCCAACAGCGAATTCGCCGCGACCGGTGTGCCCACCGGCCATGAGTGGCTGATGCTCTCGCCCTACCGCGAGCAGTTGCCGGCCAACCTGTTTACCCAGCCGTTCAGCCTGCCCCAGACCGACGGGCGTGGCATCCCCCGCGAAACCCTGCGCCGTGCGCTGGCGCTGCTCAGCGACGCCGGCTGGAAGCTTTCCGGCCAGCGCCTGCTCAACAAGGACGGCCAACCGCTACGGTTCGAGATTCTGCTGGTCAACCCGAACCTGGAGCGCATCCTGCAGCCCTACGTCGAGAACCTGATCAGCATCGGCATCGACGCGCGCCTGCGTACCGTCGACCGCGCCCAGTACAAGCAACGCCTGGATCAATTCGACTTCGACATGATCCTGATCACCCTCAACCAGACCCTGAGCCCGGGCCTTGAGCAGTGGCAGTATTTCCACTCCAGCCAGGCCGCGATCAAGGGCAGCAAGAACTTCGCAGGCATCGCCAACCCGGTTGTCGATCACCTGCTGGAACACCTGCTGGCTGCCAAGACCCGCGAGGAACAACTGGCCGCCGGCCGTGCCCTGGACCGGGTGCTGCTGTGGCAGCACTACAGCATTCCCAACTGGTACCTCAACTATCATCGCTTGGCGTACCGCAACCGGTTCGCCTTTGTCACCACGCCGCCTTACAGCCTGGGCCTGAGCGCATGGTGGCTGAAAGCTTCGGAGAAAGCCCAATGATGTCTTTGCGTACTGCCCTGCTCGGTGGCCTGCTGCTGTGCACCGTGGCCCAAGCCGCCCCGCAACATGCGTTGACGCTCTACAACGAGCCGCCGAAATACCCCGCCGACTTCAAGCACTTCGACTATGTCAACCCGGATGCGCCCAAGGGCGGCACGTTCCGAGAGTCGGCCATGGGTGGTTTCGACAGCCTCAACCCCTACATCAGCAAGGGCGTACCGGCCGACAACCTCGGCCTGATCTACGACACCCTGGCCATGCAGAGCCTGGATGAACCCATCACCGAGTACGGACTGGTCGCTGGCAAGATCGAAAAAGCCCCGGACAACAGCTGGGTGCGCTTCTACCTGCGCCCCGAAGCACGCTTCCACGACGGCCACCCGATCCGCGCCGAAGATGTGGTGTTTACCTTCCAGGAACTGATCAAGGAAGGCTCGCCGATCTACCGCACCTATTACGCCGACGTCGACGAAGTGGTCGCCGAGGACCCGCTGAAGGTGCTGTTCAAGTTCAAGCGCACCAATAACCGCGAATTGCCGCTGATCCTCGGCCAACTGCCGGTATTGCCCAAGCATTGGTGGGCGACCCGCGACTTCGCCAAGGGCAACCTTGAAGTGCCGCTGGGCAGCGGGCCGTACAAGGTCGCCGAGGTCAAGGCCGGGCGCATGATCCGCTACGAGCGGGTCAAGGACTACTGGGCCAAGGACCTGCCGGTCGCCAAGGGTTTCTACAACTTCGATAACCGCATCACCGACTATTACCGCGACAGCACCGTGTCCCTGGAAGCCTTGAAGGCCGGGCAGTTCGACTACTGGCTGGAATTCAGCGCCAAGAACTGGGCCAACGCCTACAACATCCCGGCGGTGGCCCAGGGTCGCCTGATCAAGGAAGAAATCCCCAACGGCAACCCCACCGGCATGCAGGGCTTCGTGTTCAACATGCGCAAACCGATGTTCCAGGACGTGCGGGTGCGCAAGGCCATCAGCCTGTTGCTGGATTTCGAGTGGAGCAACAAGCAGCTGTTCAACGGTGCCTACACCCGCACCCGCAGTTACTTCGAAAACTCGGAGATGGCCGCCACCGGCCTGCCAGGTCCAGATGAGCTGAAAATCCTCGAGCCCCTGCGCGACAAGATCCCGCCCGAAGTCTTCACCCAGGCGTTCGAACCGGCCAAGACCGACGGCAGCGGCATGATCCGCACCCAGCAACGCGAAGCCTACCAACTGCTGCAGGAAGCCGGCTGGCGCATCGTCGACGACAAGATGGTCGACACCACTGGCAAGCCGGTGAAAATCGAGTTCCTGCTGGCCCAGACCGAGTTCGAACGCATCCTGCTGCCGTTCAAGCGCAACCTGGCTGACCTGGGGATCGACCTGGTGATCCGCCGGGTGGACGTCTCGCAGTTCGTCAACCGCATTCGCTCGCGGGACTTCGACATGCTGGTGGGCAGCTTCCCGCAGTCCACCTCGCCGGGCAATGAACAACGGGAGTTCTGGAAGTCTTCCAGCGCCGACAAACCTGGCAGCCGCAACTACATGGGCCTCAAGGACCCGGCCATCGACCAGTTGGTGGAAGAGCTGATCGACGCCGATTCGCGCAAAAGCCTGGTGGCGCATGCCAAGGCCCTGGACCGCGTGTTGCAGTTCGGCTACTACGTGATCCCGAACTGGCACATCAAGACCTTCCGCGTCGCGTACTGGGACCACCTGGGCCACCCCAAAGTCCCGCCGCGCTACGACGTCGGCACGGCCACCTGGTGGGCCAAACCCGACGCCAAGCCTGCCATTCCCCTAGACACGAGCACGCACGCCGATCCGGCGAGCGGAGGCGATTAAATGCTGGCCTATATCTTTCGCCGCCTGTTACTGATCATCCCCACGCTGTTCGGGATCCTGCTGATCAACTTCGTCATCATCCAGGCCGCCCCCGGGGGCCCGGTGGAACAGATGATCGCCAAGCTCGAAGGCTTTGAAGGCGCCACCAGCCGCATTGCCGGCGGCGGTGCCGAGGTGTCGGTGGCCGGTTCCAGCAGCTACCGAGGCGCCCAGGGCCTGGACCCGGCGCTGATCAAAGAAATCGAGAAGATGTACGGCTTCGACAAATCGGCGCCGGAACGCCTGTGGATCATGGTCAAGAACTACGCCCAGCTGGATTTCGGCGACAGCTTCTTTCGTGACGCCAAGGTCATCGACCTGATCAAGGAAAAGATGCCGGTGTCCATCTCCCTCGGGTTATGGAGCACGCTGATCATGTACCTGGTGTCCATCCCCCTGGGGATCGCCAAGGCCAGGCGGCACGGCAGCCATTTCGATGTGTGGACCAGTTCGGCGATCATCGTTGGCTACGCGATCCCGGCGTTCCTGTTTGCGATCCTGTTGATCGTGGTGTTTGCCGGTGGCAGTTACCTGGACTGGTTCCCCCTGCGCGGGCTCACGTCGAACAACTTCGACGAGCTGAGCTGGGGCGGCAAGGTCCTCGATTACTTCTGGCACCTGGCGCTGCCCATCACGGCCTTGGTGATCGGCAACTTTGCCACCATGACCCTGCTGACCAAGAACAGCTTTCTCGACGAGATCAACAAGCAGTACGTGATCACCGCCAAGGCCAAGGGCCTGACCAACCACCGCGTGCTGTACGGCCATGTGTTCCGCAATGCGATGTTGCTGGTAATCGCCGGCTTCCCTTCGGCGTTTATCGGCATTTTCTTCACCGGTTCGTTGCTGGTGGAGGTGATCTTTTCCCTCGACGGCCTGGGCCTGATGAGCTTTGAAGCGGCGATCAACCGCGACTACCCGGTGGTGTTCGGCACGTTGTTCATCTTCACCCTGCTGGGGCTGATTGTGAAACTGATCGGCGACCTCACCTACACCTTGGTCGATCCGCGTATCGACTTTGCCAGCCGGGAGCATTGAGATGAATCTATCCCCCCTCAATCGCCGCCGGTTCGAACGGTTCAAGGCCAACAAACGTGGCTGGTGGTCGCTGTGGCTGTTCCTGATCCTGTTTGTGCTGAGCCTGGGCGCCGAGCTGATCGCCAACGACAAGCCCCTGGCGGTGCACTACGACGGTGGCTGGTACTTCCCGGCGCTCAAGCGCTACCCGGAGACCACCTTTGGCGGCGAGTTCCCGCTGGAGGCCAACTACAAGAGCCCGTATATCCAGGAACTGCTCAAGGCCAAAGACGCCTGGACCTTATGGGCGCCGATCCCGTTCAGCTACCAGAGCATCAACTACGACCTCAAGGTGCCCGCCCCGGCGCCGCCCTCTTCCGTGAACCTGCTGGGCACCGACGACCAAGGCCGCGACGTACTGGCGCGGGTCATCTACGGCTTCCGTGTGTCGGTGCTGTTTGCCCTGACGCTGACAGTGCTCAGCTCGATCATCGGCGTGATCGCCGGGGCCTTGCAGGGCTTCTATGGCGGCTGGGTCGACCTGGCGGGGCAGCGGTTCCTGGAAATATGGTCCGGGTTGCCGGTGTTGTACTTGCTGATCATTCTCGCCAGTTTCGTGCAGCCCAACTTCTGGTGGCTGCTGGGGATCATGCTGCTGTTTTCGTGGATGAGCCTGGTGGACGTGGTACGCGCCGAGTTCCTGCGCGGACGCAACCTGGAATACGTGCGCGCCGCCAGGGCCCTGGGCATGCAGAACGGCGCGATCATGTTCCGCCACATTTTGCCGAATGCGATGGTGTCGACCATGACCTTCATGCCGTTCATCCTCACCGGCGCCATCGGCACCCTCACCGCCCTGGACTTCCTCGGCTTTGGTTTGCCGGCTGGCTCGCCATCGCTGGGTGAACTGGTGGCCCAAGGCAAATCCAATCTGCAAGCGCCGTGGCTGGGCATGAGTGCCTTTGCCGTGCTGGCGATCATGTTGAGTTTGCTGGTGTTTATCGGCGAGTCCGCTCGCGATGCCTTCGACCCGAGGAAATGAGATGAATCAGGACAATCTGATCGAAATCCGCGACCTCTCCGTCGAGTTTGTCACGGGCGACCATCACCACCGTGTGGTGAACAACGTCAGCTTCGACATCAAGCGCGGCGAAACCATCGCGCTGGTGGGCGAAAGCGGCTCGGGCAAATCGGTGACGGCCCACTCGATCCTGCGCCTGCTGCCCTACCCGCTGGCGCGGCACCCCTCCGGCACCATCAACTATGCCGGGCAGGACCTGCTCACGCTGAAAGAAAAAACCATCCGCCACATTCGCGGCAACCGCATTGCGATGATCTTCCAGGAGCCGATGACCTCCTTGAACCCGCTGCACAACATCGAGAAGCAGATCAATGAAGTGCTGGGCCTGCACAAGGGGCTCACCGGCAAGGTCGCCACCCAGCGCACCCTGGAGTTGCTGGAACTGGTGGGCATTCCCGAACCGCACAAGCGCCTCAAGGCCCTGCCCCATGAGTTGTCCGGCGGCCAGCGCCAGCGGGTGATGATCGCCATGGCATTGGCCAATGAGCCAGAACTGCTGATTGCCGATGAGCCGACCACGGCGCTGGATGTGACGGTGCAACTGAAGATCCTGGAATTGCTCAAGGAGTTGCAGGCGCGCCTGGGCATGGCGCTGCTGTTGATCAGCCATGACCTTAACCTGGTGCGGCGCATCGCCCACCGCGTGTGCGTGATGCAGAAGGGTTGCATCGTCGAACAGGCGGACTGCGAGACGCTGTTCCAGTCGCCCCAGCATCCCTACACCCAGGAACTGCTTGCGGCCGAGCCCAGTGGCGGGCCCGCCAACAACGCGGTGGGCGCGCCGCTTTTGGAAGTCGATGACCTCAAGGTGTGGTTCCCGATCAAAAAAGGCTTTTTGCGCAACACCGTCGACTACGTCAAGGCGGTGGACGGTATCAACTTCAGCCTGCCCCAGGGGCAGACCCTGGGCATCGTTGGCGAAAGCGGCTCGGGCAAATCCACCCTGGGCCTGGCGATTTTGCGGTTGATCGCCAGCAAGGGCGGGATCCGCTTCGAAGGCCAGCAACTGGACAAGCTGACCCAGCAGCAGGTGCGCCCGCTGCGCCGGGAAATGCAGGTGGTGTTCCAGGACCCGTTCGGCAGCCTGAGCCCGCGCATGTGCGTCAGCGAGATCGTCGGTGAAGGCCTGCGCATCCACAAGATGGGTACACCGGCCGAGCAGGAAGTCGCGATTATCGCAGCACTCAAGGAGGTGGGCCTGGACCCGGAATCCCGGCACCGCTACCCCCACGAATTCTCCGGCGGCCAGCGCCAACGCATCGCCATCGCCCGCGCACTGGTGCTCAAGCCACGCCTGATCCTGCTCGACGAACCCACCTCGGCCCTCGACCGTACGGTGCAACGCCAGGTGGTGGAACTGCTACGCAGCCTGCAGGCCAAGTACAACCTGACGTACCTGTTTATCAGCCATGACTTGGCGGTGGTCAAAGCCTTGAGTCACCAGTTGATGGTGGTCAAACATGGGCAGGTGGTGGAGCAAGGCGATGCCCAGGCGATTTTCGCCGATCCGCAGCATGCCTACACCCGTCAGCTGCTGGAGGCCGCGTTCCTCGTACCCGCCTGACCCAAAATGCGGGAGCTGGCTCGCCTGCGTTAGCGGCGGGCCACCCTATACATTCATCGACTGATGCGCCGCCATCGCGGGCAAGCCCGCTCCCCCATAACAGCCATTCAATATCATTTGCGCGCACGCGCCCCCTTTGCTTTAATCGCGACCAATTCTTATTTACGCCAATCCTTTTGCGCTGGATGGAAATCGTGTCGACCTCTTTCACCCACCTCTACGGCACCCACCACAGCTGGCTGCTCGGCCTGTTACGGCGCCGCTTGAACGACCGTTGGGATGCCGCCGACCTGGCCCACGACACGTTTATCCGTATCCTCAACCGGCCTCCGGTCGAGACCGATCACCTGCGCCAGCGCTCCTACCTGGCCACCATCGCCCGTGGCTTGTGCATCGACCACTGGCGCCGCCGTCAGCTCGAAAAAGCCTGGCTGGAGAGCCTGGCCCTGTGCCCGGAAGCCATCCAACCTTCACCGGAACAACGCGCAATCATCGTCGAGACCCTCTACGAAGTAGACGCCATGCTCGCGCGCCTGCCGAAGAAAGTCAGCGAAGCCTTCCTGCTCGCCCAGTTGCACGGCCAACCCTACAAACAGATCGCCGAGCACCTGGGCGTGGGTGAACGCATGGTCAAGAAATACATGGCCCAGGCCCTGCTGCACTGCGCCATCCTTGAAGCCGAACTCGACGGGATGCTGGTGCAATGAACACTTCCGGCACCCTCAGCCATGCCAGCCTGGAGCAGGCGGCGCACTGGTACGTGCGCCTGCAGGACCCGGCCAGCAACCAGGAACACCAGCGTTGGCAAGCCTGGGTGGCACAGAACCCCGAGCACCTGGCGGCCTGGCAGTATGTAGAGCGGGTCAGCCAACGCTTTGCGCCCTTGATGGAACAACCCCAAGGCGCCAGCCGGGCGTTGCGCAGTTCGCGGCGCCAGGCCCTCAAGACGCTGTTGGTGCTGTGTGCCGGTTCGACACTGGCCTGGGGCACCTGGCGCACGACCGCCCTGCCTCGACTGGTAGGCGGCTGGCGTGCGGACTACGCCACCGGCAGCGGCGAGACGCGCGATGCGCTGCTGGCCGACGGCAGCCATGTGTGGCTGAACGCCTTGAGTGCGTTGGATGTGCGTTTTGATGGGCTACAACGGTTGTTGCAGTTGCGCTTTGGCGAAGTGCTGATCGACACGGCCAAGGACGCCAGCCGGCCATTCCTGGTGGACACCGAACACGGGCGTATGCAGGCGCTGGGGACACGATTCAGTGTGCTGCACGGCGAGCATCACACCCAGCTCAACGTCTTCGAAGGGCGGGTGCAGGTCACCACGCACGACGCGCAGGCGCGCATCCTCGAAGCCGGCCAACAGGTGTCCTTTACGCGCGACGGCTTCGCCCCTACTGCACCGGCCTCCCCGGCCCGTGAAGCCTGGAGCCGTGGCGTACTGTTGGCGGACAACCTCCCGCTGGGCCAATTGATCGCCGAACTCAACCGCTATCGCCCCGGCCACCTGGGCTGCGACCCGGCTGTGGCGCAACTGCCGGTGATGGGTTCATTCCCGCTGATCGACAGCGATCACGCCCTGCACCTGTTGCAAGCGGCGCTGCCGATTCGCGTCGACAAGCCGATGCCCTGGTGGGTCACTGTCGGGCCAAAGTAAAAAAACGCTGAATGTCAGTTCCCTTTTCCCACACTCGTTCGGTTAACCCTGCAGACGCTCTATTTCGCCGATCGATTTGATCCAAAGGGAACCCTTCATGTCGCAACCTGCTCGTTTTGCGCTGCGCCCATTGGCGCTGGCCACGTCGCTGTTTTGCCTCGGCGCGCCGGCGGCCTACGCCGCCGAATCAGCCGCCACCCAGGAAGCCACTCGCAACTACCGGATCGCCGCCGGCTCCCTGGTCAGTGTGTTGAACAGCTTTGCCGAGCAGTCCGGCCTTTTCATCGCAGGCCACAACAACCTCGCCGCCGGTAAAACCAGCCCCGGCCTGAATGGCAGCTACACCCCCGCCAGCGGTTTGCAGCGCCTGTTGCAAGGCAGTGGCTTGCAGGCCGTCGCCCAGGGCAACAACAGCTACGTGCTGGAGCCGATTCCAGCCAACAGCGGCGCCCTGGAACTGGGCGCCACCACGATCTCCGGCCAGGGCCTGGGCGCGACCACCGAAGACACGCATTCGTACACCACCGGTTCCATGGCGTCGGCCACCGGCCTGCCGCTGTCGATGCGCGAAACCCCGCAATCGGTCACGGTGATCACCCGCCAGCAGATGGACGACCAGGGCTCCACGAACATCGCCGACACCCTGCGCCGCGCCCCTGGCGTCAGCGTGCAGAACTACGACAGCGAGCGCTGGGAGTTCTCCAGCCGGGGCTTGCCGATCACCAATTTCCAGTATGACGGCGTCAACTCCACCTACGACGGCGTGTATGACTACGGCACCACCAGCACCGACATGGCGGTGTATGACCACCTGGAAATCATCAAGGGCTCGGCCGGCCTGCTGAGCGGCTCCGGCGACCCGTCGGCCACCGTCAACCTGATCCGCAAGAAACCCACGGCGGCGTTCAAGGCCTCGGTGACCCAGACCTTCGGTTCCTGGGACAACTACCGCACCGAAGGCGACCTCTCCGGCCCGCTGACCGAGTCCGGCAATGTGCGCGGGCGTTTTGTCGGCGTGTACCAGGACCGCCAGTCGTACCTGGACCACTACCAGCACACCAAGGACATCGCCTACGGCATCCTCGAAGCCGACTTGACGCCCGACACCCTGCTGACCTTCGGCATCGACCAGCAGGACACGCGCTCACGCGGCGCCAGTTGGACCGGTTTCCCGATGTATTTCAGCGACGGTTCGCGCACCCACTTCTCGCGTTCGTTCAACCCAGCCGCCGACTGGAGCCGCCGCGATTTCACCAACCAGACGCTCTTCGCCTCGGTGCAGCAGAAGCTGGCGAATGACTGGTCGCTCAAGGTCAGCCTCGACCGCAAGCGCAGCCAGCACGACACCCTGCTCGCGTCCGCCAGCGGTGGCAACCCGGACCCGGTCAGCGGCGAGAACATGTACATGTTCATGGGCAAGTACAAGGGCGACCAGGTGCAGAACACCCTGGACGTCAACCTCAGCGGGCCGTTCAGCCTGTTTGGCCGCGAGCACGAGTTGATCATGGGCTTCATGGCCACCCGCTCTAAACAGGACGTGCCGGTGTACGGCTCGATCTACCCACCGGTGGGCGGCAGTATCTTCGACTGGCACGGCGAATACGCCAAGCCGGACATCCCGCGCAGCGGCCAGAACGATATCGTGCAGCGCCAGACCGGGGCGTACCTGGCCACGCGCCTGAAACCCACCGATGATTTGTCGGTGATCCTCGGCACCCGCGTGAGCACGTTCAGCGGCACCGACACCACCGACTTCTACGACCCGACCAAGGCCGACAACCGCACCACCTACCACCAGAGCGGCGTGGTCACGCCGTACGCCGGCATCGTCTATGACCTCAACGACACCTGGTCGGTGTACACCAGCTACACCCAGATCTACCGCCCGCAAACCAGCAAGGACGCCGACCGCAAACTGCTTGATCCGATCGAAGGCGATACCTACGAAGCCGGGATCAAGGCCGCGTTCTACGACGGCCGCCTCAACGCCAGCTTTGCAGCGTTTCGCATTGAGCAGGACAATGTTGCCGAGTACGTCTCGGGCTTCGAGACCGACTCGGTGTACCGCGCCATCGCCGGCGCCACCACCAAGGGCTTCGAAGCGGAGTTGTCGGGTGAAGTGCTGGACGGCTGGAACGTCTCCGCCGGCTACACTTACCAACACACCCGCGACGCCAATGACGGCTACGTCTACAGCTCGGTGCTGCAAACCACCACGCCACGGCAAGTGGTGCGCCTGTTCAGCACTTACCGCCTGCCCGGCGCCCTCGAGAACGTCACCGTCGGCGGCGGCGTGAACTGGCAGAGCGAATTCTTCGGCAATGTGTTCCAGCCGGACCCGAATGACACGGTCAACTTCGGCCACAACTCACGCATCACCCAGGACAGCTACTACCTGGTGGACCTGATGGCGCGCTACCGCTTCAACGACCACCTGAGCACCACGCTCAACGTGAAGAACCTGTTCGACAAAACGTACTACACGGGCCTGGGCAACTTCGGCACCGGTTTCTACGGCGAACCGCGTAGCCTGCAATTGGCGACCAAGTGGGACTTCTAGGCTCGAACGCTAACCGGTGGCAAGGGAGCTTGCTCTCTTGCCAAACGTGCAGCAGCCGCGCTTAAGCACCTGAAACTTGTGGCAGCCTGTGCAATGATCCTCCTTCGATCTCTCAAGGGACGGAACCGCCACCATGCTGCCGAACACCCCCATGCATCCCGCGCACGCGCCGCAGTTCTGGCGCGACGAGCGCCTGCCGTTCATCGAAGCGCGCACCATCGCCGACGGACGCAAGGTCACCTACGGTCGGCACGCCCACGAACACTTCTCCATCGGTGCGGTGACCCTGGGGCGCAGCTATTACCACTACGGCGCGCAGACCTTCCAGATCAGCGCCGGCACCGTGGTGTTGATGAACCCAGGCGATGTGCACGCCTGCAACCCCATCGATAACGAGCACTGGTCTTATCAGATGCTGTACCTCGATACGCCCTGGCTGACCGACCTGCAATACCAACTGGGGTTCAGCACCGACCAGGGCTATCGAGCGTTCAACACCCCTTACACGTGCGACCCCGTGTTGTATCGCGGGCTGTTGGCGCTCTACCGCACACTGGTGGACACGCAAGCTGAACACCTGCAAAAGCAAAGTGCGCTGGTGAGTTACTTTAGTGAAGTGCAACAGCGCCTCAACCCCTCCGACACGCCGCCACGTGAGGTCAACCACAAGCTGGAACGCGCCGCCGAGTTCATCCGCGCCCATTGCACCCAGGCGTTGAAACTCGAAGATATCTGCCTGGCTGCCGAGTTATCGCCGTCCTACCTGATTCGCGCGTTCAAGCAGTATTACGGGCTGACGCCCCATGCGTTCCTGGTGAACCAGCGTATCCAGTTTGCCCGCGCCCAGTTGCGTAACGGCGAGCTGATCGCCGAGGTCGCCCTGGCCGCCGGCTTTGCCGACCAGGCGCATTTCCAGCGCGCGTTCAAGCTGCACTTCGCCGCCACGCCCGGGCAGTACCGCGACCTGCTCAAGCCATCAGCAAATAACCCACACTGGCCACCAGCAACGCGGCCATTGAGCGGTTGAACACACGCACGCCCTGGGGGTTGCCCAGGTAGCGGCGCAGAAACGTCCCGGCATAGGCCCAGCACGCCACCGACAGGTAGCAGATCACCAGGTAGAGGCTCGCGAACAGCCACACTTGCTGCGCATCACCGTCGGCCACAAACAGCCCCATCCCCGCGACGCAGGCCAGCCATGCCTTGGGGTTGAGCCATTGCATGACTGCGCCATACAGCATCGACGGCGCGGTGGCGGTGCCATCGGCATCCAGCCGGCCATCGTCCACTGCCAGCTTCCAGGCCATGTACAGCAGGAAGACCACCCCGCCCCACTGGATCAACTGAGTCAGGATCGGCCAGCGCAGCAGCACTTCATGCAAGCCCAGGCCGATCAATACCAGCAACAAGGTAAAACCCGCCGCCGCGCCAAACACGTGTTTCTGGCTCGCCACAAAACCGAAGCGCGCCCCTGAACTCAGGGCGACCACATTCACAGGTCCCGGTGTGATGGAGGTGGCCAACGCAAACGCAGCCATGGAAACGATCAAGCTCATTGCAATTCCTTCTTATTCGAACGAGTGACGATGGGCCCACGGTAAAGCGCATCAAGAGCGGGGTATTGAACAAAATAACCCTCGTCGAATTATTTTGTAGACGATCGCCGCAATTCCCGTGGATGGCCGACATGTCCCAGCGGCAGCCTGACCATCTAGACGAAGCGGCCATCCAGGTGCCCACCCGCAATATCCCCGATTGGCTGCTGCGCCTGCTGGCACGTTTCGATCCGCTCCTGCGCGGCCTGCCCCCCAACCTCGGCCGCCAACATCGCCACACAGCCGAAAAAGCCCGCGTCATGCTCGGCTGGCACACACGCCCGGCCCGCGAAACGCTGATCGATTGTGCCAACAGCCTGATTGCCCACAAGGTGCTTTTAGACGCTTTTATTCCATTGATATAACTGCATTTTTTTCTTTCGAACGGCAGGTTTTGATAGGCAAAAATGCGTATTTGCCGGGCCGCAGCCGATGCTAGAGTTCAGCCCCCCTCAACACAAAAAAGGAACCGCTATGTCACGTCGCCTGTTGGCAGCCGCCTGCCTGATGCTGTGTTTTTCTGCGGCCCAAGCCGCTGAACGCTGGGAAACCCTGCCGCCAACGCCCGCCCCCGTGGCTGGCGCCAAGGGCGGCTACGCCGCCGTCAACGGCATCAAGGTCTATTACACCCGCACCGGCCATGGCTCGCCGGTGGTGCTGCTGCACGGTGGTTTGTCCAACTCCGATTACTGGGGCAACCAGGTCAAGGCGCTGGCCGCCAAGCACACGGTGATCAGTATCGACAGCCGTGGCCACGGGCGCAGCTCGCGGGACGACAAACCCTACGGCTACGACCTGATGGCCGACGACGTGGTCGCCGTGCTCGACAGCCTGAAAATCCCCCGCGCCGATATCGTCGGCTGGAGCGACGGCGCCATCATCGGCATCGACCTGGCCCTGCGTCACCCGGACCGTATCGGCAAAGTGTTCGCCTTCGCCGCCAACACCCAGACTGCCGGGGTGAAGGATGGCGTCGAGAAGAACCCGACCTTCGCGGCCTTCATCGAACGCGCGGGCAAGGAGTACGGCAAGCTGTCGCCAACGCCGAAAGAGTACGACGCGTTTGTCGAACAGATCAGCCACATGTGGGCCAGCCAACCGAACTGGACCGACGCGCAACTGCAAAGCATCAAGACGCCGATCCTGATTGCCGATGGCGACCATGACGAGGCGATCAAGCGCGAACACACCGAGTACATGGCCGCGACCATTCCCGGTGCGGGCCTGTTGATCCTGCCCAATACCAGCCACTTTGCCTTCCTGCAGGACCCGGCGTTGTTCAATGCGGCATTGCTGGGCTTCCTCGACGGCAAATAGACCCTGTACCCTGTCGGCGCGCATCACCTGCGCGCCCACCGTTTCCAGCCACGTCAGGACGCCAATGCCCAACCCCATTCCACGACGGCGCAACGCCGCCGTCACGCGCGAAGCCATCTTGCTCTCCGCGCGCAAAGCGTTCGCCCAATCGGGCTATGACGGCGCCGGCGTAGGTGAAATCGCCGCCGGCGCGGGGGTGACCGCGATGCTGGTCAACCGCTACTTCGGCTCCAAGGAGCAGCTGTTTGCCGAAGTGATCGCCGACACCATGGCCACCCCTATCATCCTCACCGAAGGCAACCTCCCTTCGCAAAACCTCGGACGCACCCTCGCCACCGCATTGGTCAGCATCACCGAAGCCGGCAGCACGCCGCTGGAAGGTTTCCTGATCATGCTGCACTCGGCTTCCAGCAAACGCGCCGCCATCATCGGCCGCGAACAGGTAGAAAAAGGTCACCAGGCGACCATGGCCGCCGCCCTCAAGGGCGCTCACCACGAGGAGCGCGCGGCGCTGGTGATGGCGTTGGTTTCCGGGTTCCAGATGATGCGCCAAATGCTCGAACTGTCGGCACTGGCCAAGGCCGATCCCCAGGTGTTGGTCGACCTGCTGACGCCGCTGTTCCAGCAGTTGGTGGATGGCCAACCCGAGCCTATTTGACGAACAACTCGCGGTCCCGCGCCTTCACATGACCGGGTCGGTAGTAGGCGTCAAACCAGGTTTTTTGCCCCGCTGCCGGTGGCTTGGCCAGGCGCAGGGTCTGCAGCGCACCGGGCTGGCTGGCATTGACGCGAAAGTGGAAGTGGTCAAATAGGCGCAACGCCTCGATGGCATACACCACGGCGACCTTGCGGTCTTCAATGCGGATCAGGTGGTCGCCGTTGTTCTTCTCCCCGCCCCCGGCCAGGTTGGATGACCCGGTGTACACCGTGGGGTTGGCGCCGTTGAAGTCGGTGACCACAAACTTGTTGTGCACCATGTTCCCCGCATTGCCCGACCATTCCGACCTGAACGGCGCCGGCGCGTTACTCGCCAGGTAAGCGAACGGCAGCAGCCCCACCGAGCCGTCCGGCTTGCGCACCGCCAGCTTGCCGGTGCGCTGGGCCACGCCATAGGAGAACAGCGCGCGCCGCATCAACTCATCCAGCGCGGTGCGCACTTTGCCGTTGATCAGGCTGAGGAACACGATGGAATACAGCACCGAGCTGGTGGCGTTTTCGATGCTAGTGGCGATGGGGTCCAGGGACAGTGCGCTGTCAGCATGGGGTGCAAAGCACAACGACACTTTGGAGCCCGGCTCGTCGCGCACCACCCACCACTTTTGCGCGAGCGGATGCTGGCGGAACATCGCGGGCGAATGCCAGTAAACATCGAATACCTCTGCAAACTTGCCCGCGACCCTTTCATCGTCGAACAACAGCACGTTATTGGCCTGGATATACAAACCACGCAGGGCAAAGTTGGTGGAGCCGCCCAGCACGCGGATCGCCTTGCCGGCGCGGCGCACAATCAGCACCTTATTGTGCTGCTGGCTGGAAAAATGCAAGCGTTTGACCTGCGCCCCGGCTGCGCTCAAGCGCGTGGCGCTGAGGTTTTCACAGCTGTCGGCGGCGCCCTGGTCGCCATGGTCATCGATGATTGCGCGCAGGCGCGGGCCGAGGTGTTCCAGGCGGCGCAGGAGGTCGGGCTCCTTGCTTTCGTAGATCAGTGCATCAAGGGTCAGCTCGGGATCGTTGGCCACTTGATCCAGCACCTGCAGAATCAACTGCCGTGCCTCGAACCCCAGCCATTGGTAATTGCGTTCGAACGGCGCCATGTCCAACGCCAGGTAGGCGCTGGGTGCAGAGCGAGCCGGCGGCAGGATACGTGTTTCATTATCGAAACGGTCGCCGTACGCCTGGGACGACGCAAAACCTCGGGTGAAGCCGATATTCACGAACTGGTTGAGGGTTTGCGCTTCGAGGCTGACCTGCCCCTCCACGCCCACACCCTTGCTCAGCACGCCGTCGGCGCGCATGTAGCAGGCGGTGACCCGGTAGCGGTAATAGCCCGGCAGGATCTCGCTGGGCACATGGATCCAGCGGAATTTCTGGAACGGCGCCTCGGTGGACGGAAAAATACGCGGGCGCTCGGGCGTGGGTGGGTAGTCGAAGTGCAACCGGTTGTGCAGCACGCCCCAGTGCGTACTGCCGGGGTAACGCACTTCGATGCTGAAGCCGACAAAATCGACGGTGGCGAGGTCGGGGGCCAGGTCGAATGCCAGCAGTGCAGCGCCCTCTCCTCGGTACAGCTTGAAGGTCAACCCTTGGAATGTTGTCTTGCTCTCGAAATCGGCGCTCAAGTGATGTCCCTTCCAATGGGAGACGTTCCTTAGAGTCTAGCGCCTGTGCGGCATCAAGCCAGTGGCGATTGCGTGACGATATCGCCGATGCCCAACACCCGCCCATCCTCGGCAACGATCTGCACGTTACGCAGCGGCTTGAGCGAGCGCGCATCCAGCACCTGGGCGCTGACATGCTCGGCCTCAGTGAAGGCTTGGCCCCATTGCGCCAGCGTCACCAGCACCGGCATGAGCGCGCGGCCTTTGTCAGTGAGCTGGTATTCGCTGCGCGCGCCGACTTCGCTGGTGTGCAACAGGCCCTGCTCGACCATGTCCTTGAGCCGTGTGGCGAGGATGTTTTTTGCCACGCCCAAGTGCTTCTGGAAATCACCGAAGCGCGTCACCCCGGCGAAGGCGTCGCGAATGATCAGCAACGTCCACCAGTCACCCACCACGTCCAAGGCGCGAGCCACCGGGCAGCCGTCGCCTTCCAGGCATTTGCGTTTCATCGTCGGCCCTCCAGGCAGGCGTAAAATTAGGTTGCATTATAGGACCAACAGGCTCAGGATAAAAACGGTTTCATTATTAAACCAAATTCATCCCTTATTTCGCAGGCTGGAGCGCATCATGGACATTCGTGGAAAAGTAGTACTGGTCACCGGCGCCAATCGCGGCCTGGGCAAAGCCTTCGTCAACGCCTTGCTGGAAGGCGGTGCAGCCAAGGTCTATGCCGGCGCGCGTGACCCCAACAGCGTCGACATCCCCGGCAGCACCCCGATTGCACTGGACATCACCGACCCGGCCAGCGTGCAGCGTGCCGCCGAGCACTGCACGGATGTCGACGTGGTGATCAACAACGCGGGGTTCCTGAAGTACGGCTCGTTGCTGGCCGAAGACAGCGTCGAGAACCTGCAGCAGCACTTTGACGTGAACACCTTTGGCACCCTGCGCGTCAGCCGTGCCTTTGCGCCGATCCTGGCCAAGCAAGGCGGCGGCGCGTTGATCAACGTGCTGTCGGTATTGAGCTGGCTGAGCCCTCCCGGCACCGGTGGCTACAGCACCTCCAAGTCGGCCCAGTGGGGCCTCACCAACGGCCTGCGAGGCGAGTTGCGCGAGCAGAACACCCTGGTCATCGGCGTGCACCCGGCCTACATCGACACCGACATGGTCGCCGAT
The DNA here is from genome assembly GCF_024112395.2 of Pseudomonas pergaminensis. Classification (NCBI taxonomy): domain Bacteria; kingdom Pseudomonadati; phylum Pseudomonadota; class Gammaproteobacteria; order Pseudomonadales; family Pseudomonadaceae; genus Pseudomonas; species Pseudomonas pergaminensis. The sequence continues at coordinate 2,706,452 of NZ_CP078013.2, read as the reverse complement.
GTGCAAGCCCCCAAAAGCACGCCGCAGGAAGTCGTCGCCCTCACCCTGCAAGCCCTGAGCGAAGACCGCGAAGAAGTGCTGATCACCGACATGACCCATGCGGTGAAAGCCTCGTTGTCCACTGCCAGCCCGGTCTACCTCAACCACTGATCAAGGAAAAATGCGCGCCCACCCCGGCGCGCACGCCCTCGGCCACGGCCAGCGCCACGGAACCCGCGGCGAGGGAGGCATCGCCACAGGCAAACACACCAGGCACGGAGGTCTGGCGCATGTCATTGGTGAGCAGGTAACGGCCAGTGGGGCCGTCGGCCAACTCACACCCCAACTGTGCAGCCAATGGACTGATGTGCGTGCGAGACATCGTGAAGAGACCGTCGAGATTGAACACCCGGCCATCGTCCAATTCCAGGTCGGCACGCGCACCGCAAATCCTTCGTACCGCCCCGCTTTCCACACGCACCCCACGACGGTCCAACTGCGCCTGCTGTTCGGCATCCGGGGTAAACACGCCATTGGTAAACAAGGTGGTGGTGCCCCAGTCCGGCAGCATCAGCGCGTGGTGCATGGCCAGCGGTGAGGTCGCGAGTACCCCGATGCGGCCTTGATCCAGCTCATAACCATGGCAGTAAGGGCAGTGGAATACGTGCTTGCCCCAGCGTTCTTCCAGGCCTTCGATGTCGGGCAGCACGTCGACCACACCCGTGGCGAGGATCAAGCGCTTGCCTTCAAAGGTACCGTTATGTTCGGTGCGCACGCTGAAGCCTTCGGCCTCAACCACGCGGTCCTGCACCCACGTGACCGTCGCGTACTCCATCAGCTGGCTACGACCTTCGGCGGCGATGATCGCTGGCGTCTGCCCGTCCTGACCGAGAAACCCGTGGGACGTGGCTGCAAAGCGGTTGCGCCGCTGCCCGGCATCGATCACCAGCACCTGGCGCCGCGCCCGTGCCAATTGCAGGCCGGCGGACAGGCCAGCGTAGCTGCCGCCCACGATGATTACGTCGTACATCATGAAAATGACCCCATGCGGTGTGCCCCCGGTTATCCAGGCGCTTTCACGACACACCATAAGTTACGTAAAAATACGCCGTCAAGAGTCTCGCAACTTTTCAGGTTGCGAAGGATACTGTGCGCTGAATTGACCCGAGGTCCCTTGATGAGAAACGACACCCGTCTTTCGCGCATGCTGCATGTGCTGATCCATATGGGTCGCCATGAAGAGCGCGCCACGTCGGAAACCATCGCGCAGATGCTGGGCACCAACCCGGTGGTGGTGCGGCGCACACTCGGGCTGCTCAAGGAAAAGGGCTACGTCCGCTCGGAAAAAGGCCATCAAGGTGGCTGGAGCCTGGGCAAGCCGTTGAGTGAAATCACCTTGCTGGAGATTCACAACGCCTTGGGCACGCCGTCGATATTTGCCATCGGCCTGTCCACTGACCACCCGGAATGCCTGGTGGAACAAGCGGTGAACGCCGCGCTGACGGACGCCTTCGAGCAAGCCCAGGCGCTGCTGTTGAAGCGCCTGGGCGAGGTCACGTTGGCGCAATTGGCCGAAGATTTTGACGAGCGCTATCGCGTGGCGATGCTGCCTTAGCGCTGGGCGGGGATGCGGATATCGCCGTCGCGGCACTGGGTTTTTACGCTACGCGGGCAACCGGCGAACGCCAGGTCCTTGGTCAGGCACACCCGCACCTCCGACAGCACCTTGCCTTTGCAGATCACCGCCAGCCCATGGTTGCCCATGCGCGGGTTGCTCTCGCGAAACAACGCCTCGATCTCACTGGCCTGCAGCGACGGCGGCGTATTGAACGGCTGCAACGGCTGCGGAATAGTCACCACGCCCAATGCCTGGTCGGTTTTTTCCAGGTAGGCCAACGGCTCCAGCCCCGTGCACGTGCCGTGCTTGGCCCATTCGTGCTTGAGCAGCGACCGGGTCGGGAAAAGGGCCGCGCCCTTCTCGATCGCTTCGTGAGTCAACTGCGCTTGGGGTGCGCATGAGGCCGGCCACCCTCCCCGTGCGTACTGCGGCCACAAGCCGTGCAATACAAAACCGTAGCCCTTGCCCGAGCACTGTTCATTGTCCGGGTGCGTCAGGCAAAAGGTCGGCGACCACGACAGCGACAACACATAAAAATCAAACTCCCCCGGCGTACCTTGGGTACGCGGGGCCGCCCCTGCACTTGTGGCCAGTACCAGCCACAACGCCATCCAGTATTTCATCCGTCCGTTCCTTCCAAAAACAACAACCCTATCGCGCTTACCCCGGATGATTGGGGTTACGTTGTAGCACCTTGTCGAGGATGCGATCGGTCTTCAGCGCCTCGATGCCCAGTGACGGGTGCTCGGCATCGCCGCGAATATGCGCGTTCATCGCCAGCACGTGATGCCATTGGATATGCGCATGGCACGGCACTTCCAGCACCTCGTTGGTTTCACCTTCAAGGTGCAGGGGCTGGTCTTCGAAGACCGAGAAGCGGATGCGCCCACGGCTGCCGATCAGCTCCACCTGGTCTTCACGGCGGTCTGCGACGAAATTCCAGCAGCCCATGCCGAGTGCGCCCGAACTGAAGGTCCAGCACGCCGTCACGGCGTCCTCGGCCGCATAGCGCTCGGCTTGTCGCGCAGTAAAGCCCGAGACTTCGATGATGTCGCCGGCCAGGTACTGGAACAGGTCGAACCCATGGCTGGCCAGGTCGGCAAAGTAGCCACCGCCGGCAATGGCCGGGTCGGTGCGCCAGTTGGCGGCGCTGGCATCGTCGGCGCCCGGTGGTTTGCACAGGGTCCAGGTCAGATGGCGCAGCTCACCAATCCGCCCGTCCCGCAGCCAATCACGCACTTGCTGGAAGCGCGGCAGCGAACGCCGGTAGTAGGAGACAAACAGATGCAACCCGGCGCGCTCGAAGGTGCGCTGCATCAAAGCGCTTTGCTCGGCATTGAGGGACATGGGCTTCTCGACGCAGCAATGCTTGCCGGCCGCCGCGACCATCAGGCTGTATTCGAGGTGACTGTCCGGCGGCGTAGCGATGTACACCGCGTCCACCTCGGGGTCGTTGATCAGTGCCTGGGCGTCGGTGTAGAAGCGCGCGATGCCGTGGCGTGCCGCATAATCGCGCACCGCCTCTTCACGGCGTCCCATCACGGCCACCAACGCCGAACCTGGCGCTTTGTAGAAAGCGGGTCCACTCTTCAATTCAGTGACACTGCCACAGCCGATCATGCCCCAGCGTACGGTGCTCATCTGCTCTCCTCGTCCGTTTTGATCAATCGGGCAGTATCCACATCCCCACACGTCAGCGCCATAACCACTTAGCATGACAATTGCATTACACTTTTATGACACTCATCCCACTGCGGGGGCACAGACGATGAAAATTAGGGCCACGGTCATTTGCGAACACGAGGGGCATATCCTCTTCGTGCGCAAGGCCAGATCAAAATGGGCGCTGCCGGGGGGCAAGGTCGAACGCAACGAGCGTCCGGTCGGCGCGGCGGCCCGCGAGCTGGAAGAAGAGACCGGGTTGAACGTGGACGGCTTGCTGTACCTGCAGGAGCTCAAGGCGCGCGACACCGTGCACCACGTGTTCGAAGCTTCGGTGGTAAACCTCGCCGATGCAAAACCTTGCAATGAAATAATCGATTGCCAGTGGCATCCCTATGGCGCCATGGACGACCTGGACACCACCGACGCCACCCGGCACATCGTCAAATCCTTCCTACGTCGCCTGTAATTCAGCGCTCTGCCCGCTGGCCTCGAGACCTCGCTTTACCCCACCATTCTCTTTCTGCCGTTCGACAAAGGATCTGACGAACGCGGCAGCGGCTGCATGTGCCACCGGTACTGCCATGGCTTGGCGGATGGTCATGAAGTCATCCTCGACCAGGCGCCATTGTGCGCTCACCCGGGTGCGCAGAAAGTCCCGCACCCCCGCCGCCGCATCCAGCCCTTGCGCGATAAACCAGTCCACCGCGGCCGCCGACGTGGGCGCCCGTACCAACTCGGCGTGCGCCACCGTACGGCTCAGGTACAGGTCGTAGGCTGCGCCTTGGCCGACGGCGATGCGTCGACCCGCTGCATCCAATTGGGCGACGTGGGTAAAGGGCGAATCCGTCGCCACCAGGTAGGTGCCCTTGATCGCCACGTAGGGTGCGCTGAACGCGATCTCCTGCTCACGCACCGGCTCGATGGCCAGGAACGCCACGCGCCAGGCATCCTCGGCCAGCGCAGCAAAGACCTTGCCCGCCGCCTCGAAGGTGATCAGCGCCAACTCGACACCCAGCTCTTCAGCCAAGGCCTTGGCCAACGCCACTGAGACCCCCTGTGGCTCACCGCCCGCGCCGCGTTGCGCCAGCACCGGGTTGCCGAAGTTGATGGCAGCACGCAGCACGCCATCGGGGGCCAATTGTTGCAGTACAGCGGGATCAATCATCGAGCGCTCCTGGGCGGGTTCGTTGCACGGTCTTGCGGATCACAAACGGCAGCACGCCGCCGTGCTCAAGGTACCCAAGCGCTTGCAACACGTCGAGGTGCAAGGCCGTCCAAATGCAGAGTTGCGAAGCAGCCCTGAATCCACTTGGCCGCATCACCGAGGCGCTAGCATCGCCGGCAAGCCAGTGCCTACACGTACCTGCTTATGATCCAACCACACAGGCCGGCGTGCTCTTGCTTTTTGGTATTGATCTTAGGCGCCCCGTCAAACACGCTGGCCGTAATCCTGTACTCAAGACCGAGGCTTCTTCCCTCCTTCCTGCCCCCGCAAATACAACGCCTCCACCAACCTCTGCCGTTCTTCCCGAGGCAACGTCGCGGCAAACTGCGCCAACGTTGAATCCACCAACGCCCGCAACGCCATATCCGCCTCCCGCGCCTTGGCCAACTCCGTCACCAACACATCCCGGTCCAACGTCGGCGCCTCCAGTTGCTTGATCACCCCCAACCGCGCTTCCCGCCCCGCCATCACCAACGGCTGACTGTCCGCACGGTTCTGCCGCAGCAATGCGCGCAATTCCTTGCGCCGTTCCGGGGGCAACTTGACCATCGCCTGCCGCAACCCATGCTGGTTGACCACCGCCTCCACCGGCTTGGCACTCGCCACCCAGTGGTACCACCCACCGCCCACCCCGCCGATCAAAAACACATTGAGCAGCACCGAGACAAGCAACCACGGTTTCAGGGATTGGGCGCTCATTGCTCGGTGTCCTCGGCGTTGACGGAAAAGATGACCTGCGCATCGCCCTGATCAAACACACTGGGCAACACCTCGGCGGACACCATCGGCAGCGGCACGCTCATGGACGCCACCAGCATGCCGGTGACGATGCCGGCAATGCCCACCCCCACCAGCCCCGCAGGCGACAACCAACCGGCATAACGCGACCAGAACGACGCGCGACGCGGCGCAGACTGGCGAATCTTCCGGGTCAGTGCCGGGTCGAGAAAGGCCAGTTGATGGCTGTCCAGTTGGGCATCCAGCCAGCCAGCGGCGTGCACTGCGTCGCGCGCACTGGCATTACCGCTGTCGAGCAGCGCCTGGGCGGCGCCTTGCTCTGCCAATGGCCAGCGCTGTAGATTGGCCCCGTAGGCGTCGGCCAGATAAGCAAATCGTTCAGGTGTCATGATGTTCCCCTTCCTGGGCGGGCAAGCCCGGGTGTGTCGGCAAGTTGACTGCGCAACTGGCGCCGGGCCCGCGACAGCAGGCTCTCCAGTGCCTCGACGCTGATATTCATCAGGGCCGCGGCGTCGATGTTCGACAGCTCCTGGTAGTACTGCAACACAATCGCTTCACGCTGCCGCTCGGGCAACGCCGCCAACGCGGCGGCCATGCGAGCGCTGCGGTCGGCGGCTTCCAACTGTTCGTCCAGGGACGGCGTGGTGTCGACCAACGCCGCCGTGTCGTCGTCGCTCAACGGGCGCTCCTTGCGCCGGCGCAAGCGGTCATGGCACAGGTTGAGCGCGACCCGGTGCAGCCAGGTGTCGAAGCGCGCCTCGCCACTGCGCCAGCTGGCCGCGTGGCGCCAGATGCGCAGGAAGCTTTCCTGGGCCACGTCCTTGGCCTCATCGGCATCCCCCAGGATCCGGCTGGCAAGCGCCAGCAGACGCGGCAGTTTGCGCGTCACCATTTCGTTGACGGCCGCAGGCTCGTTGTTGCTGATACGTGCAAGCAGTTCAACGTCCGGATCAGTGTCTTTCAATCGGGCAATTCTCGGTCAGCGGATCCAATGCCCTTCACGCCAGTACCAATTGGGGCCATGGGCCTCCCAGTGGCCGGGCTCCCAGCGCGCGTTGCGCATCACCGGTTGCCAATGACCAGGCTCCCAGGCGTAGCCACGCCCTTCCCAGCGCCAGTGCCCGCGGTCCCAGACGTAACCGGGGCGCTCCACAGGGATCACTTCCACGCGTTGCGGCGGTGGCGCCTGGCGGATGATGATTTCGGTCTGGGCAAACACAAGGGTGCTGACAAACGCGGCGAGGGCCAGCGGAGCAAGCAAGGCAAAACGCAATTTGGCCAGGGGTCTCATGGCAACTCCTTCATGCAACGGGCGACAGTGCAGGTTGCTGATGGGTTGAACGGCGGGTGGTGAAAAATCCGTCGCAGAACGCGCGGATTATTTACGGGAGCAGTATTGCCCAGGGGATGGCGGGGCTTGATGAAATGTTTGAAAGCTTGGCGACGGATTTACCCACGTGGCGGCGTTGAAGGATTAACGCTGATCAACCCAAGAGGAAACACCATGTACCGCCGACTTTACATGCTGGTTGCCGCACTGCTGATTGTCAGCCTGAGCGGCTGCGTGATCGTGCCGGAACACCGCCATTGCTGCTGGCGTTATTACGGCGCCCTCGATGCGCCGAGCCACACCGTCAACGGCTAGCCCACCGCCGCAAACCCACGGCGCCCAGCCTTGATCTCGGTGCGCAACTCGCCAATCAGGTTTGAGATGGAACGGATGCTGTCCAAACCGTTGGGGGACACACCCGTCAGTAACAGCTCGACCCGGCCGGACACCGGTTCGAAGATATTGATGCGCAACGAGCCGTCGCTGTTGAGCGTGCAGTCGCACGTCAGCGGCAGGAACCCCGACGCCATGATGCGGTTGAATTCAACGATTGAAATCATGATAAGTCCCCTTCCCTGGGCCTCACCCGGTAGTTGTGATGGAGACAGAGTAGATGAGGTTTTACGGGGCATGTAGCGATTCATGCGAAAGTGTTAGCCAGGCCTCATTTCGCCTTGGAAACGTCGAATCGCTGACGCCAGAAAACCTGCCTTTGGACCTCTCGTCTGCTGTTGCGGCGAGCACTTGACTCGACGCCAGGATCGAAAGAGGCTCTTGGCTTTTCGCCATCATCCTGAGCAGCCCACCATGAGCATCGACCCCCCGAGCCAGCCCGACAGCGATGTGTACAAGACCTTGCTGGAGTCGACCAAGGCCATCCCCTGGCGCATCGATTGGCCGACCATGACCTTCAGCTACATCGGCCCGCAGATCGAGACATTGCTCGGCTGGGCGCCGCAAAGCTGGGTCAGCGTGGACGATTGGGTCGAGCGCATGCACCCCGACGACCGCGACTATGTGGTGAACTTCTGCGTGTCGCAATCGCGCGCCGGGGTGGACCATGAGGCGGACTACCGGGCGCTGACGGTGAATGGCGACTACGTATGGATTCGCGATGTGGTGCACGTGGTGCGCAAGGACGGTGAGGTCGAGGCCTTGATCGGCTTCATGTTCGATATCAGCGAGCGCAAGAAGACCGAAGAACACCTGGTGCGCCTGCAAAAACAACTTGAGGAATACTCCTACCAGGATGGCCTGACCGGCATCGCCAACCGGCGCATGTTCGACACCGTACTGGAACGCGAATGGGCCAGCGCCCAGCGCAGCCAGTTGCCGCTGTCGTTGATCATTCTGGATATCGATTTTTTCAAGCAGTACAACGACCACTACGGCCATATCAAGGGCGACGAATGCTTGCGGCACGTGGCGAACACCCTGTCCCAGGCGGCCAACCGGCCACGGGATTTCATTGCACGTATCGGCGGTGAGGAATTTGTGTGGTTGTTGCCGGAAACCGATGCGCAATCAGCCAGGCAAGTGGCGCAACGCTGTCTGCATCTGGTCCGTCAGCAACAGATCGAGCACGGCTATTCGACGGTGTCGAACCTGCTCACCCTGAGCCTCGGCGTCGGCACGCGCATCGTCAAACCTGATACGCCGATGCTGGAGTTTGTCGAAGAGGTCGACAAATTGCTGTACCAGGCCAAACGCACTGGGCGAATGCGTGCAGCATTCGCCGACGGCGAAGTGTGACGCAGAGGTCAAATCGCAGGCAAAAAAAATCCCAAGTAGCTGATGGAAACTTGGGATTTAAAAATGCATAAACCGTGGGAGGTGAACGCCCGGCTATAGTATCGAGTGATAAAAGCCGTCACAAGATTAATTTAATCCTTTCGTCGGATTAAAAGCGCTGTAAGTCATTCAATAACCACACCTTTTTTAAGGTGGGCAGGTATATAAGTGCCACTTTTTGGTGCAACTACCGGTGATATTTCCACTTATTAAAAAGGGTTATTGCGTTGTCGCACTTCTTGATACACGCCCCTTTAAATGCGTGCAGGTGTCTTCGGCTTCAATGCTGTGCGGCAGTACCGAACGCGCCACACTTTCCACCTGCCTGCACAGTGCCAGGCGCTCATTGGCCGCGTCCCGCTCGCGGTCAACCTCGGCATTGAGCCAAACAAAATAGACACCCAGCAACACCGCAACGCACAGCACGCCGACGACGAAGTAGCGAAAGCTGTTGGAGGACGGCGACTCGGGCGCGTTCATGACGTTACGGCGCCCTGCTCTTCTCGTAACGCACGTCGCCACCCTCGACCTGGCCGACCACCGCCCAGCCCAGCCGCTGATAGAACCCGTTGGCCCGTATGCCGTCGCGTCCGTCAGTGATCAGAAACAGCCGCTCATGGTGCTCAAACAGCGCGGCCTCGGCCACCGCCATCAATTGACGGCCCAGGCCCAGGTTCTCGTGGGTCGGCAACACAAACATCGCGAACACCTCGCCCCCGGCGAGGTCGACCATGCTGAACCCCGCGGGCTGGCCATCCACTTCTGCGATCCATACGCAAGGCGCCGCGCGGATGCTGTCGGCCAGCGCCTGTGGCGTGATGCCCAGGTCGGCCATTTGCTCGACACTCAAATGGTTTTGCACCACCGAGGTGCGAATGGCAAAAAGCGTGTTGACGTCGTCCTGTGTCGCTGTGCGGATCAGGGTTTGCATACTGGCCTCCCGGATGAAGGACGCAATTGTATGCAAATAGAAACACAGTGAATGTCGTGGATTTGTAAAACGCCCTACGGAGCCTCGCCATGCTGCTGGCGACGGAACTGCCCAGGCGTCACTCCATGGGCCTTGCGGAAACACCGGGAAAAGTACGCCTCATCGGTAAAACCGCAGCGGTGCGCGATGGCGCCAATCAGCTGCGCACTGTTGAGCAACAAGGTACGCGCCAACTGCATGCGCCGGTCGAGCACCAGTTGCGAGAAGGGTTTGCCGGTTTCCTTGCGCAATAGGTGGGTGAGGTAATTGGGGGACAGGAATGCGGCGGCGGCCGCGTCGGTCAGGTTGAGCGTCGGCTCATGCAGGTGCTCGCGGATATACCCCTGCACGCGCGCCAGTGCATCCTTGCGCCCACGCTGGGTGGCATTGTTGGCGGCGAAGGCTTGCAGGGGCTCGGCGTACTGTTCGCAGACCAGGCCAACCAGTTGAAACAGGTAGCCCTTGAGGCGCTCACGGGCGCCGAAGGTACGCTGGGCATCCAGTTCACGCATGTGGGTGAGCCAGGTTTGCACCTGCTCGAACGCCGTGTCATCGAGGATGAAATCCAACTGTTCCTGGAAACGAAACGGCGACAGCTCAGGCGCCTGGCCGATGGGGATGTCTTCCAGGTCCAAGGGGTCGCAGGTCAGCTGCGGCAGGAAAAACGCCTGGCTGAAGTTGATCAACATGAACTCGCCATCCGCGGGATGGGGAATCACATGCAAGCGATGAGGCAGGATAAACGCCAGGGCCTTGCGCGGAAACGGCCGCACTGCGCCACCGATATGCTGCACGGTGTCGCCGCCGAGGTTGATCTGGATCTGGAAGTACTCATGGCGATGGGGATGGGTCAGCGCCGCCCTGCCGCGTTTGTCGCGGATGTAGAAGTCGGGGCGGTCGCTGCGCTGTTCCATGCCATAGGTGGTGACGCGGGTGCCTGGCATAACGGTCTCTCGTGTGGCCTGGGCACCACTGTAGCCTCAACCCTGGCCGAGGGTGAAACGCAACTCGCCGATGCCATCGATGCCGGCGGTGACCACGTCGCCCGGCTGCAACGCGCCAACGCCTGCGGGTGTGCCGGTGAAGATCAGGTCGCCGGCCTTGAGCGCGACGGACCGCGAGGCATGGCTGATCACGTCACTGACAGACCAGATCAGGTCGGCCAGGTCGCCCACCTGACGCTGTTCGCCATTGACCTTGAGCCAGATCTTGCCGCTGGACGGGTGCCCGACCGCGCTAACCGGACGCAGTGCCGTGGTGGGCGCAGACTCGTCAAAGGCCTTGGCCCACTCCCACGGACGCGCGTGTTTTTTCGCCTGGGCTTGCAGGTCGCGGCGGGTCAGGTCGATGCCGAGGCCATACCCCCAGACGTGGGAAAGCGCCTGGTCCGGGCTGATATCCACGCCGTCCTTGCCGATCGCCACCACCAGTTCCACCTCGTGGTGCAGGTCGGCAGTCAACGGCGGGTAGGCAATCACCCCGTGCGCCGGCACCACCGCATCTGCAGGTTTCATGAAGAAGAATGGCGGCTCGCGGTCCGGGTCATGCCCCATCTCGCGTGCATGTTCGCTGTAGTTGCGGCCCACGCAGAACACACGGCGCAGCGGGAAGCGCGCCTCGCTGCCTTCTACCGCGAGGGATGGGATTGGCGCGGGGGTGAATACGTAATCAGTCATGGCCTGTGCCTCTTCGTTTACTTGGCGCCAGTATGGCCAGGGTCGCCGGGGCAAAGTTGGACAGGCTTACGCAGATTTTGCACTGACCGGTGCTTGCACCTGCGGCTGCGGGTTGAGCAGGCGATAGAGTGGCAGGCAGGCCGCCTGGATCAGCAGCATGCGGATCACTTGCATCGCCGTCACCAGGGTCACCGCCAGCCCCAGGGCTTCGGCGGTCAGGCTCATTTCCGGCGCACTGCCAGGCATCATGCCCAGGGCCAGCGACAGCCAGGGTATGCCCAACCCGGCGCCAAGCGCCCAGGCAACCACGGCGGTGGTGACCACCGACACGACCAATAACAGCATCACCTTGGCCAGCAGCCCTGGTGCGCGGCGAAAGAAACTGCGGTCAAACGCGACGCCCAATGCACAGCCGATCAACAACTGCCCGCTGCCACTGAGCCAGCCCGGCATGCTCATCGACAGATGATTGCAGCCCACTCCCACCGCGCAGATCAGGAACGGTCCGAACGTCCACGGGTTGGGCAGCTTGCACTGCTTGAAACCCAGGGCCGCCAGCCAGCCCATCGCCAGAATGAAGATCAGCCACGGCCAGATCACCGGCAAGGGCACAGGGGCAGCCACGGCGGGCATGCCAAAGGTGGCGACGGCAGGGACTGTCAGCAGGATCAGCAGCAGCCGGATGCTGTGGGCGGCGGCGATAAAGCTGGTGTCTGCCTGGCGTTGGCGGCCCAGGTGCACCATTTCGCTGGAGTTGGCGGGCATCAGGGCAAAAAACGCCGTGCCAAACCCCACGCCCCAGCGATGCAGGACCAGCACCGAACACAGCGCAAGCACCAGCGTCAGCAACACGGCCGTGACGATCAGCCCGAGGTGGGCCGCCACCTGCTGCATTACCGGCAAGGTGAAATGACAGCCAATGGCGACCGCCACAATCAGTTGCCCGGCTTGGCGGCCATGGGGAACTTCCGGCACCAGGCTGCCGGCGCAGCGCGTCAGCATCACCGCCACCAGCGAGCCGATCACCCAGGGCAAGGGCCACCCCGCCCAACTGGCAAGGCTGCCGCCCAAAGCACCGACGATCAGGGTGACAAGCCAATAAGGTCGAAAGTTGTGCATGGTGTGGCACTCGGCGTGGAGAAGAATGCCGACAGGTTATAGACTCGCCTTCATCACAGAAAATATCCATTTGTGAAACCAGTCATCACAGTTTGTTATGCGAGCCCGTATGAACCTGAAAGCGTTGGAGTACTGCGTCGAGATCGCCCGTCAAGGCAGCTTTACCAAGGCCGCCCACGCGTTGCACGTGGCACAGCCGGCGCTGAGCATGGCGGTGAGCCGGCTGGAAGACGAATTGGGAGTAGCGCTGTTCAACCGCGCCACGCGGCAGATCAGCGTGACCGCCGAAGGCCAGTTGTTCCTGGCGCGTGCCGAAGCGTGCCTGGAAGGACTGGCCGGCGCCCGACGTGAATTGCAGGACCTTACCCAACTGCACAGCGGCGAGATCCGCGTCGGCGTGCCGCCCATGTATGGCATCCGCCATATTCCCGAACTGCTGATGCAATTTCGCACGCGTTACCCAGGCATTGCCATGCATGTGGTGGAAGGCAGTGCCGATGACATCAGCGAACGCCTGGCTACGCGGGACATCGACGTGGCGCTGCTGGAGTCGCGGCGGGTTGATCCGGCGTGGGAATCGGTGTTGCTGGGCAGCGATGAGATGGTGCTGTGCATGGCCGAACAGCATCCGCTGGCGGGCGCGCCATCCATTTCGGCGCAACGCCTGCAGGGTGAACCGATGCTGGTGTTCGACAACACCTTCCTGCAACGCCATCTGCTGGATGCGTTTTGCAGCAACGCTCGCGTGCGTTTCACCATCGCCCTGGAGAGCAACTTTGTGCCACTGGTGATTACCGCGACGCGCAGCGGGATGGGCGTGTCGACCCTGCTGCGTTCGGTTCAGGAGCAGGAGCCGGGGTTGGTCGGCGTGTCATTCGAGCCGGCGCAGTTCATGCACTTCAACCTGTGCTGGCGCGCCAGTGAATACCTGTCCCAGGCCAATCGGCGGTTCATTGAAACGGCAAAGCAGTATTTCCAGGAGGACGCCAGCTCGCCGCTGTCGCGCTAAGGGGTTATTTGCGTGCGACCTTGTAGCGCACGCAATCCTGATAGAACCCCTGGCGAATCGCCTCGGGCTTGAGCCGTGAGCGGCTGTCGTAGGTTTGTTCGGTGATGCCCATGGCCATCATGCGCATCCACGATTTGTTGAATTTCATGGTCTGGATCTTCTGCCGCGCCGCGTACAACGACACTCCAGATAACTTGAGTTCCTGGGCCCTGGCGGCAGTGCCGGCGCCCCAACTGCACATGTACTTGTCACCCTCGCGCAGCTCCCGTGCCTGCACGGCAGCCGCGCCGCCGGCCAGGGAGCAGGCGATCAGCATGATTCCAACAGTGCGCATTTGCATCCTCACCTAACCACCTGAAAATAAAAGCGATTCTGGCGAGGATTTTGTTACAAAGGGGCCATTAAATTGCCTTATTGCGCAATGTTTCAGTGGGCCGCAGCAGGCGTGGTGCGAAAGGTGACGCCCAGGCGGTTGAAGGCGTTCATCAACGCGATGCCATACGTGAGGTCGGCCAGTTCCTTGGCGCTGAACTCGGCGGCGGCCGCTGCGTAATCCGCGTCCGACACATCGCTGCGGGTCACGGCTTCGGCAAAGGCCAGGGCGATGCGCTCACGGGGCGTGAATACATTGCGGGCATCGTGCCACACCGGCACCAATACCAGCTTGTCCACGGCCAGGCCTTGCTTGAGCAGGTCACGCGAGTGCATGTCGATGCAGAATGCGCAGCCGTTTATCTGCGACACGCGCAGGTAGACCAGGTCGATCAGCGCTTTGGGCAAGCCGCTGTTTTGCAGGTAGACATAAACGCCGCCGAAAGCCTTGTAACCTTCCGGGGATGCTTGGGTGTAGTCGAGGCGAGTGGTCATGATGAATCCTGTTTAGGTTGAGTGAAGGCACCATGTTGCCGCGCCATGGCCCACCCCTGAAGGGCCATGAACAGCCATGGCGACTGGACCATGATGGCCCAGTCAACACATCCGGTTATGGCACTTGGGCATAGGTCATGAAGCGACTACAGTGAGGGCAGCCGCGACCTGGAGATCGTTTCAATGCATACCTTGCCACCCCCAGACCCTGGCTCGACCGAGCCGATCTACCGCCAGTTGTATTGGCGGTTTCGCCGCGCGATTGCCGAGGGGTTGCTCAAGCCGGGCGAGCGCGTCCCGGCCGCACGGGCGCTGGCCAAGGAACTGGGCGTGGCGCGGGGCACCATCGACAACGCCTACGCCTTGCTGACCGCCGAGGGTTACTTCGAACCCCGTGGCCAGGCAGGCACGGTGGTTGCCCACGGCATTGCCAGCGCCCAGCCCACGCCGGTGGTCATCACGCCCTACAAGGCCGTACGGCAACAGGCGCAGGTCCTGCCCTTCCAGATGGGCCTGCCGGCCCTGGACGCCTTCCCCCGCAAGATCTGGTCGAAAATCGCCGCGCGCTGCGTGCGTGCCACGCAACTGGCGGACATGGCCAACCCGCCAATCGGCGGCCTGCCCGCGCTGCGCACCGCGATCGCCAGCTACCTGCAAGTGGCCCGGGGCATTCACTGCGCTCCGGAGCAGATCTTTGTCACCTCGGGCTACCGCAACACCCTGAGCCTGATCACCCATGCCTTGCTCAAACCCGGCGACGAGGTGCTGGTCGAAGACCCCGGCTACCCGCCGACGCGTCCGCTGCTGTCGTTCTTGCAAATCAACACGACCCCCGTTCCGGTGGACCAGGATGGCCTGTGCGTGTCCCCCACCAGCACCGCACGCGCAGTGATTGTCACGCCGGCCCATCAAAGCCCGCTGTGCGCTTCCCTGTCGCTGCCGCACCGCCTGGCCCTGCTGGACTGGGCCCGACGCGAACACGCCTGGATCATCGAGGACGACTATGACGGCGAATACCGCTATGTCAGCCGCCCGTTGCCTGCCCTCAAGAGCCTGGACCGCGATGGCCGGGTGCTCTACGCCGGCACCTTCAGCAAAGTGCTGTTCCCCGGCATCCGTCTGGCCTATCTGGTGGTGCCTGCGGCCCAAGTGGCGCGTTTCGAACAGGTCAGCCAAAGCTTCCTCGGCCATTGCCCGGAACTGACGCAGGCAATCGTCGCCAGCTTTATCGCCGAAGGGCATTTCGCCCGGCATATCCAACGCATGCGCAAGCTGTATAGCGAACGGCGCGAGGCAACTGCCAACGGCTTGCGCAAGGCAATGGGCGAACATGTTTCCATCGATGCGCAGCCTGGCGGCATGCACCTAATCCTACGACTCAAGGCGCCGCAATCAGACCGCCTGCTGGTGCAGAAACTGGCGGACGAGGGTATCTACGCGGAGGCATTGAGCGAGTGGGGTGTGGTGCAGCAGACCGGTCCCGGCTTGCTGCTGGGCTTTGCCAATATCGACTCCCAGGCCCGCGCTGAAGCCTTGGGGCGGCGCATCCTGGCATGCCTGATGGCCTAGTTGCCCGGGCATTTCTTGGCGCTGTCCGTGACAGCAACCAAGCATGAAACTGCCACGCCCTCCCCCAACCAGGAGTTCCGATGCGCAGTATCACGGTTTTTTGCGGTTCCAATGTCGGCGCAAGCCCCCAGTACGCCGAGGACGCCAAGGCCCTGGGTCGAGAAATCGCCCGGCGTGGCATTCGACTGGTCTACGGCGGCAGCGCCAAGGGCTTGATGGGTGTGATTGCCGACAGTGCGCTGGCCGAAGGTGGCGAAGTGATCGGCATCATCACCCGATTGCTGCATGACCTTGGGCACCTGCAACCGGGGCTCAGCGCCTATGAAACCCTGCCGGACATGCGCAGCCGCAAAGCGCGCATGAGCGAACTGGCCGATGGTTTCATCGCCCTGCCCGGTGGCCTCGGCACCTTCGAAGAAGTGTTGGAAGCGATGACCTTGACGCAATTGGGCGAGCACCACAAAGGCGTGGCCTGCCTGAATACCGCCAATTTCTTTGCACCGCTGCGCAGCGTGTTCGCACATGCCGTCAGGGAAGGTTTCATGAAGGCCGAACACGGCCAAATGCTGATCGTCGAAGACAACCCCGGCGCCCTGCTCGATGCCCTTGGGCAGTGGCAGGCGCCGGTGGTCAACAAATGGATTGAGCCCGCTAAGCGCTAGCCCGTTTCGGCCTTGGCGATGCTGCTCCCGAATCCTTGCGCCAAGGCCTTTTTCTTACCTCACCACTGGTAGGTGGCGCTCGCCTGCACGGTGCGCTGCGAGCCATACCAGCACCACGAATAGGAGTAGCAGGACGCGACATACTCTTTGTTCGCCAGGTTGGTGGCGTTGAGCGCCAGGCGCAGGTTGTCCTTCAGGCTAGTAATGTTCGGGATGTCATAGTGCACGGCGGCATCGAACAAGGTGTAGCCCGGCACCTTGAGGGTGTTGGCGGTGTCCCCCCAAGAAGACCCGACGTAACGCGCACCCGCGCCGGCGCCGAAGCCCTTGAGGGTGCCGTCGTGGAAGGTGTAGTCGGCCCACGCCGAGGCCGTATGGCGCGGCACACCGTAGGTGGTGGTGCCTTCGGCGGCAATGGCCGGGCCTACGCCGATATCGCTGATGGGCGCATAACGCACGGTGTTGTTCGACTTGCTGATGCGGTTGTCCAGGTAGGCATAGGCCGCAGTGATGTCCAGGTTATCGTTGAGGCTGGCCTTGCCCTCCAGCTCAAAACCACGGGACTGCACTTCGCCGTCCTGGCTCTGGCAGCGCCCGGTGCCACACAAATGGGTGGGGTCCGGGTCGGTGGTCAGCACGTTGGTCTGGCGCAGGTCGAAGATCGCCGCCGTGATAAAGCTGTTGCTGCCCGGCGGTTGGTATTTGATACCGATTTCATACTGCTTGCCTTCGGTCGGCTTGAACACCGAGCCACCGTAACCGGTACCCGACTGCGGATTGAACGACTCCGCGTAACTGGCATACGGCGCCAGGCCATTATCGAAGAGGTAGACCAGGCCGATACGGCCAGTGAACGCCTTGCTGTCCAGGGATGACTCGGACTTGGCACCGGTACGAAGGGTCTTGGTGCTGCTGTCGGTGCTGGCCCAGTCATAGCGCCCGCCCAGCAACAGCACCCATTTGTCCCACTTCATCTGTTCTTGCAGGTACACGCCGGTCTGCTCGCTGCGCGAGGTGCCGTCGGTGGTGTAGGCCGGCACCGGCACCGCCGCGCCGTAGACCGGGTTGAAAATATCCAGAGACGGGCCGGCGGTGTACACGCCGGAACCCGACTTGGTGTCGGTACTGGTGTTCTGATAGTCGAGGCCCATCAACAAGGTGTGCTGCAAGGGGCCGGTGTCGAATTTGGCCTGCAGCTGGTTGTCGAGGGTGTAGGCATCCAGGTCGACATCGCTGGCGATGGTCGAACGGCGGATAGTGCGGTAATCCGTCAGCAGGTAATTGCTGTAGAGGCTGCGGTACTGTCCTTCGCTGCGCAGGTAACGCGCGTTCTGGCGTACGGTCCACACGTCATCGAAATGATGCTCGAACGCCCAGCCGATGGAGTAGTACTCGCGGTCGCTCTTCTCGAAGTTCTTTTCGCCGTCGTAGAAATCCACATCGATGTTGTGCCCGGTCGGGCTGTGCAGCACCGAGCCCCAGGCCGGCACCGAGCCGTAGGACGCGCCTTTGGGGTCCTTCTGGAAATGCCCGAGCAGGGTCAGCGAGGTGGCGTCGTCCGGGCGCCAGGTGAACGCGCTGGACAGCGACTGACGGCGCGTCTCGGTGTGCTCCACCTGGCCATCGGCATCGTCGAAAAGCCCGGCCACACGGTAGGAATACACCCCCTGATCATCCAGCGGGCCGCTCAAGTCAAAGGTGGTGCGCTTCTTGTTGAAGGTGCCGTATTCCACACCCACTTCATGAAACGGTGTGTCCAGCGGGCGTTTGCTGACCATGTTGATCACCCCGCTCGGCGTGCCCTGCCCGTACAGCACCGATGCCGGGCCGCGCAGCACTTCCACGCGCTCCAGGTCGAAGGCGTCTTTCTGCGGCAAGGCGTCACGGCTCGATGGCATGCGCAGGCCGTCAAGGTAGGTGGCCGGGGAGAAACCACGGATGGTCAACTGGTCGAGACGCGACGCGGTGGCGCCACGGGTTTCCGGGATGACGGCGGCGCTGTAGCGCAGGATCTGGTTGAGGCTCTCGGCGTTCTGCGCGCGCATCTGGTCTTTGGTGACGATGGAAATCGACTGCGGGGTTTCGATCAGCGCGGTATCGGTCTTGGTGCCCGACAAACTGCGCGTGGCCACATAGCCGGCCACCGGCCCGGTCGGGCTTTCGCTCTGGTACGCGCCGCTGATGGTGGTGGCCTGCAGCTCCATGGCACCGCCGTTGTCCGGGATGGCTTCCAGGCGATAGCGGTCGGCGGAAATCTTCAAGGCTTGCAGGCCACTGCCGGCGAGCAGTTGATTCAGTGCCACGTCGGTGGCGTATTGTCCTTTTAAACCCTTGCTGCGCTTGCCACGGGTCAGACTTGCATCGAAGGCCAGCACCAAGCCTGCCTGCTCGGCCAGGCTATTGAGCGCTTGGCTCAAATCTCCGGCGGGAACTGAAAAACTGCGCTCGGCGCTGCTGGTGCTTTCTTCGGCAAAGGAGCTCTGGACGGTCAGCAACGGCACAGCGGCAAAAGCCATCGCCACTGACAAAGCCAGTGGATGCAAGGGACGAGCAAGGCGCGACATGGGAAATCCTGCGTAAGGGAGGTTCTATTAACCATGACGGCCACGTCGGGAAATCGGGCAAGGATGCGAGCGATTTTTATTTGAGAAGCGATGACGCAATCAGGTTTGTCGCTTTTTCGTGTAGCCCTTTGGGTGGGTTTCTCGCGGTTTTTCCCTCTGGGTAGTCGGCGTTTTCTGATTTTCTCAACCGCTCATCCAGACGCTTTTTGCTGCGGCATGCTCCGACGCCTTGCCCTCTGCCCGGACGTCACGGATGACCCACGCTGCCCACATTGCCCTGATCGAACATGAACTGAATGGCTTTCACCAGAGCCTGGTGATTTATCGCCAGCAAATGGGCACTTGGTATTCGCGCGCGCTGGATTCAGTCAGCCATGGGCTGGACATGCCTTCGCTGCTGGGGATGGACCGGGTGTTGCGGGTGGGGGATTCACAGCGCTCGGTGAGCATGGCAGATGCTGATTTCTCGACCGTGAGCCAGTGCCCAATGGGCGGCGAACTGAAGATCGAGAGCCTGTTCGAGTCGGTGTATGACGTGCCGATCGGCAATATCCCGGTGGAGGTCATCGGCCTGGATGACGGCAGTTCCACCGTGATCATGCTGGATGAACAGGGTAAGGGTTCGCACCACTGCGCGGCGGGTGGGCGCTACCAGGTGCGGGTGCAGGGTGGCGTGTCCGAGGAACAGGTCGAGGCCCTGTTTACCTCTTACGCCGGGCTGACCGGCGACCTGGAGCGGTGGCTTCGGGAGCAATGGTCTGGCTTTAAACCCCAGTGGAAACACTCGACCGCCAGTGCAATTGGCAGCGGCCTGTTGGCGGGCAGTTGGGCGGCGATTCGCGACGTGTGGGACAGCATCAAGCTGGTGCAGGCGATTCTTGAAGACCCGCTGAAGTTCGTCGAACAGTTGGGCACCGAAGCAGCCAAGTTGGCGCAGCTCGCGACCGATGCACCCAAGGTCATGGAGCAGGCCATGTTGCTGGCCAGTGACGAGGCCGCGCTGTACCTGATGTTGCGCACGGCGATGATCTGGTTGGATGCATTGCCACCCAGCGAAATAGCGAAAGTGGCGGCTGGGTTTGTGGTGTCGCTGCTGATCGACCTAGTGATTGGCGTGGTGTTGACCATCGCCTTGCCGGCGGCGGGTGTGGCGTATTTGAGTCTGCGGCTGGTCAAGTATGGGGCGCAGATTCTTGATGCGGCGGTGGGCTTTGTTAAGGGGCTTTTGGCAATCCTGACGAAGTTCATGCAGGCCGTGGATCGCTATAAGGCGGTCGCGGTCCGCGGGGTGGTCGGCGGGCTCAAGCAAGGCACGATGCAGATGCGCTGGAAGGCGCGGCAGAACGCGGTGCTGAAGCAGAAAGAGCCTGTGGATGACGTGCCGGCTGTTGCGAAGAACCCGGCTGGGGATGCGGCCGCGCCTTCGGACAAGACCGCCACCAACGGCTGCCCGGTGTCGATGGTCACGGGCGAAGAACTGCTGACCCTCACCGATGGGGCGTTGGACGGCATTTTGCCGTTTGAGTGGACCCGGTTGTACCGCACCAGCGCGGTAGAAATGGATTGCGGGCTGGGGTTTGGCTGGAGCCACTCGCTGGCCCATCGGCTGAGTGTTTCCGGTGATTCGGTGGTGTGGACCGATCATGAAAATCGCTCGACCACCCTGCCCTTGCCTTCCGTTTCTCGTCCCGCAATCACCAATAGCCTGGCTGAAGCGGCGATCTATTTGGGGTCGTTGCCCGATGAACTGGTGCTGGCTCAGGCGTCACGCTTCTACCACTTCCGCGACGGTGTGCTGACAGCGATCAGCGACGCGTATGACAACCGGCTGCGTATTGCCCGGGATTTTCTGGGGCGCATTGAACGCCTGGATAACGGCGTGGGGCGCTCGCTGTTGTTGCGCTACGCATCGGGCCGGATTGTGGCGGTGGACTACCAAATTCAACGCATCGTGGACGAGGGTCCGTATGTTTGGGTGACGGAACAGACGGTTGTTTCCTACGCCTATGACGACCTTGGCCGACTGATTTCAGCGACTAACGCTGTCGGCGAAAGCGAGGTTTATCGGTACGACGATCAGCACGTCATTCTTGAACGCGGCTTGGCCGGTGGGGCGAGTTTCTACTGGGAGTGGGAACGGGCTGGCAAGGCGGCGCGGTGTGTTCGGCATTGGGCGAGCTTTTCGCAGATGGACACGCGCTATGCCTGGGACGACAACGGGCAGGTCACGGTGTTTAACGCCGATGGCAGCCAGGAAGTCTACGTGCATGACCAGCGCGCACGGCTGGTGCAGCGGGTGGATCCGGACGGGGCCGAGCACTTCAAGTCCTACGATGACAACGGGCGGCTGACGGTTGAGCAGGATCCGCTGGGCGCGATCACGGCGTATCAGTACGACGAAGCCGGACGTTTGGTGGCGTTGTTTCCGGGGGACGATGAGCCAACGACCTACGAGCATGACAACGGGTTCGTACGGGTTGTAAGGCGGGGTCAGGCGGTTTGGAAGTATGAGCGCAATGATCAAGGCGATGTAACGCGCAAGACCGATCCTGACGGTCATGTGACTGACTACAGCTACAACAAATACGGGCAGTTGGTTGGGGTTTGGTACCCGGATCATAGCTGTCAGCGGCTGGTGTGGAATGAGCGTGGGCAGTTGCTTGAAGAGCAATTGCCCAATGGTGGGATCAAGCGTTATCGCTATGACGATCTTGGGCGAAAAATCTCCCAAGAAGATGAGCACGGGGCGCTCACACAATTTGAGTGGAACGACGTTGGGCGATTAGTCCAAATCGTCTTGCCGAGCGGTGATACGCGTAAATATACCTACAACGCGTACGGAAAAATCACCTCCGAACGGGATGAACTCGGCCACGTCACCCGCTACGAATACGCCGACGGCTTGCACCTGATCAGCCGGCGCATCAACGCTGATGGCAGCCAGGTCAAATACCGTTACGACAATGTGCGGTTATTGCTGACCGAAATTGAAAACGAGGTTGGCGAAACCTACCGACTCCAGTACCACAGCAACGGCCTGATCCAGCAGGAAACCGGGTTTGACGGGCAGCGCACGGCTTACGTCTACGACCTCAATGGCAACCTGCAGGAAAAGACCGAACACGGTGATGACGGTAGTCAGTTGGTTACCCGCTACGAGCGCGACCATGCCGGTCGACTCGTAAGAAAAACCCTACCTGATGGCAACAAGGTTGATTACGCCTACGACCGCCAGGGCAATCTCCTAAGCGTCGAAGATGGCCATTGGGCCCTGGCCTACGAATACGACGCTCAAAACCGCCTCACCGCCGAACACCAAGGCTGGGGCACCCTGCGCTACGGCTACGACGCCTGCGGCCAACTGCAAAACCTACGCCTGCCGGACAATAACCGCCTCACGTTCAACCACACCAAAGGTGGCCATCTCGCCACCGTCGAACTGAACGGTGAAGTCCTTACTTCTCATCTATTCAAAGCCGGCCAGGAACACCAACGCCAACAAGGCCAACTGATCAGCCATTACCACTACGACGACCAGCAGCGCCTACACGCTCACGCCGTCAGCCAGCAGGCTTACACCCTCTACCAACGCCACTACGACTACGACAAATCCGGCAACCTCACCCGCCTGCTCGACACCCGCAAAGGCGATCACCGCTACCACTACGACCCCCTAAGCCGCCTCACCCGCGCCGACCACACCCAAGACGAGCAAGAACGCTTCGGCCACGACCCCGCCGGCAACCTGCTCATGCAAAACCGCCCCGGCCCCGACATCGTCGCCGGCAACCGCCTGATGATCCAGGGCGACCACCACTACGACTACGACGCCTTCGGCAACCTCATCCGCGAACGACGCGGCAAAGGCCATCAACTCGTCACCGAATACCGTTACGACTGCCAGCATCGGCTGATCGGCGTTAAGACGCCCAACGGCCAAACCGCCAGCTACCGCTACGACCCATTTGGCCGCCGCATCAGCAAAACCGTTGATGACATAACGACCGAGTTCTTCTGGCAGGGCGACAAACTCATCGCCGAGCACCACGCGAACCGCCACCGCAGCTACCTCTACGAACCGGACAGCTTCCGCCCGCTGGCCCTGCTGGAAGGCTTCGGCCCAAAGGAAACCAAGGCCTACCACTACCAACTCGACCACCTCGGCACCCCACAGGAACTCACCGCCCCCGATGGCGAAATCGTATGGTCCGCGCATTACCGCGCGTACGGCGAAATCAGCCGTCTCGACATAGGAAAAGTCGACAACCCGCTGCGATTTCAGGGACAGTATTTCGATCAAGAAAGCGGGCTGCATTACAACCGCCATCGCTACTACAATCCGGATGTTGGTCGGTACCTGACGCCGGACCCGGTGAAGTTGGCAGGTGGGATCAACGGATATCAGTACGTACCCAACCCTACTGGATGGATAGACCCCCTAGGACTGAGTTCTTGTCCTCACGCTGATAATTGCAAGTCAACTATTAAATCGCCAAATCCATTTGATGACGCTAAAGTTGACCATGGTGAGCCATTCACTCCCTACTCTGCGCGTACAGAAACGCAGGCGCGCATTGAGGAGCTCACCGAAGCCAATGCGAAGCGTCGAATTTTGGAATACGAATCGAAGTACGACATGCATATGGTCGGCAAGCACGGACCAGCGGTAGACAGCACGAAAATAAGGAGGCGATCAGTCGACGGAAGAGACCCCATAACAGACATACTTCCGAACAACGGGAAGGGAGTTCCAAGTTCGCAGTTTAATAGCTGGAAGCTTCAACTTCAGGCTTGGACGAAAGCTACGTCTCGTACTGAAAGAGGGCTACCACGCTACACTGGCGTCGATGACAAGAAAAACGATATCGTGCGCTTAGAACTACCAGGGGCAGGACGTGGCTACAGACCAAATAAGAAAGATCCGAACAATCCAACTTTCAACCCTTCAATGAATGGTGCAGAAATGAAATTCCGTGAAGATGGTACGCCTTTTACTCTATTCCCCATTAAGGAGTGAAAAATGCTATTTCATCCTTCTTCCGAGCACATACCTTTCGACGCCAGCTTGAGTTATTTCGTAGGGATTTTCGACATTTATGATAGGGAGGAAACTAAGGGAAAAGCGCTCGCCCGTTTCAACCCTAACGAAAATAGAGACAGAGAAACTCTCATACTTGAATACTGCCTGGACCCCTTTAACAAGCTTTCATATCGCCACAGATATAAATTAATAGAAAATTTACTTGATGCATTAAACACTGAATCATTTAACTTCCACTCTTTCTTTGAAGACGACCCAGAGTCGTATTCGAAAATGGCCTGGGACGAAACAGAAATAGCCGACCCCCGAGGCTTCTTCGCCGACATCTATCGACTCGCCAACGAGGTCTGGAAAGAAGACCTTCAAAAAGCCAGCCTCGAAGACCAGTCAACTTGGTGACACCAACACCACTCTCAAAGGCAACACCGTCCCCCTGTGGTGAGCGAGCTTGCTCGCGTTGGGCCGCGAAGCAGCCCCGGGCAGTCAGTGGGTACTTCAGGTCAATCAGCATGTCTGTTTTGAGGCTGCTGCGTAGCCCGACGCAGGGCAAGCATGCTCACCACAAAACAAAAAAGTGCTCAGCAGAAATGAGGGAGTACACAAACTGAAAATTTCCCTCTCACTATGAGCACCGCTTCGAAGGCTCAATATCATCCGGCTGAGCAGATAAACCCGCGCGCCACACTCTCCACCCCCGAATACTCCTCCGAGGTAGGAATATTCCCCCTGCAATGCTAAATCCTACTTTCTTAGGAGAAAGTGAAATGCTGGATGCAAACAAAAGAATAACAATCTCCGGAGAGGACGCCTTGAATGCGTTGACAGAGATCGAACTCATACTGGTTTCACTACGAAAAATAGGCACTTACTATATTGACAAGTCTTCTGAGGAGTATCAGCGTGCCACCACTGATTTTATTGACAACGCTCGAATCACATCAAGACTCGCTAAGGTGAGAGGACTAATCACCGCAGGATTTGATACAACTTTGGGAGACGACGACATGGATGACTTAGAGCGCCACATACAAGGTTTAAAATTCTGGAAGCCCGCATAACACTAAAGATTAAGATTTACTTATGCCAGGCAATACGAAAAAGGTTCGGCAAAAAAATAAATGCTCACCCCCCATCCAACTAAGTCAATCCCTCAGCCTGGAAACACTAGCACAGTGCAAACCCATACATTAGAAACCCTGATATCGGAATATCTGAACCATGTGTATGAAGCAACGGAACTACTCGAACGATACTTCGGAACCAAAAACATTCTGAGGTTATGGCGTTCCGGAAAAATTCCACAACGAGGCTCTGTCACCAAAGACGTGACTTACGAATTGCACGGCATTGGCTGTTGCGTTTACCTATCTAATCTATACATCGATTTTGATTACGGGCCTGATGACAGGGTCGACGGATTTGATATTTGGCGATTATATAATTACGCTTGTGAGCTACCGCATAAATACAAACAATACACCGACGAAGGGTACCTAGAGCATGAGTTCCTCGAGTACCTGAAATTGGGAAAAGCCAAAAAAATCCCCGGTTCAACGTCCAACCTGTACTTCATACAGCATGAACTTGATTGCCCAGCGAAAAATCATAAAACAAATGTATGTGAGTGAGAATGGCTCACCGAGTAGAGAACGCAATGATTGAACATCCACCTCCGCGCATAGAGAAAACCAACAGAAATACAGACACATTTAAGTGGTGCCTACATGAATGTTTTGCCTGACAAAAAAAAGAGAGACCTCATTAACTTTTTTAAGGCAACTCAGAAACCAATACTTAAAACCTAAAGTTTTCCAATGACATGAATTATTACGACAAAGAAGTCACGACCGACTTAAACGCGTTCAACATAAAATTCGCCATCCTGCCTGAGGCTGATCACACATCATTGGTTAACACAATCAATGACATCGTGCCGTTTTCGGTGAGTAAAGTTGCTTGGGAAAAATTAGAAACGAGTATGAACCTTGGACGTTCATCATCAGACTTAGCGATATCACACCTAGCTGAGGAAGTTCAGAAGCTCACTAGCGAGAATCCGATTTTCATTGGCGACTCAGCCTGTGACGAGGCTTACTCCGTAAGCCTAAAGCACATAGAGAAAGCGCTTAGGATTTTCTCAACAATTCCTCAATACACCTACATCGTCTCGAGATCATTGACGTGGATTGCTTGCATGTCATTTGAAGGAGACTTGGATATCGCGAGGCTTTTATGAAGATAAAAATAAACCAGACACATGAAGACCATAACAAGGTAATCGTGAAATTTTATTCAACGAACGGAAATGGCATTGCCTTTTGGAACGGCACAGCACCTAATATTGGCGACACTCCGGATGTAGAGATGGATATAGATGAAGTCCTTTGCTGGCATAAGAACATTATCCCTTCTCCACCCAAAACACCACTGATCACTTTCTCCAAAAATACAACCCAAATAATCGCCAGACTAATCCATGACCTTGACAACGATCACGCCGTTTTAAAACTAGGCCAGGCGATAATTCTCATTGACATTGAAGAGCAGCACCCTCAACAATCAGATTTTGTTCAAGTAACCACAACTAAACTCCACCTATACCCCACAAACACTTAAGGCCTGTTCACCCCCACGCCACCACCAACAACCCCACCCCCAACACCAAACACAACGGCGAGTAAAAATACGTATCCAACCTCGCAAACCTCGACCCACCGACCTTCTTGAAAAACCCCACCAACTCCGAATCCCCAATCGCCCTGGCAAACATCACCACCGCAATCGCGCTGATCCCCCACTGCAAGGCCCCGTGAGACACCGCCGAGAAATACAGCCCCGCCCGCAGGCAAACCAGCAGGGCAATGGCCACCAGCCCCATCGCGACCAGGAAGGTCCCGAGCGCCGAGGGCTTGAACGCGGGCTTTGGCCCGCTGGCGAATTCGCCGGGCAGTTGGGGGATGGCGGCGAGGCTGCCGAGTTTGCCGCCGGCGGCCCAGTACAGGTGGACCATGCTGATGCAGGTAAAAACCCCGACAATCCATCGTGCGACAACAAAGCTCATGGCTGGCTCTCCCTGAAAAGGTGCGAAACAGGATAGTCGCCCTGAGATTTTTTGCAGGCATTTCGTCGGCGGCTGATGGTAAAGTGCCGCCCCATGAAAATCGCCCGTGCCGACCGCTCGCTCATTGCCTGGATGCTCTACAGCTGCGTCCTGTTCAATGTGTTCGCCTGCAGTATCGGTCATGGGCAGATGGTCGGGATGCAGCTCAATGGCATCGGCGGTCAGTTTTGTACGGTGGACCCGCGTACCCAGGCGCCCAAGCCGTCCAACTCCACTGAAGAGAATTTGCCTACGCTGTCCAAGGCGTTTGGTTGCCCGCTGTGTTCCACCGGTGGCATGGGCCCGGCCCTGAGTTCCAGCCTGAATGTGGCCGTATTGCCACAACCCCACGCCCCACCGCCAGCCATTGTCCTGGCTGCTGACATCCCTGCCCGCTTCACCTGGCCCGCGGCTAATCCACGCGCGCCACCTGCGTTCGCCTGATTCCTTCGCGTTTTGATCTGCACTGAGCACCGTTTCCGCAAGGAAGTACGGGCGGCTGTGCGTTGTTTTCAAGCCAAGTTTTTCAGGATTCAACCATGAAACATCTACCTCTGTTGGCAGGCCTGTTCGGCTGCCTGCCTGTCTGCGCCTGGGCCCTTGAGTTGGCCCCAACGACCATTGATGGCGAACAAGCCGCCGAACCCGGCCTGGCCCTGGACCAATCCAGTGGCATGGCATCGCGGTTGGGCTTGAGCGTGCGGGAAACCCCGGCGTCGGTGGCCATCGCCAATCGCAATGATATCGAGCGCCATGGCGCCAAGACCTTCCGCGACGCGGCCAATACCCTGCCCGGCGTCAACGCCAGCGCCCCACCGGGGTTTGGCGGGTTTGTCTCCTTCCGTGGCTTTACCAGCAGCCAGATCACCCAGATGTTCAACGGCATCAACGTCGCGACCGGCCTGGCCCGTCCCGTGGATGCGTGGATCTATGACCGGGTGGAACTGGTGGGCGGCCCCTCCTCGCTGATCAACGGTGCAGGCTCCGTGGGCGGTTCGCTCAACTACGTGACCAAGCTGGCGACCCGTGAGGAACAGGCGGCCGAAGGCCAACTCACCTATGGTAGCTACGACACTGCCGGCATGGCTTTCGGGGTCAATCATGCCCTGACCGAACCCGGTGCCGAGGTGCAGCATTACGCCCGCCTGGATGTCAGCCGCAACACCAACCACAGTTACATCGACCGTGATCAGCGCGAGGCCTGGAGCCTGGCGTTTTCCCTGCTCAGCGACCTCACCCCCAACCTGTCCCACACCCTGGCGCTGGAATACCAGGACGAGCACGAAGACAGTCCCTACTGGGGCACGCCGGTGCTCAACCCCAAGGCGGGCGAACTGAAGATCGACAAGCACAACCGCTTCAACAACTACAACGTCGCCGACGGCCGCTACGAGCAGCGCACGATCTGGGCGCGTTCGATCATCGACTATCGTCTCAACGACAGCACCACGCTGAAAAACACCCTCTATCACCTGGACAGCCAACGCGATTACCGCAACCTGGAAACCTACCAGTACAACGCCGACAACAGCGCGGTGAACCGCTCGACGGCTTACCAAGTGCGTCATCAGGGCGAGCAGAACGGCAACCAGTTCGAGTTGCGACACGACGACCGTATTTTTGGCCTGTCGACCACCTGGTCTGGCGGTTTCGAGTACAAGGTCAACAGCACCACCAACACCCCGCTGAATGTGCCCGGCAACAGCACGGTAGACCCGAACAACTTCGACCCCGGCCACTTCTACGACATCCCGCGAACCCGAGAGAAGTTCGGCAAGGACAAGACCAACGAAGTCACCACCAAGGCGCTGTTCGTGGAGAATCGTCTGGGCCTCACTGACAAACTCTCGCTGCTGACCGGCCTGCGTTATGACGCCATTGACCTGGACGTCACCAACCACCGCGCGATAACCGCTACCAACCCTCGCCACTTCAAGCGCAGCTGGGACCCGGTGACTGGCCGCGTGGGCCTGACCTATCAGTTCATCCCATCGGCCAATGTGTATGTGCAATACAGCACTGCCGCCGAGCAACCGACTACCACGACGCAAGTGTTCGATGTCTCGACCGGCAAACAGTGGGAAGTGGGCAGCAAGTTCGACTACCTGGACGGCCGTGGATCGGCCACCGTTGCCGCGTACAAGATCGAGCGCAAGGACTTTGCCGTCACCGACCCGCAGGATCCGACCAACAGCATTCCGGTCGGCGCGCAATCATCCAAGGGTATCGAGTTGGCCAGCTCGCTGCGCATCACGCCCAAGCTACTGGCAGAGGGCAACTTCGCCTGGGTCGATGCCGAGTACGATGACTTCAACGAGAAAATCGCCAGTGGCGCAGTGGTTTCGCGCAAGGGCAACACGCCCACTAACGTGCCCAAGCGCGTGGGCAACCTGTGGCTGACGTATGACTTTGCCGAGGACTGGCAAGGGGGGGTGGATGCGCGGTATGTCGCCGAGGTGTACGCGGATAATGCCAACACCCAGACAGTGCCGGCCTACACGCTGTTCGGAACGTTCCTGCGCTATAAGGTCGACTCGCGCACCTCGGTGACGGGCCGGGTGCGCAACCTGACGAATGAAGTGTATGCCGAGTTCGCGCATGTATCGCCGGCCTATTACCTGGGCTCGCCACGAACCTTTGAGGTGGCGGTACAAACCCGGTTCTGACATTCAAACACAAACCACTGTAGGAGCTGGCTTGCCAGCGATGGCATCACCTGGGTACACCTGAGGTACCGAGTCGCCTGCATCGCCGGCAAGCCAGCTCCCACATTCACCAGGCCGTGAGGTCCGAGCTTATTTCAGGCTGGCCTCAACCTTCTGTGCCACATCCTCGGTCAACCACGCCTTCCACACCTCGGGATGTTCCTTGAGAAACGCCTGGGCCACTTCCCGAGGGGCGGTGTGATTTTCGCTCATGGTCGCCAGGGCTTTATTCAGCGGGTCAATCGGAAATTCGACCTTCTCGAAGAACTGGGCGATCTGCGGGTGTTCCTTCTGGAACGGCGTAGAAACGCCGATGCTCAACTTGGACGCCAACGATCGCGTCGGCTTCGGATCAGGGTTATCCGCATCCGTGAGGGTCTTCCATGCCTCGGCATCGAACGGTGGTTCTTCCAGCTGGATCAACTTGTAGCGCCCCATCAGCGGCGTCGGCGACCAGTAGTAGAACAACACCGGCTTGCCCCGGCGGATCGATGAGGCAATCTCGGCATCCAGTGCCGCGCCCGAGCCACTGCGGAAGTTCACGTAGCTGTCATCCAAGCCATAGGCCTTGAGCTTCTGCTTGTTGACCACTTCCGAGGTCCAGCCGATCGGGCTGTTGAGGAAGCGCCCCTTGCCTGGGGATTCCGGGTCCTTGAACACGTCTTTGTAGCGCGCCAGGTCCTTCACGCTCTTGAGCTCGGGGGCGAGGGGCTTGATGCCTTTGGCCGGGTCACCCTTGACCACGTATTCCGGCACCCACCAGCCTTCGGTTGCACCCTTGACCGTATCGCCCAGGCCCACCACCTTGCCTTCGGCCTCAGCCTTGACCCACACCGGACTGCGGCCGGCCCACTCTTCGCCGATCACCTGGATGTCGTTCTTCGCCAAGGCGGTTTCCAGGGTGATGGTGGTACCCGGCAACGTGTCGGTGGGCAGCTCGAAACCCTTCTCGACAATCACCCGCAGCACTTCGGTGATCAGGCTGCCGCTTTCCCAGTTCAGGTCGGCAAAATGTATCGGTGCCTGGGCGGCGTTAACCGGCAGCGTCGCCACTGAAAGCCCCAGTGTCGTCAGGGACGCAGCCAATAGTGTTCTCAATCCTTTCATGCCTTCGCACCTCGCGATATCGCAGCCAATGGCGGACGGCTTTGCTGCGTATGCGCGAAGCCTCTGAATAGTTAAGTCAACTCAACTGTAGTAGAGGTTCCGGGAGATAGCGGGTGATCGCGGTTTTTGCTGATTACTCGCTGGCCTTGAACGTGACCAGTTCACCCTTTCGCCATTTGGCGGCCTTGCCGGTCACGGCTTTCAGGGTTTTGGTCAGGCCTTCTTGCAACTGCTCGTTGGCGGCGAACACCAGCATCACGCTGTGGCCTTCCTTGAACACAATGCCCTGGCCTTCGGTCGAGGACACAAAGGCGTAGTCGCCCAGGCCATAGACGGTCAACTTGATGTCGCGGAACTTCAACTCGAACTTGCCGCCTTCACGACTGGGCAATACCGCCGCGCGGAAATGGTCGCCGACTTTGAGTTCAAGGCGAGGCTTGTCGTCCACCACCAGCGCCGCTTCAGTGTCGATTTCGGCAATGTAGATGCCTTCCGGCGTCTGTTCGGTAATGTAAACAAAACGGGATTGAAACTGTTTGACCAACTTTGCGCGCAAATCACCCAGCACGAACAACGCGTGCATATCCAGATTACTGACTGCCAAGGAAACGCCCCCACATCGAAAAGAGCGCCGTCCGCCAGAGCGGGCAGCACAAAAAAACGGCCGTTACGGCACGATCACACAACGCATTGTTTGAAAAAAACTGAAGAAAATCCCGCTGTCGCGCCATAAGACTAGTACAGACGTACGCGATGGACCTTTGTAAAGGTCATCAGGCATCACAGGAGATCACAGGTTCAACGGCCCGAGAATACGGGCTGACCAACTTCAGAGAAAAACCCAATTAAAAATGCAGTTTTCCGACATGCCAACACAAAAAGACACACCTGCCACGGAACTGGGTGTTGACCGCCGACGACAATACTAAAACAGCAGCACAGAGCAAAACCACCCACAGCGTTGCAATCACATTACCCGGATCGACCGAAAGGAGCAGGCCATGCAACGATCAACCTACAGCGCTATGTCTTCGTACACCCGTCCATCCCGTCAGGACGAAGCCCAATACTACCGCTTGAATGGCTCTGATGGGTACTCGGATTCGGTTCTTTACCAAGTCGTGCCTGCCGGTAGAAACTTCTTCCACATCCGCGAAGTGCTCAGCGGCCGAATCAAAGGCTTTCGCAGCGACCATGTCAAGGCCTGCGAGCTGGCCAAGAAACTTGAAGCAATGCTGCAGACAGCCCACGGAGCAATCGTTTCGTCAGGCCATTAACTTAACTGCGCCGCCGACCCGCAACAACTGCCATACTGGCCCGTCCACTGAAGTTTGTGCCCGCCGGGCCAGGTTTCACCAGTGCAGTTATCTCCAAGGGAAGGCTCTACGTGACGGAATTTGATATCGGCGAATTTTTCATCCATGGCGACGCGAGAGAAGTAGACGGCGAATTCCAAGCTGTGATCGTAATGCGGGCCAAGCCACCGCTGACCACTGTCACCACCCACCAGGTGGAAAAAGACCGCTGGTTCAAAACTGTCGACGCGGCTGCCATCGCCGCCAAGGACGCCGCCAAGGCGTTAAAGACTGCCGTGGACGCCGGGGCCCTGAATTCCTGAGATCCGATAGAACTCTGCTGCGCCACAACCCTCCCATGCATAACGACCACCCTGCATGGAGAACCAAATGGACGCGCCAATCCCCACCCTTGAAACCCTGTTTGAACAATTGGGCCTGGATTCAACCCCAGACGCCATCGATGCGTTTATCGTTGCCCATCCATTGCCTGAAGACGTGAAGCTCATCGATGCACCGTTCTGGTCGGCGCAACAAGCGAGTTTTCTCAAGGAAGAGCTTCGCGACGATGCCGAATGGGCGATTGCCGTGGATGAACTGAACCAGCGCCTGCATCAAGCGAACTGAGTCGGCGTCAATGCAGGCTGTCTGACTGCTCCAGGCGCAACAGCGCCTGCCAGGCAGCCCTGCACTCCTCCGCTTCATCGCGACTGGCGAACGCCGTGCCGCGCTGCTCACCGTTGAGCAACACCACCCAGCAAGCCTTCTGACCCAGCGCACGCAAGGTTTCGGGAACGCCACTGCCAATCATCACGGCGACATCGACTTTGTTTTGCATGAAGCTTCTCCGCAGCATTAGTTAGCTGGCTAACAATGTTGGCCATGCTACGGTTTTCCTCCAGTTGGAAAAAGCTATCCCCGGAATAGCTCCATTGCATAAACAGCAATAATCCCTATCGTCCGCCTTTTGCTACCTCGGGTTTATAGCCCAGGCGCAAGCCGCCCCAATGCCGGCCCTTGACCATGATCGGCACCGACAGGTCGTGCATCAGTTCGCCGGTGTCACGGGTATAGGTCTGCAGCAGAACGGCCTGTTGGTGGCTGCCACAGCGGATCCCGGTGCGGTCTTCAAACTTGCGCTTGGTGCGGTTCTGCACGGCATCCACCTGCGCATCACCGGTCAGCGCGTGGGAGAACGCCTTGTTGTGCGTCGGCACATAGCCCTGGGGCGTGCAGGCGATGGCAAACACCAACCCTTCATGCCGTGGCAACAGTGCCTCCTGGATCGCCGGCAGCACCTGGTCGGTGTAGCCGTCAAAGCGGGTGTGGTATTTGCTCGGGCTGGTATTGGCGATCGGCGTGTAGCTGCGGTCGAACAGGTCGTCCAGGCTGATGCGGTTCTGCTGCACATCGGCTTCGAACTGCGCGGCAATCCGGCTTGCGCCTTCACGCGCCAGGTCGTAGATGCGCTGGTGGTAGTCATCCAGCCCGACTTCGGCCAGGCGCTCGCTGATGGTTTCGGCCTGGCCTTCCATCTGCACGGCAGCCTCAGCCAGTTGACGGGTTTGCTGATCGCTGACGGCCAGGTCGCTGCGCATCTGCTCCACGGCATGGAACAGGCTGTCGAGTTGCGTGCGATTGGTGTCGGTGCCCTGGGCGATTTCATTAACCTGGCCCTCCACATCCGCCGCCAGGCTGGCGATATTTTGCAGTTGCTCGCCAGCGTGCTCCACCTGCTCGACGCCGGTGTGCAGGTCGGCCGAGAGCTGGCGAATCTGTTCCACCACCTGGGCAGTGCGTTGCTGGATATCCGCGACCATCACGCCCACTTCATCAGTGGCCGTGGCTGTTCGCCCGGCGAGCCCGCGCACTTCATCGGCGACCACCGCGAACCCGCGCCCGTGTTCACCGGCCCGTGCGGCTTCAATGGCCGCGTTGAGCGCCAGCAAATTGGTCTGGCTGGCGATGGACTGGATCACCAGAGTCACCCGCTGGATTTCCTCACTGCGCTGACTCAAGGCTTCGATCAGTTCACGACTGGCATTCGCGCGCTGGCTGAGCTGGTGCATACGCGTGATCGATTGGGCCAGCACCTCGCGGCCTTCAGTGCTGCGCCGGTGGGCCTGGCTGGCAGCGCCTAGCGCTTCGCGACTGAGTTGAGAGGTGATCTTTTCGGTGCCGATCATCACCTCGGCACTGCTGACAATCTGCTTGGCGGCGCTCAACTGTGATTGCAACCGGGCAGCCAGCTGCTTGACCGAATAGGCCACGCCGGCGGCGGACAATGCGTTATGGCTGGTGGTGTAGGACAGGTCGCGCGTCAGCTCGCCAATGGCATCGACGCCTTCGGAGGAGGCAATAACCGGCGTGCGACTTTTCAGCCGAGGCAGCCAGATCACCAGCAGCGCCAGTGGCAAGCAGACGTAGAGTGGCAGGCTGGCAAGCGCCAGGCCCAGCAGTACCAACACCAGGGCGGTGCTCTGCAAGAACGGCGTGAGCCAGCCGGGCAACCCGCGCACCACCGGTTGCGGTGGCACAGCTGCGCCCATCAGAGATCCGTCTCCAGCCATCGTCGTTACCCCACTGCTTGTCATTATTGTTCCTGCATTAAACGCCACTATCAGGCCATTATCCATGGGCCTTTAGTGGGGTAGCTTGCAGCAGATCAATAGACGGGGTGTAACGGGTCTTTCCCTGGGGAACCGCGTGGCGATCCCCCAGCTTCACCGCATCAGGCTTGGCGCTGGTGCTTGTCGATCTGCTCGTGGCGCTCTTGCGCTTCGATGCAGTACTTGGTGGTCGGGCTGATCAGCAGGCGCTTGAGGCCGATAGGCTCGCCGCTGTCATCGCACCAGCCAAAGGAATCTTCCTTGATGCGTTCCAGTGCACGCTCAAGCTGCGGCAGCATGCGCTGGTCGCGGTCGATTGCGTTGACCAGCCAGGTACGCTCTTCTTCAACGGAAGCGGCGTCAGCCGGATCGGCCGGGGTGTCCAGGCTTTCAATGGCGATACGGTTCTGTTCAATGCGCTCGTGGTGTTCCACTTTCATGTCTTGCAGCAACTGCTCGAAAAAAGCGTGCTGTTCGGCATTCATGTAGTCATCCGCCGGCATGGCCAGCAACTTTTCCTTTGTCATTGATTTCTCTATAAAAAATACGTGCATTAAGGCGAATAAGGGAGCGTTCCGGCCGACCTCTGCAGGTCTCGGAAAGGCGCCGTCCATTCCAAGCGCCACCCGGCACTCAATTTACGAGGGGCGGCAGTCTAAGGCCGACTTGAGGGCGCAGCAACTGAAATGACAGGCATTTTTTCCCAGATAACCCCAAAAGGCACCAGGACGGGCTTGGCGAATGGTTATCGGAGTGCGTTTATAGCAGGAAAGTTCGTGAAGCAGCTATAAGCCGCAAGCGGCAAGCGACAAGCTGCAAACATCAGCATGCTTGCAGCTTGAGGCTTGAGGCTTGCCGCTGCGCCTCAGCGCTTGAGCTTGCGCTTGTTGCGGTACTGGTCGATCACCACCGCCACCACAATGATCAGGCCCTTGATGATGTCCTGGATGTACGCATCCACACCGACAAAGGTAAACCCGCTGGCCATCACCCCAAGGATCAGCGCGCCGATCACGGTGCCGGTGATGCGCCCTACCCCGCCCGCCAGGCTGGTACCGCCGATCACTGCCGCAGCAATCGCATCCAGCTCATAAGACATGCCCATGCCGGCCTGGCCGGTGGCGGCACGTGCCGAGGCCACCACACCCGCCAGGCCAGCCAAGAGACCGGCGATGCTGTACACGATGATCAAGTGGCGCTTGACGTTGATCCCCGAGGTACGCGCCGCCTGCATGTTGCCGCCGATGGCGTAGGTGTACTTGCCATACTTGGTGTAGCGCAGCGCGATATGGAAGATCACCGCCACCACCAGGAAGATGATCACCGGCATCGCGCCATGGCCGATGGCCGTGTACGAGTCCGAGAGCATGCTCACCGGCTGGCCTTCGGTGTAGTAACGCGCCAGGCCACGGGCCGAGACCATCATGCCCAGGGTCGCAATGAACGGCGGAATGCCGGTGACGGCGATGATGCTGCCGTTGATCGCCCCCGCCAGCAGCCCGACGCCCAGCCCCATCGCCACCGGGATCCACACCGGCAAGTCGGTCAGGCTCGGGAATACCGCACGGGAAAAGTCGGAAGTCTGGGCCAAACTCGCAGCGATCATCGCCGACAGCGCCAGCACCGAACCGGAGGACAGATCGATCCCCGTGGTGATGATGACCTGGGTCACGCCGATTGCCAGCAGACCAATGATCGACACTTGCAGAATCATCAGCACCAGGCGCTGGGCGTTCATCAGGAAACTCTGGTCCCGCACGATCCAGCCAAACAGCTCGAAGACCAGGCCGATGCCGATCAGCACCAAAAAGATGCTCAGCTCGGTGGGCATGCGTCGACGACTTTTGGTTGGCACCGTCGCAGGCTTGTTATCCGTTATTGCGTTCATAACCCATCACCTTCTTATTCTGTACGTCAGTGGACTGCGGTCATCCCGGAGGCCAACTGCATGACTTTTTCCTGGGTCGCTTCGCTGCGGTCCAGGGTGCCCATCAATTCGCCTTCGTGCATCACCATGACCCGGTCGCTCATGCCCAGCACTTCGGGCAATTCGGAAGAAATCATGATCACCGCCATGCCTTCGCTGGCCAGGAACGAGATCAAGCGATAGATCTCGGCCTTGGCGCCCACGTCGATGCCCCGCGTGGGTTCATCAAGGATCAGCAGGCGCGGGTTGGTCATCAGCCAGCGTGCCAGCAAGGCCTTCTGCTGGTTGCCGCCGGACAAGGTGTCGATGCACTGCTCAAGGGACGGGGTTTTCACCCGCAGCTTCTTGCACATGTCTTCGCACAGCGCACGCAGGGCTTTCTGCTGGATAAAGCCGTTGCCCGAGTAATGCGGCAGCACGGCCATTTCCATGTTTTCCAGGACCGACAGGCACGGGAACAGGCCACTGAGCTTGCGGTCCTCAGTCAGCAGGGCAAACCCTTTCTCGATGGCCATGTGCGGGTCGCTGATACGCACCGCTTTACCGTCCAGTTCAATCTGCCCGCCGTCGCTTGGGGTGATGCCAAACAGGGTCTCCGCCACATTGGTGCGGCCCGAGCCCATCAGCCCGGCGATGCCAAGGATCTCGCCAGCGTGCAGGTCGAAGGAGACGTCCTTGAACACCCCGTCCAGGCGCAGGTCGCGGACCGACAGCAGCAGGTCGCCGATGGGCGTCTCGCGCACCGGGAACAGCTGGCTCAGCTCACGGCCGACCATCATCGAGATCAGGCTGTCGCTGTTCATGCTGTCGGCGCGTTGCAGGCCGATGTAGTGGCCGTCGCGGAACACCGCCACTTCATCGGCGATGGCGAACACTTCGTTCATTTTATGCGTGATGTAGACGATGCCTTTGCCCTGGGACTTGAGGTCGGCAATGATCGAAAACAGGTGGGCCACTTCCTTCTCGGTAATGGCGGACGTCGGCTCATCCATGATCAGGATGTCGGAGTCGTAGGACACGGCCTTGGCAATCTCGACCATCTGCCGCTCGGCGATGCTCAGGTTACCCACGTGTTCCTCGGGGTCCAGGTTGATGCGCAGGCGCGCCAGCAATTCGGCCGTGCAGCGGTGCATTTCGCGGTGATTGACCATGTGCAGGCTGTTGAGTTGCTCGCGGCCGATCCAGATGTTCTCGGCGATGCTCATGTGCGGCATCAGGTTGAGTTCCTGGTGGATCATCGCGATCCCGGCCTTCTGGGCCGCCAGGGGCGTTTCAAACACAATCGGCTTGCCGCGCAGGCGAATCTCGCCAGCGTCGGGCTGGTAGATGCCGGCGATGATTTTCATCAGCGTCGACTTGCCCGCACCGTTCTCGCCCATCAGCGCCAGCACTGTGCCGGGGCGTACCCGCAGTTGCACGTCGGCCAGGGCCACGACGCCGGGGAAGCCTTTGCTGATGTTGACGATTTCCAACAGGTAGGGTTCGTCCAGCGGCAACGGCTGGATGCCGGGGGGCTGTGAGACAGCGGCTTGAGCGAGCATAAGGAGGTACTCCATCGGCAAGGCGGGCACGACCGCCCTGCCGGCTTATTGTTGTTATGTAGGGGCTACTTGAAGTCTTTGACGTTGTCCGGGGTGATCAGCTGGAACGGGATCACTACGTTCTGCTCGATAGGCTCGTTCTTGGCCATCTTGCGCGCCGTCTCGACCGACTTGTCCGCCTGGCCCTTGGCGTCCTGGAAGGCCGACACGGTCATGTCACCCTTGGTGATTGCGTTCAGGCCGTCCGGCGTGCCGTCGACACCGGCGATCAACACGCCCTTCTTGCCCGCCGATTTCAGCGCCATGGCGGCACCGATCGCCATCTCGTCGTTGTTCGACAGCACCGCCTGGAAGTCGCGGCCCTGGGTCAGCCAGTCGTTGACCAGGGTCATGCCCTTGTCACGCAGCCAGATACCGGTCTGCTCCTGCTCGATCTTGATGCCTGGGTACTTAGTCAGGACTTCCTTCACACCCTTGGTACGGTTGGTGGTGGAGTTGTTTGCCAAGTCACCCAGCAGGATCACGATGTTGCCTTTGCCGCCAAGCTTTTCGGCGATGTACTGCATCTGCAGCTTGCCGGCCTCGACGTCATCGGAGGTCACCGCCGCGACGCCTGGTGCCAGTGTCGGGCTGTCAGGACGACGGTTGACGAACACCAGCGGGATTTTCGCTGCGGTGGCGGCCTTGATGATGTTGGCCGTCGACGCGGTATCCACCGGGTTGACGATGATCGCGTCGACTTTCTGGCTGATAAAGTTTTCGACCTGGCTCAGTTGCTTGACCACATCGGCGCGGGCGTCCTCGAACTGCAGCTGCACGCCATCGCCCTTGGGATAGGATTTGGCTTGCTTGTCCATGTCTTCGCGCAG
This sequence comes from Pseudomonas pergaminensis, assembly GCF_024112395.2. Lineage (NCBI taxonomy): Bacteria > Pseudomonadati > Pseudomonadota > Gammaproteobacteria > Pseudomonadales > Pseudomonadaceae > Pseudomonas > Pseudomonas pergaminensis. The sequence continues at coordinate 2,667,476 of NZ_CP078013.2, read as the reverse complement.
GTAGGTGAGGAAGGTGTCATCGAAGGCGGACATGCTCACGCCTATCTTCAGGTCGGCAGCCGAGGCAACACCGCTGGCGAGCAGCATGGACAAGGCCAGCGCGGTAAAACGGATCGGGGTCTTCATGAACGGTCTGTCTCCACTTTCTTGTTGGTTTTTTGGACGTTGCGTTTATCAGAGCTCAGCAGGCAGCCGGACCACCGGTGCGCCTGGAATACAGCAGACCAGCGCGCCTTGGTTTTCGACGCACAGCACATTAAGGAAGGAGAAGTAGAATGGCCGGGCGCGGGGCAGACCGCGTGGCGTGTGGGCAGGGCGTAAAACTCGCAGTACAGCGTTGAAGATTTTCATCTGACGGTACCTGGTTGTTTTTGATCTTGTTTTTGTTGAGCCGTGCGGATCGAGTCCGAACGTACTTTATGCAACCTGGAAAAGACTTTATTGGAAAATAATTTCCATATCAACCTGTTTTAGAATTTTATTCTATTTTTGTTGAAACCACCTGCTGGCGCTCGGCGCTCAGGCGTGCGGCGTCCAATATACGGGTGGTTTCCAGCGCGTCATAGGCGTCCACCGGCAACGGCCCCTGCCCTTGCACCGCCAGTTGCAACTGCCGATAGAACTGCGTCCAGCAGCCCTTTTCCGAAGGTACTCGCTCACGCTCAGAACCTTGTTCGAACCAGCCCCAGCGTCGATGCTCTTCGGCACCCCAGTGCTCGCCTTCGGTTTTCGGCGACTTGCCGGCCATTAACGCCTCTTCCTGACCGTCCAGGCCTTCGACGGTGTAACAGCCTGCGCTGCCACTGACGCGAAAACGCGGTGCCTGGCTGTTTTGCAAGGCGTTGCCCCACAGATGGGAGATCACGCCGTTGGCATGAGTCAGGGAGACAAAGAAGCCGTGATCCACCGTGGGGTGTTCGGCGGTGTAATGCAGCTGGGCGAACACTCGATCTACCGGGCCGAACAGTTGCAACGCCTGGTCGACCAAATGGCTGCCCAAGTCGCGCAGCCAGCCACCACCGCTGGCGTTACCTACGGCTTGCGGGCTGTAGCGTTCCACGCGGGATTCAAAGCGGCTGATTTTGCCCAGGGCACCGGCGTCGATGAGCTTGCGCAGGGTCAGGTAGTCCGAATCCCAGCGCCGGTTCTGATACACGCTGAGCAGCGTGCCCTGGCGCTCGGCCGCAGTGATCAGCGCCTGGGCCTGTTCGGCGTTGGCGGCGAAGGGTTTGTCGCTGACCACGGTAACGCCGTGTTCGATGGCTTCCAGCACCAGGGCCGGGCGGCCTTTGAGGGTGGTGGAAATAACCAAGGCGTCGACACCCGCCTCGACGATCTGGCCGATGGAATCGAAAGCCTTGAGACCAGGATGGTCAGTCGCCAACTGCTGGCGGCGTTCAAGTGAGCGAGTAACGACGCCAACAAACGTGGCGCCGGGCAGTGTAGCAATCAGCGGCGCATGAAAGAAGCGCCCTCCATGGCCATAGCCAACCAGTCCAATTCGCATACATACACTCCTAATTTAAACTGGAAACCCAATTCAACTGTGGGAGCTGGCTTGCCTGCGATAGCAGTGTGTCAGGCAATGAATCTGACACTGATGAACCGCCATCGCAGGCAAGCCAGCTCCCACAGTTTTTAACCGGGTTTCTTCAGTGAATCAGCCGTAGAAGTGCGGGCGATCCGGCAGGCTCACCTTCACAATCTGCTCACTGTTCTGCGCCTCGATGCACGCATCCGCCGCCACTGCCGCCGCAAAACCATCCCACGCCGACGGCCCGCCGACCTGGCCGGCGCGAACGCTGTCGATAAACGCCTGCAACTCCACGTCATAGGCCCCGATAAACCGGTCCTTCCAATCCATCAGAATCGCGTTGGACAGCTTCGCCCCGCTGCGCAATTGCACCTGGGACGGCTCCGGCAGCTTGGCGATGCCGGTCTCCCCCACCACTTCGCACTGGATGTCATAGCCGTACTGGCAGTTCACAAACACTTCCACATCGATGCGCGTGCCCTTGGCGGTTTCCAGCAGCACGATCTGCGGGTCACGCAGGTGCGCCAGGGCCTTGCTGGATTTGCGCGGGAACACCACTTGCACCGACACGTAGTCATCGTTGAGCAGCCAACGCAACACATCCAGCTCGTGGATCAGGGTGTCGGTGATCGCCATGTCGGTCTTGTAGTTCTCACCTACCGTGGGGTTGCGGTGCGCGCAATGCAGCATCAACGGCTCGCCGATCTGGCCACTGTCGATCACGGCCTTGAGGGCGCGATAGCCTTCGTCATACGGACGCATGAAGCCGACTTGCACCAGGCGCTTGCCGTAGGCCACCTCGGCATCGACGATCTTGCGGCAGCCCTCGGCAGTGACCGCCAGGGGTTTCTCGCAGAACACCGGTTTGCCGGCGGCGATGGCGGCGAGCACAAACTCTTCGTGGCTCGGGCCCCAGGAGGTCACCAGGATCGCTTGCACCTGCGGCGAGTTGATCAACGCATGGCCGTCGGGGTACACCTCGGCGTCCAGTTTCAAGTCCGCCACCACCTTGGCGGCCTGTTCAAGGTTGATGTCGGTCACGGCGACGACCTGGCTGTTGAGCAGGGTCTGGCTGCAACGACGAATATGGTCCCGGCCAATGGCGCCCGTACCAATCACTCCAAGCTTCAAAGACATACAACACTCCTCTTGTTATTAGTACTGCCGGGCCTTCGCCAGGTGTTCGTTGAGTTTTTTCGCGGCGGCATTCGTGCGTTCGCTGGTGGACACCTGCGCCACGCCTACCCGCCACCACGACAGGTAGCCGTGGACCATAGTCTTGGGCAGCACCTTGATATCGATCAGCGTCGAAACCGTTTGAGTACGCGCATCCGCCAGCGCCGCTTCGAGTTGCTCCACGGTGCTGACCTTGTAGGTCTTGCAGCCATAGGCCGCCGCGCTCATGGCAAAGTCCACCGGCACCAGGCCGCCGTCGAGCTTGCCGCTCTCGGGGTTGCGGAAGCGGAACTCGGTGCCGAAGCTGTCCATGCCATTGCCGATCTGCAGGTTGTTGATGCAGCCGAACGCCATGTTGTCGAGCAGTACCACGTTGATCTTGCGCCGCTCCTGGACCGAGGTGGCCAGCTCCGAGTGCAGCATCATGTAGGAGCCGTCGCCGACCAAGGCGTAGACCTCTTTGCTCGGCTCGGCGAGTTTCACGCCCAGGGCGGCGTTGATCTCGTAGCCCATGCACGAATAGCCGTACTCGACGTGGTAGGTGTTCACGCCCTTGCTGCGCCAGGCGCGCTGCAGGTCGCCGGGCAGGCTGCCGGCGGCGGCGACGATGATGGCGTCGTCGGCCAGGGTTTCATTCAATACACCCAGCACGCGGCTTTGGGTCAGGCACGAACCGGTCAACTCGATAAATTCACGCAGCACCGCGCGGTCCAGGTGGTCGTCGACCTCAGGCACAAAACCGTCGCCGGCATATTCCACGTGGTGTACGCGGTCCACTTCGGCCTCCAACTGCGCCTTGGCCTCACTAATCTGCGCGCCCCAACCGGAACGGTAATCGCCGAGGGCATCTGCCAGTGCCTTCAAGGCGACCTGCGCGTCGGCCAGCACCTGCACACCGTCCAGTTTCAGGGCGTCACAGGGGTTGATATTGAGGTTGAGAAACTTCACGTCTGCGTGCTTGAACAGCGATTTGGACGAGGTGGTGAAGTCGGTGTAGCGCGTGCCGATCCCAATGATCAGGTCCGCTTCGGGCGCCAGCAGATTCGCCGCCAGGCAGCCGGTTTCACCGATCCCGCCGACGTTCAGCGGATGGCTGGAAACCACGGCGCTCTTGCCCGCCTGGGTTTCCGCGAAGGGAATATCAAACCGCTCGGCAAAGGCTTGCAACGCGGCATTGGCGCCGGAGTACTTCACCCCACCACCGCAGATAATCAGCGGCTTGCGCTTGCCGCGGAACGCCGCCATTGCATCACCGATCATCGCGGCGGTCGCCGGGCGACGCTCGATGCGGTGCACGCGTTTCTGCAGAAAATAATCCGGATAATCCCAGGCCTCGGCCTGCACATCCTGGGGCAATGCCAGGGTCACGGCGCCGGTTTCGGCCGGGTCGGTGAGCACGCGCATGGCGTGGATCGCGGCGGTCATCAACTGTTCGGGGCGGTTGATGCGGTCCCAGTACTTGCTGACTGAGCGGAAGGCATCGTTGGTGCTGATGCTCAGGTCATGGAACTGTTCGATCTGTTGCAGCACCGGGTCGGGCTGGCGGCTGGCGTAGACATCACCGGGCAACAGCAACAACGGGATGCGGTTAGCCGTGGCGGTCGCAGCGGCGGTGAGCATGTTGGCGGCGCCCGGGCCTACGGAGGCGGTGCACGCGTAGATCTTGCGGCGCAGGTGCTGCTTGGCGAAACCGATGGCCGCATGGGCCATGCCCTGCTCGTTGCGCCCCTGGTGCACCACCAGGTCACCACTGTCCTGCTCCAGGGCCTGGCCCAGGCCCAGCACATTGCCGTGGCCGAAAATAGTGAACACTCCGGCGACAAACTTACTCTGCACGCCATCGACTTCGATGTATTGGTTATCCAGGAACTTCACCAGGGCCTGGGCCATGGTCAATCGTGTTGTGGTCATCACTTGCACCTTGTGTGAATACAACTCCAGTGTGGGAGCTGGCTTGCCTGCGATAGCGGTGGGTCAGGCAGTGAATTCATATCTGATCGATCGCTATCGCCGGCAAGCCAGCGCCTACCTTTGGTTTGCGTTATGCCAGGGACTTTTCCAGGTGGGCAATGCTCGCGCCCAACGCTTGCTGGATATCGGCCAGGCCGTGCACGCTCTCGGCAAACGGCTCAAATGACAGGTAGCCGCTGTAGCCGGTGCTAAGCAAGGTGTCGATCTGCGCCGCGTTGCCGAGGATGTCACCCTCGCCCACCAGCACGCGGTGGCCGTCGCGAATCGCGTTCAGCGGCGCCTCGGCATCTTCCACGCCGGAGATGTGCACCAGTCCAGTCAGTTCCGGGAAGAACTCATGCTCGCTGGCCAGGTGATGATGGAAGGTGTCGTGCACCAGGCGGAACACATCCAGGCCACCAATGGACTTGATCGCCTCCACCGCCACGCGCTTGCGGCGCAGGGCACACTCTTCAAAACCCAGGGGCTCGATAAAGCCGAGAACCCCGTACTCGCGCAGGATCGGCGCCAATTCGCTCAAGGCCGTGCGCAACCCGGCCGCGCGCTGGGCTTCGCTGCGCGTGTCGCCCGGCTCATTGAACGGGCACATCACCAGGCCCTGTGCGCCGCATTCACGGGCATAGGTCGCCAGTTTGATCGCCTGGGCCCGGCGTTCGTCGTTCCACACATCAAAGGGGTACAGCGCGTTGATCGACAGCACGGTGATGCCCTGCACCGCGCACAGTTCGCGCACGCGGCTGGCCGGGGTACCGAATTCGATTTGTTTGTCCGCCAGGTCGTTGCGGATCTCGATCGCATCGCACTTGAGCGTGGCGGCCAACTGAATGAAATCCGGCAGGGACAAATGGGGGGCGACCATGCGGTTAAGGGCAAAACGTAGAGGCGACTTCATTGTTGTTCTCCGTCCAAAACCGCTGATTAGAGGTCCAGCAGCCAGCTGTGCTGCGGGTCGTTGTGGAAGTGCCAGGCGCGCTTGGGGCCGGCCATGACATTGAGGTAATAGGACTCGTAGCCATACGGGACGCTGACCGGGTGATACCCCTTGGGCACCACCACCAGGTCGCTGTTTTCCACAGCCATGGCCTGGTCGATGCTGCGGTCGTCGGTGTACACCCGCTGGAACACAAAGCCCTGGGGTGGGTTGATCTGGTGGTAGTAGGTCTCTTCAAGGAAGCTCTGGTGCGGCAGGTCGTCGGTGTCGTGCTTATGCGGCGGGTAGCTCGACGAATGCCCGGACGGCGTACGCACCTCCACCACCAGCAGCGAATGGGCCGGCTCGCTGTCGGGCAGGATGTCGCACACGTAGCGGGTGTTGGCACCTTTGCCACGCACGCTGCGCTTGCAGTTTTCCGGACGGATCAGGCGTGGCTCGTAGCCCTCGCCGCCCGGGGCGGCGCACACGGCAATCTGCACATCGCTCAAGGCTGTGACCTGGGCATCGGTGCCCGGCGGCAGGTAGGCGGCGAAGGGGGATTTTTCTTCAAACACCGAATGGCGATCCCCGAGGTTCTGCCAGTTGAAGCCTTCGCCTTCGATGTTCACCCGCCCACTGAGCAGCACCAGGCACAGCTCCTGGTCGCCGGCGCTGACCGGCAGGGTTTCGCCCAGGCTCAGGCGGTAGGCGGCAAAGCCCACGTACTCCAGGCGCCCGGCTTCGAGGGCGACCATGGTTTTCCCGCGTTTGCTGCTTTTGACCAACAAGCTCATTGTCCGGCCCTCTCATTCAGAAGCGCACGTAAGGTGTCGTAGCCTTTTTTCGCATAGATATAGCTGGGGGCCACGGCGGGGTCCTGCTCGGCCTCCACCACCAGCCAGCCTTGGTACTGGGCGGCCAGCAGCACATCGAGCAATTCGGCGAAGTCGATATCACCGTCGCCGGGCACGGTGAAGGTGCCGTTGACGATACAGTCGGGAAAGCTCCACATCTGGTTGCGCGCCAGTTGCACCACCGGTTTGCGCACGTCCTTGAAGTGCACGTGGCAAATGCGGTCGATGTGTTTGCGCAGCACCTCGATAGGTTCGCCGCCGCCCATGTAGCAGTGACCCGAGTCAAACAGCAGGCCAACTTCAGGACCGGTGCGGCGCATCAGTTGGTCAATGTCTTCCGGGGATTCGACATAGGCGCCCATGTGGTGGTGGTACGCCAGGCGCACGCCCTGGGACAGCGTGAAGCGCGCCAGTTCAGTGAGCTTGTCGGCGTAGTCCTGCCAGGCTTGTTCGCTGTGAAAACGTGGGCGTTCGATCAGGCGAATGCGCGAGCCCTGGATCGAATCGGCCACCTCGCCGTAGACCAGCACCGTCGCGCCGTTCTGCTTGAGCAACTCGACATGCGCGGCGATGGCCTCGATCTCCTCAGCCACCGAGCGCCGGGCCAGGCGGCTGGAGTACCAGCCGGAAACCAGCGCCAACTCATAAGGGCGCAATACGTCGCCGACGCCCTTGGCGTCCTTGGGGAACTTGCCGTTGAGTTCAAAACCTTCGTAGCCGATTTCCTTGCCTTCGCTCAGGGCGGTGCTCAAGGGTGTTTCACCGCCCAGGGCCGGCAGGTCGTCGTTGCTCCAGGAGATCGGGTTGATGCCAATTCGGATTGCGGGCATGGCTGCACCTTTTATTGTTTTTCAAAGTTGCATGAGAGCTGCTTTATGTGGGAGCGGGCGTGCTCGCGAATGCGGTGTATCAGTTGAAGAATTTGTAGCTGATGCACCGCATTCGCGAGCAAGCCCGCTCCCACATTTGATTGCATTCCCTATCTGGAGCTGTGCTTAGGTCCGAGCACTGCGCCAGGCGTTAATGAGCTGTTCGAAGGTGGCCTGGACTTGCTGGATCAAGGTCTCGTCATCAATCTCCCCGGCCATCCACGCGCGGCTCGGTTCCTGGAAGATCGTGCGGCCCACGGCAAAGCCACGGCAGGTGGTGCTCTGGCTGGCCTGCTGGAAACCGTCGGCGAGAAATTCCGCCGACGCATTCAGGCCCAACAACACCACGCCACGGCAGTACGGATCGCGCTCCTGGATCAGTTCGTCGAGCTTTTTCCAGTCTTCGGCCGATTGCGCCTCGATCTTCCACCACGCCGGGTAGATACCCAGGTTGTACAGGCGCTTGAGGCTGCGGTAGAGCACATCCGGGTAGGTGGACGGGTGATCCTTGGGCGGGATGACTTCCAGCAGCAGTTCATGGCCGCTGACAATCGACGCCTCATATACCGCCTTGAGTTGTGCCTCTTGCTCCAGGCGCAGCATCGGCTCGTCATCCGGGTGAAATTGCACCAGGCATTTGATGATTTGCTCCTGGGGCCAGGCAATCAGGTTGCTGCCCACCGAGCGACCGTGTTCGAACGCCAGCGGCCGAGAGTTCTGCACCTCGACCGGGCGTGCGATCCACCAACCGCGACCGCTGGCGGCGTTGAGCGCGTCCTGGCCGAAGCGTTGGTCGGCCAGTAGACCGACATCGGCTTCTACACCTTGCTCGGCGAGTTTTTTCTCGACGCGTTCGATGGCCTGGATAAACAGTTGCTTGGCATCGCTGATGCGCGCCGGGTCCTGGCCGCCCTTCTGCGCCAGGTCCACCAGTTGCCAGCGGTGGTCGAAGGCAAACACGAATAGCTGCTTCCAGGCCTTGCGCGGCACTGTCACGCGGTGCAGGCGTTGCAGGGTCACGTCCTGGTCCGGACGGGTAATCGGCACCGGGCTGTTGAACAGGTACTCCAGCTCCGCGGGTGTCGGCATGGCCGGAGCACACGCATGGCGCGACACGACCAGGCCGCCACAGGCATTGGCCAACTGGCTGCAGCGCTCATCGCTGGCGTCATTGATCCAACCACTGAGGAACCCCGACATGAACGCATCGCCGGCCCCCAGCACATTGAGCACTTCCACGCGCACACCGGGGTAGATGGCGCCGTCTTCCAGGCGTGCGGGGATGGCGCCGTGAATCACCGTGCAGCCCTGCGGGCCGAGCTTGACCACCAGGGTCGCCGGGGTCAGCTCACGCACGTTACGCAGCGCGCTGAGCAAATCTTCACTGCCCCCCGCGATCAGGAATTCTTCTTCGGTGCCGACGATCAGGTCGAAGCGCGGCAGGATTTTCTGCACGTGCTGGCTGACATTCTGATCGGCCACAAAGCGGGTTTCGCCGTCGGCCTTGCCTGCCAGGCCCCACAGCACTGGGCGGTAGTCGATATCCAGCACGCACTTGACGTTGTGCTTGGCCGCGTAATCCAGTGCCTGGATGCTGGCCTTGTACACGCCGTCGGTGGAGAAATGCGTGCCGGTGATCAGCAGCGCCTTGCTGGAGGCGATAAAGGCTTCGCTGATGTCTTCGGCGCGCAGGGCCATGTCGGCGCAGTTTTCGCGGTAGAACACCAGGGGGAAGGTTTCGCGGTCCTTGAGGCCGAGCAACACCAGGGCGGTGAGGCGTTCCGGGTCGACCTTGATGCCGCTGACATCGCAGCCTTCGCGGGCCAGGGACTCCACCAGGAAACGCCCCATGTGGTCGTCGCCCACCCGGCTCAGCATCGCCGACTTGAGCCCAAGCCGTGCGGTGCCAAAGGCGATGTTGGCGGAGGACCCGCCGAGGTACTTGGCGAAGCTGGACACGTCCTCAAGCCGCGCACCCACTTGCTGTGCATAGAGGTCGACGCCCAGGCGCCCGAGGCAAATCAGATCCAATTGACGCCCACTGGCAAAACGAGTCTGGCCCATGCTGGCTCCTGTTATTTTTATCAGCCTGCGTTGTGCCGCCGTGGCGATGGCAAACGCTCTTGGTGGGAGCAGACTAGAACGTCCGGCGACGCCAATCAATATTTATTCCAGATATTTTTTCATTGGAATATTTTTTCCATTAAGCTTGTACAACGGCACTCCCAACGCAGTGCATCGTTTCAGCAGGCCACGCCGGCCGTGATGCCGGGGTATTTTTTTGCGCCTACCCTGTAGACTTGCGCCACCCATCAGCGCAACAGACAACAACGCCAGAAGGATTGCCCATGTCCCGCACCGATCCCGAGACCACCCTGGAAGACTCTATCGCCAGCCCTCCGATCAATGCCGAGCGCCTGTTGCAGCTGATCACCGACGAATACGAAAGCCTGCCGCGCCAGCTCAAGCGCATCGCCAGCTACATGAGCCAGCAGAGCGACCGGATCATGGTCGACCGCATCAGCGACATCGCCCGCGAGTGCGAAGTGCACCCGTCGGCCATCGTGCGCTTCTCGCAACGCTTCGGGTTCAGCGGGTTTAGTGAGATGCAGGCGCTGTTCCGCGAGGCCTACACCCACAAGACCACGCCGGTGCAGAACTACCAGCAACGCATCCGCAGCATGATCGCCAACAAATCGCAGAAGGCCAGCGGGGGTGACCTGGCGCGCGAATGCGTCAACGCGACCTTGTCCGGCATCGAGCGTCTGGGGCTGGAGTTGGATGATGTCGCGTTCGACAAAGCCGTGGACCTGGTGGTGAATGCCGACAATATCTACGTAGTCGGCGTGCGCCGCTCTTTTGCGGTGGCCGATTACCTGGTCTACAACCTGCAGCACACCAACAAGCGCATCCACCTGATTTCAGGCCTGGGCGGCAGCTACCGCGAGCAGATGCGCAGCGTGCGCGCCAATGACCTGGTGATCGCCATCAGCTTTACGCCCTACGGCAAAGAGACCCAGCACTGCCTGCGCATCGCCCAGCACCACCAGGCCAAGACCCTGATCATCACCGACAGTAACCTGTCGCCACTGGCCAAGCGGGCGAACGCCGTGCTGTTGGTGAATGAGGGGTCGTCGTTTGCGTTTCGTTCGTTGAGCGCCACGCTGTGCTTGTGCCAGGCGTTGTTTATTGCGGTGGCGTATCGGTTGGAATTGAAGGTGGATGAGATTCATGAGCAGGTTGGATTTGATGACTGAGCATGAGCCTCTGAAGGTCCCCACATTTATTGCTCAGCGTTAGGGGTTGGGAATACGCTGCCGGGATAGGCCTGAACGTGCGCTGCTGCAACGGGGCTTCCATCTGACGGCCACCGCGTACGCCCTGGTGTTCGCCGCTACCATCAGCGGCTACATGCTCGGCGCGAACCTGTTTCGCCGCTTGGTATGCTGGGCAACCGCCTGCGGTGATCATTGGCTACACCGCGCTGACCCTGGCACAGATCCGCTATCACGGCCGCGTGCTGGCCAAATGGTTAATAACGGCTTAGCCGCACCTCTCGGATGTGCAGGTGATTATCCGCACACCGCGTAAGGGCCTGACGAACATCTGGCCCCTCCGACTGGCCAAAAGCTGGCTGACCCTGCACAAAACCAAATGTGGGAGCGGGCTTGCCCGCGAAAGCGCCGTATCAGCCAACTCATGAGTCGCTGATACACGCCTTTCGCAAACAAACCCACTCCCACATTTTCTACCGATTAAGACGTGCTATCAGTGCATAAAGATCGCAATCAAAATGATCACCGGAATAGGCACACCGAGGAACCAAAGCAGTAATGAGCGCATGATGTTCTCCTTGAATTAACGTACGAAGTGTTCGGTTTCGACATACACCACGGCATCGCGACGGCGACCGCCAAAGGTGGCTGCGAAGCTGGCGAAGAATGCACCGATCAACAGCGCGACAAAGGTCCACAGCGAGGTATAGGCAGCGACTTTTGCGGCGGTGTCAGCGGCTTGCTTGGCTTTGAGCTTGGCGTCTTCAACAGCTTTACGGGCATCGCCATAGACCTTGTCGATACGCGCTTCGGCGTCCGCCTGGCTGAGGTTGGTGCGCTGGCTGATCAACTGGGCCAGGTAGGCACGGTCTTCAGGGGCCAGTTGGCCATCGTTGCTCAGGGTGCGGGTAAAGATGCGGGCAACCACGCCATGGGCGGCGTCATCACTGACGGCAACCGGGCGATCATCACGGAACAGGCTGTCGACGTAATAGTCGAAATCGCCACCGTTGACGCCCTTGGCTGCACTGCCAGCGGCTTGAGTGATACCGCTGGCCGCGCCGGCGGCAACACTGGCACCCGCTTTCACACCACCGCTGACAACACTGCTGACCGAGCCCACCACCAGCACCGCGGTGATCAGCGTGGCAACCGCCCAGGCCAGGAAGCCATGGGCAGTGTCGCGGAAGTACACCTCATCACCGTGCATGTTGGCCCACTTCACCCGCAACCGGCCGGCGATATAACCGCCCAGCCCGGACGCGACGATCTGGGTAAACGCCAGCCAGACAATCGTGGAAATGCCAAGGCCCTTGGCACTGATACCGCTGTCAGCCCACGGCGACACCGCCGAAAAGCCCAGGCCGAAACCCAGCAATACCAGGATCAGCGACAGCGCGGCCGCGGCGGCAGCCCCGGCAAAAATCGCCCCCCAGGAAACCCCGGAGAGCGAGCTCGATTCTTGCAGCGTGGATGAGGATGTGATCATTGTTGTTTTGCTCCAAGGCAGAAAAATAGTGTTACAAGTCTCAAAAGGGACAGTGCAGGCACCATGCCAGTCGGCGCAAAATTTAAAGTCCTTATATTTCAATAATTTAAGTAAATTGAACTAACCTACACCATGCAACTTGCAAGAAATCACCGCAAAAGGCGGGCGTAATGCAATCTCACGCCAGCCACCAACCTGCAGGGGCCGGTATGCCGGTGCTAGCGCCATTCCAACCGACCCGATAGTTGGCCGATAGACCGCGATCGCCGGCAAGCCGTCTCCTACAATGACCTGTGCCAATGGATGAAATCTGTGTCAGTTTTGCCAACATGAAGTTTTATTTAGGAAGCGTTCAGCCATTTCTTGGCAAAATACCCCTACTTCTGTAGGCGCCGGCTTGCCGGCGAATGCGGTCTTCCAGTGTGAAAGGTAATCCCATGACCCGTATTTTGACCATCGAGGATGACGCCGTAACGGCCCGCGAGATCGTCGCCGAGCTGAGTAGCCATGGACTGGACGTAGACTGGGTAGACAACGGCCGCGAAGGCCTGGTCCGCGCCGTGAGCGGGGACTACGACTTGATCACCCTCGACCGCATGCTGCCGGAACTCGATGGCCTCGCCATCGTCACGACACTGCGCACCATTGGCGTCTCCACGCCGATCCTGATGATCAGCGCCCTCTCCGACGTTGACGAGCGCGTGCGCGGCCTGCGCGCCGGTGGTGACGATTACCTCACCAAGCCGTTCGCCTCGGACGAGATGGCGGCCCGCGTCGAAGTGCTGCTACGGCGCAAAAGCACGGTCAAGGAATTCGAAACCGCCCTGCGTGTCGCCGACCTGGAGCTGAACCTGATCAGCCGCGAAGCCAGTCGCGCCGATCAGCCCCTGAGCCTGCTGCCCACCGAATACAAGCTGCTGGAATTCCTGATGCGCAACACCGGGCAGATCCTGTCACGCATGATGATCTTCGAGGAGGTCTGGGGTTATCACTTCGACCCGGGCACCAACCTGATCGACGTGCACATCGGTCGCCTGCGCAAAAAGATCGACCCACCGGGCCTCACGCCGCTGATCCGCACGGTACGAGGTTCCGGTTATGTCATTGCTGAACCCCTCTAAAGGCTGGCGCTCCTCCAGCAGTCGCCTGCTGGCGTTGTACAGTTCGCTGTTCGTGGCCTGGAGCTGCATCCTCATGGGGGTGCTGTATTACGAGGTGTCCGGTTACCTGGGCGACCTGTCGCGCCATTCCCTGATGCAACGCCAGCACCTGTTCCAGCGCTTCGACGGCGAGGAACTGGTGGAAGCCCTGACCACCAGCATGACCTTCGACATGAAGGGCGTGGACGCCTACGGGCTGTTCGATGAGCAGTTCCGCCCGCTCAGTGGGCCGATCCGCGCGATTCCGCCGGACCTGCCCCTGGACGGCAAGATCCACGCCCTGGCCAATTGCGTGGAATCCAACGACCCCAAATTGCCCAAGGACAGCTGCGACGCCGTGGCCACCCACACCGAAGACGGCCGCTGGCTGGTGCTGGTGCGCGCCAACGGTTCGCTGTTTGGCGTGACCCGGATCATCTGGCATGCCCTGCTGTGGGCGTTGTCCTTGACGATTATCCCTGGCGCTGCCGGCTGGCATTTATTGCGTCGACGCCCGTTGCGACGAATTCGCGGGATCCAGGCCAGCGCCGAAGCCATCGTTGCCGGCGACTTGACCCACCGCCTGCCGCTATCGAACCGACGCGACGAACTGGACATGCTCGCGGCCATCGTCAACGCCATGCTCGACCGCATCGAGAAGCTGATGAACGAGGTCAAGGGCGTGTGCGACAACATCGCCCACGACCTGCGCACCCCGCTGACACGCTTGCGCGCGCAGTTGTACCGGATCAAGCAGGAGGCCGAGGCGGAGTCGGACTACGCGGTGAAACTGGATGACGCGATTGCCGAAACCGATACGCTGATGGCGCGCTTTCGCGGGCTGTTGCGTATCTCCGAACTGGAAGACCACCAGCGTCGATCAGGCTTCCTGGTGATGGACCCGTTGCCACTGTTGCGCGAACTGCACGACTTCTACCTGCCCCTGGCCGAAGAAGGCGAATTGCAGCTGCGGCTCGAAACCCCGGAATCCCTGCCGTGGATCACCGGCGACCGCGCCCTGTTGTTCGAAGCCCTGTCCAACCTGCTGAGCAACTCGATCAAGTTCTCCCCACCGGGCGGCGAGGTGATTCTGCGTGGGGTCAATGACGCCGGCAGCACACGCATCGAAGTGCACGACTCCGGACCGGGCATCCCGGCGGCGGAACGTGACGCAGTGTTCCAGCGCTTCTATCGCGTGGATGAAAGCGACCAGCAAGGCGGGTTCGGGTTGGGCTTGTCGATTGTGGCGGCGATCATCAACTTGCATGGGTTCAAGTTGGAAGTGGGTACCAGTGAACAAGGCGGTGCCAGATTAGTCCTGGAATGCCGCCAGCAGCTCATGCCCGAATAGCTTGCGCTGTTGAGATTTACTTCGGTGAGCAGGCTCGCTGTGGTGAGCGGGCTTGCTGTGGTGAGCGAGCTTGCTCGCGCTGGAGTGCGTAGCGCTCCCAAGATTTTTGGGGCTGCTGCGCAACCCAGCGCGGGGCAAACCCGCTCACCACAAAACCCAGTCACCACAGGTTCAGTTTCAGTCTGGGAAATTGGCCCGCAACGCCTCAAGCCCACCGCTGTAGACACCGGCAAACAATTCCTCCACCGCCGCATCCGTAGTCCCCGTCGCCGGCGTGAACACACCCGACCAGGTCACTTTCGCCGACGTTTCGGTCAAGGCCTCAACCTGCAATGTCGCCAGGTAAGCACTCACCGGGAACGGTGACTGCTCGATGGTGTAGCTGTAGGTGCGCCCAACGTTATCAAAGCTCTGCAACCGCTCCACCACCACGCCACCGTCGGCGGTTTGCAGGTGACGCACGCGGCCGCCATCGCTTGGCTCGCTCTTGACGATAAACGGCAGCCAGTCCGGCAGGCTGTTGAAGCCACCGACCAATTGCCAGACCTGATCGGCCGAGACCGGGATTTCAATTACAGAAGACGCTGTTGCCACGTTAATTACTCCAGAAAATAGAAAACAATTCAGATGGCCATGCTGTCGACAACACCGCCGTCGACCCGCAATGCAGCACCTGTGGTTGCAGAAGACAGGGGTGAAGCAATGTACGCCACCAGGTTGGCGACTTCATCTACATTCGCCGCGCGCTGGATGATCGACGTCGGCCGCGCATTACGCACAAACACATCCGCCTCGTCCCGCGCACTGCGCCCGGATTTTTGTGTCGCGTCCTTGAGCATCTGCTCCAGGCCGTCCGTAAAGGTCGGGCCAGGCAACACCGCGTTTACCGTCACACCGGTGCCCGCCAGGCGCTTGGCCAGGCCATGGGACACCGCCAGATTGGCGCTCTTGGTCACGCCGTAATTGATCATGTCCGCCGGTGTCGCCACGCCGGACTCCGACGACAGAAAGATCACCCGCCCCCAACCCTGCCCGACCATGCCCGGCACGTAATGCCGCGCCAGGCGTACACCGGAGATCACATTGACCTCATAAAAGCGTGTCCATTCGCTGTCCGGGGCCTCGAAGAAATCCACATCGTTGAAGATGCCCAGGTTGTTGACCAGGATGTCGGCACGCGGTTCGGCGGCGAAGAGTTTTTCTGCGCCCTCGGCTGTGCCAAGGTCAGCCACCAGCCCACGCAGGTCCGCATCGGGGACGGCCTGGCGGATGCTCGCCAGTGCGTCATCGACCTTGCCGGCCTCACGCCCGATTACCACCACAGTAGCGCCGGATGCCGCGAGTGCCTGGCTGATGCCCAGGCCTATGCCAGCCGTGCTGCCGCTGACGATGGCCACTTTGCCGCTTACATCGATTTTCATGGGTTGAACTCCTGAAGTTAAAGCGGCAGTGGTGCACGGTCCGAAATCAATCGGCCATCGCGCAGGGCCTGCCAGAAGGCTGCCGGGATCTTCTCTGACAACGCCGCAACGTCTTCGGCAATCCGCCCCGGACGACTGGCGCCTGGGATCACCGCAGCCACGGCCGGATGCGCCAGGGAGAATTGCAGCGCGGCGGCCTTTACGCTCACGCCAAACGCCTGGGCAATCGCCTTGATCTGCTCAACCTTGCTGATGATCGCCGGGCTGGCTGGCTGGTACTCAAAGTGCGCGCCACCGGCGAGGATGCCGGAGCTGTAGGGGCCACCGACGACGATCTCGACGTTCTGTGCCAGGGCCGCATCCATCAAGCGTTGCAGGGCGCGGTCGTGGTCCAGCAAAGTGTAGCGGCCGGCCAGCAAAAAGCCGTCGGGTTGCGCTTCAGTCAGGTCCAGGGTCAGCTCGCACGGCTCGACGCGGTTCACACCCAGGCCCCAGGCCTTGATCACGCCCTCTTCGCGCAAGCGAGTCAGCACTTTGAACGCACCGGTACGGGCCTGGTTGAAGTACTCCAGCCACTGGTCGCCGTAGAAGTCCTGGGCGATGTCATGGATCCACACGATGTCGAGGCGATCGGTGTTCAGGCGGGCCAGGCTGTCTTCAATCGAGCGCATCGTCGCGTCGGCGCTGTAGTCGTTGACCATCTTGTTCGGGCGACCGTGTTCGAACACACCGCTTTTTTCGCCGAGGTCACGGGGGCTTGCTTCGATTTCGTCGAGAATCACCCGGCCGACCTTGGTGCTGAGCACGAAGTCGTCGCGGTTGTACTGCGACAGGGCTTGGCCCAGGCGGATTTCAGAGAGGCCCGAGCCGTAGAACGGCGCGGTGTCGAAATAGCGCACGCCGGCGCTCCAGGCAGCCTCCACGGTGGCCTGGGCCTCGTCTTCAGGAATGGCGCGGAACATGTTGCCCAGCGGTGCGGTGCCAAAGCCGAGTTGGCCGGGAAGTTTATCTTTCAAGCTCATGGTGGATCCTCAATGGGTGCAGGGGTCGCTGTGACCGTTGAGCAGATCCTAGATTGCAGAGATCGGACCGTCCAAGACATACTGCGACCCACTTGAGTCCTCGTAGGTCTAACATGATCGATCTCCGCCAACTGCGCTACTTCGAAGTAGTCGCCGAAGAAGAACACGTCGGCCGTGCAGCCGAACGCCTGCACATCTCGCAGTCGCCGCTGAGCCGGCAGATCGCCCAGCTTGAAGAACGCCTGGGCCTGACCCTGTTTGAACGCAGCCAGCAACGCATCCGCCTGACCCGCGACGGCCAGACTTTCCTGGCTGAAACCAGGGCCTTGCTGACCCACGCCAATCGCCTGGAATCCCTGGGCAAGCGCCTGGGCCGTGGTGAAGAAGGTGGCCTGTGCATCGGCTATATCGAAAACGCCATGCATGCCGGTGTATTGCCCAATGCCCTGCGCATCCTGCGCGACGACCGCCCCACCGTGCATATCAAGCTGTATAACCTGCCGTCGCTGGAACAACTCGAAGGCCTGCGCCAACGCAGCCTGGACATCGCCCTGGTCGGCGAACCACCGGCTGCCGACGACCCGGACCTGATCGCACGGCAAGTGCTGGACGAGCCCATGCTGCTGGCGTTGCCCGAGCACCATCCATTGGCCCATCAAAGCGAGTTGTTGCCCGAGCACCTGGCCGGCCAGGAGTGGATCGGCGTGCAACGCAAACCTGGCGCCAACCCCGCCGACGACTTTGTGGCCGCCTGCATTCGCGCCGGCTTCACCCCGCAGATCCCCATGGAAGCCGGTGAACCGTTTACCGCGTTGGGCCTGGTGGCTTCGGGGTTGGGCGTGGCGATGGTACAAAAAGGCCTGAGCCGCAATGCCCCACCCGGTGTGGTGTTGCGGGAGTTGCCGTGGCTGAGCTACACCACACCATTGTGGGCAGCGTGGCATCGGATCAACCTGCGGCCACTGGTGGAAACCTTCCGCAAAGTGCTAACCGAACCCAAGGCCTGACGCCGTTCAAAACTGTGGGAGCGGGCTTGCTCGCGAATGCGGTGGATCAGTCAGTGCATGTGTCACTGAAAGATCGCTTTCGCGAGCAAGCCCGCTCCCACATTAGGATGGTGGTGTCGGTTAGATCACCTCCCGCAGGCGATACCACAACATCCCCAACGCCAGCAGCGGCGAACGCAACGCCTTGCCGCCGGGAAAGGTCATGTGTGGCACCTGGCTGAAAATATCCAGGCCCGTGCTGTGGCCGGCGTGGATACCTTCGGCCAGCAACTTTGCGCACCAGTGGGTCACGTTCAACCCATGCCCGGAATAGCCCTGGGCATAAAACACATTCGGGTATTGCTTCAAGCGCCCCACCTGCGGAAAGCGGTTGGCGGTAATGCCGATCTTGCCGCCCCACTGAAACTCAATGGCGGTATGGGCCAGTTGCGGGAACACCTTGAGCATTTTCGGCTGCATATAGGCGGCGATGTCCACCGGATCGCGCCCGGAGTAATGGCAGGCGCCGCCGAATAGCAGGCGGCGGTCAGCGGACAATCGATAGTAATCCAGGCCGACTTTCTGGTCGCACAGCGCAAGGTTCTGCGGGATCAACTGGTTGGCCACGTCTTCCGACAACGGCTCGGTGGCGATGATGTAGCTGCCCGCCGGGAGCACCTTGCCGCTCAAGCGCGGTTCCAGTTCCTCCAGGTGCGCATTGCAGGCCAGCACCAGGCTGGCGGCGCGCACCGTACCGCCGGCGCAACGGACTTGAACCGTGTCGCCGTGGAGCAGTTCCAGCACCTCGGTGTGCTCGAAGATCCGCACCCCAAGGGACTCGGCCAGCCGCGCCTCACCCAGTACCAGGTTCAGCGGATGCAAATGCCCGGAGCCCATGTCCACCAGCCCCCCGGCATACACGGTCGAACCGACCACCTGTTGCAGGTCCTGCGCACCGACCAGGCGGGTTTCATGGGTGTACCCCAGTTGCGCCAAGTGCGCCTGCTCGTCCTTGAACGCCGCGAACTGCGCCGGCGTATTCGCCAACTCACAAAAGCCCCAGCGCAAGTCGCAGTCGATGCTGTGCTCGCGAATGCGCTCGCCCACCAGCGCCACCGACTCGATGCCAGCGCGTTCCAGGTAGCGCACGCCCTCCTCGCCCACGTATTTGGCAAACCCCGACACGTCATGGCCGATGCCGCGAATCAGTTGCCCGCCGTTGCGCCCGCTGGCGCCCCAGCCGATGCGCCGGGCCTCCAGCAGGATCACCGAGAGCCCACGTTGGGCCAGTTCGATGGCGGTGTTGACGCCGGTGAACCCGCCGCCGATCACACACACGTCGGCAGTCAGGTCGGCGCCCAGTGCCGGGCGCTCCACCAGGGCGTTGGCCGTGGCCCGGTAGTAGGACCGGGCGTGGTCAGTCGATTGAATCATTTGTTGGTCTTCACTTTGCTCCAGGCGCGGGTCATCAGGCGCATGGTCGCCGGGGTCGGCGTGGTGGAAATATAGAGTTTGTCGAGTACTTCCTGCGGCGGGTACACCTCGGGGTTGTTCACCAGTTCCGGGTCCATGAAGGCCTTGGCGGCGGGGTTGGCGTTGGCATAACCCACCGAGGCGCTGACCTTGGCGATCACTTCAGGGTCGAGCAGATAGTTAATGAAGGCGTGGGCTTCTTTCGGGTTGCTCGCGTCGGCGGGAATCGCCAGCAGGTCGAACCACAGGTTGGAGCCTTCCTTGGGAATCGAATAAGCGATGTTCACGCCGTTCTTGGCTTCCTTGGCGCGGTTGGCGGCCTGGAACACGTCGCCGGAATAACCGAATGCCACGCAGATATCACCGTTGGCCAAATCCGAGATGTACTTGGAGGAATGGAAGTAGGTGATGTACGGCCGCAGCGTCAGCAGCTTGGCTTCGGCCTGCTTGTAGTCCTCGGGATTCTCGCTGCGCGGGTCCTTGCCCATGTAGTTGAGGATCGCCGGGAACAGCTCATCCGCCGAATCGAGAAAGGCCACGCCGCACTGGTTGAGCTTCTTGATGTTCTCGGGCTCGAACAGCACCGCCCACGAATCGATGTGGTCGATGCCCAGCACCTGCTTGACCTTGTCGACGTTGTAGCCGATGCCATTGGTGCCCCACAGGTAGGGCACCGAGTGCGCATTACCTGGGTCGTTTTTCTCCAGCAGCTTGAGCAGCTTGGGGTCGAGGTTCTTGAAGTTGGGCAACTGCGCACGGTCGAGTTTGAGGAACGCACCGGCCTTTACCTGGCGTGCCAGGAAGTGGTTGGACGGCACTACCACGTCATAGCCGGTGCGCCCGGCAAGCAACTTGCCCTCCAGGGTTTCATTGGAATCGAACACGTCGTAGATCGGCTTGATCCCGGTCTTGGCCTGGAAGTCGGCCAGGGTGGTCTCGCCGATGTAGTCGGTCCAGTTGTAGACGCTGACCGTCGGCGCTGCCTGGCTGGTGCTGCTGAACGCGGCCACCAGGGCCAGCGGGAGAAGCTGTTTCACAAGACGCATATCGACACCCCTTTATTGGTTTTTTAGACGCTCAACAGCAGGAACTCACGTTCCCAGGAACTGATCACCCGCTTGAAATTCTCGTGCTCGGCGCGTTTGACCGCGACGTAGCCACGCACGAATTTATCGCCCAGGTACTGCTTGACCGTGTCGCAGTCCTCCATGCGTGCCAGCGCATCTTCGAGGGTGAATGGCAGGCGCAGGTTGCGGCGCTCGTAGGCGCGGCCCTCCACCGGTGCGCTCGGTTCGATCTGCTCGACCATGCCCAGGTAGCCACACAACAGACTAGCGGCAATCGCCAGGTAGGGATTGGCATCGGCGCCGGGCAGGCGGTTTTCCACACGCATGGCGTCGGGGCTGGAGGTGGGTACGCGCAGGCCGACAGTGCGGTTTTCTTCGCCCCACTCCACGTTCACCGGTGCCGAGGTATCCGGCAAAAAGCGGCGGAACGAGTTCACGTTGGGCGCGAACATCGGCAGCAGCTTGGGGATGTACTTCTGCAGGCCGCCGATATGGTGCAGGAACAATTGGCTCTTGTTGCCCTCGGCGTCGACGAACACCGGCTTGCCGGTGGCGATGTCGACCACGCTCTGGTGCAGGTGCATGGCGCTGCCCGGCTCGTCGGCCACGGGTTTGGCCATGAAGGTCGCGGCCACGTTGTGCTTGAGCGCGGCCTCGCGCAGGGTGCGCTTGAACACGGTGATCTGGTCGGCCAGGTCGAGGGCGTCACCGTGGCGGAAGTTGATTTCCATCTGCGCCGGGCCGTCTTCGTGGATCAGCGTATCGAGGTCCAGGCCCTGGGCTTCGCACCAGTCGTAGACGTCTTCGAACAACGGGTCGAATTCGTTGGCCGCGTCGATGGAAAACGACTGGCGCCCGGTCTCGGCGCGGCCGGAGCGACCAATCGGTGTTTTCAGCGGCAGGTCCGGGTCTTCGCAGCGCTGGGTCAGGTAGAACTCCATTTCCGGCGCGACAATCGGCTGCCAGCCTTTGTCGGTGTAGAGCTGCAGGACTTTCTTCAGCACGTTGCGCGGCGACAGCTCGATGGGGTTGCCCTGCTTGTCGAAGGTGTCGTGGATCACAATCGCGGTGGGCTCGATGGCCCATGGCACCACGTAGGTGGCGTTGGACACCGGGCGGCAGATCATGTCGATGTCGGCCGGGTCGAGCAGGTCGTAGTAGATATCGTCGTCGACAAAGTCCCCGGTTACCGTTTGCAGCAGCACACTTTCCGGCAGGCGCATGCCTCGCTCATGCAGGAACTTGTTGGTGGGCGCAATCTTGCCGCGTGCGATGCCAGTCAAATCACTGATCACGCATTCGACTTCGGTAATCTTGTGTTCTTTCAGCCAGGCGGACAGCTGATCGAAGGGGGCGTTCATAAGGACCTCGTCATGGGTGGGGGGCATGCGCCGGCTTGTACTCCTGGCGCATTGAGGTCTATCTTGAGGCCGCCGCACGGCAGCATCTATCCACTTTGCACGACCCACAACGCACCAATAGAGTGCGCCCAGGTTTCCCATGACACAGGCAACAGCTTTGCGCGTACAGGCCTTCACCACCGGTGATGTGGCCGCCCAATGCAGTGCGACCCCCGGCTGGGTGCAGCAGTACCAGCAGATGTCTCCCGGGCATTTTGCCGGGCAAATCCGCTACCTCGACCTGCAAGGTGTGGAGGTGTACGAAGAGTGCATGAACACCCGCGTGGAGCAGCATTTCAACGCGCCTGCCGGCGCTCTGGCGTTCTGTTTCGACGGCAGCGACAACGCGCTATACCTGCTCAATGGCGAAAGCCGCAACACCTGGATCACCCCGGAAAACTACCGTGAAGTGGCGGTGGTGTTCGGGCCGCAGTTCGTGCAGCGCCACGGCCTGGATGTGGCGAAACTCGAAGGTTTGTTCATGGCGCCGCTGACCTGCCAGCAGAACGCGCTGTTCAGCCGTTGGTTGAGTGGCACCCTCACCCGCCTGTCCGCCGAGATCGACCCCGCCAGCCGCGACGCCCTCACCCAGCAACTGCTCGACGATTGCCTGTTTATCCTCGACAACGCCTGCGTGTGCCTGGACCGTCACTCGTTGCAGCGGCGCAGTGAAGAGCGCCGGTTGATGGCGCGCATCGGCGAATGGGCAGCAGACGCGCCGGACGAAACGGTCAACCTGCTGGAACTGGCGCAGATCGCCGGGGTGCCGTTGCGCCAATTGCAACAGGGGTTCAAGACCTACACCGGGATGAGCCCGGCGCAGTGGTTGCGCTTGCGCAGGTTGAATGGGGCGCGGCGGGAGTTGCTCAATTCAACCGGGACCACCGTGGCCGAGGTGGCGATGAATTGGTCGTTCTGGCATTTGGGGCGGTTTTCCAGCAGCTACCGCGCCCTGTTCAAAGAGCTTCCAAGCGAAACCCTGAAGCGTTGCGTTTGAAACCCAATCCAAATGGTGGGAAGGGGCTTACCCCCCCCCACATTGGGCTGTATTTCAAGGTTGGGACTTGAGAAAAGCGGCCATCACCTGGTTGACCCGCTCCGCCGCCTCCAACTGCACCATATGCCCCTGCCCCGGCAGAATTTCCACCTGGGCATCCAACCCCTCGGCATGCCGGGCGGGGATGATCGCATCGTCACTGCCCCAGATCACCAGGCTCGGCTGCCGGCCCACGCGATGACGTAAGTCCAGCTTCTGTCGTCCGCCCTCGAACAACGCGGTATTGAGCTGCTGCAGCGCCTTGTCCACCCCTTCCAGGCGCTTGAACTTGAGCATGTCCTCCAGCATCTGCCGCGTCACCAGCGCGGGGTCGCTGAACAGTTGGGTCAGTGGCGGCTTGAGGGCATTGCGGTTGCTGGCGTCGGCAAACCCTTGCAAGTAATCGCCGTTGATCTCCTGGCCGAGGCCGGCGCTGGCGATCAGGGTCAATGAGGCAACACGCGCGTGCGCCTGGTCGGCAACGGTCAGTGCGACCAGCCCACCCATGGAATGCCCGGCCAGGTGTACGCGGTCGAGCCTGAGGTGATCGAGCAAGGCCAGCACCGCAAGGCTCAGTTCCTCGGCATCGCCGCTACGCAGTTGCTTGCCCGACTCGCCATGCCCTGGCAGGTCCAGGGCGATTACCCGGCGTTCGGCGGCCAATACCGGTTGATTGAACAGCCAGTTGTTCAGATCCCCCCCGAATCCGTGAATCAGTACCAACGGCGTGCCACCCTCGCCCAGCTCGAGATAGCGCAACAGAAGCCCGCCTATCTCGACTTTCTGCGCACTCGGTCCCGAAGCTTCGGTTTCGGCACTGCTGGAGACAAACCCGGCATTGAAGCTGTCGATCACCGCATCGATTTCCTCTTCGGTGGCTTCGCCCTCCACCACAATCCCCAGCAACGCGCCCACCGGCAGGGTTTCGTCGCTCAGTGCCAACACACGGCGCAGCACGCCATTGAACGGCGCCTCGACACTGCTGGAGAGCTTATCGGTCTCCACGTCCAACACTTCTTCGCCCTTCTCCACCCGGTCGCCGGGTTGCTTGAGCCAGACATCGATGCGCCCCTCGGTCATCGACAGCCCCCACTTGGGCATGGTCAAGGTATGGATCATGCGGCATTCCTCTTGTCGGCGATCTTCAGCACCGCGGCTTCGATCTTCGCGGCGTTGGGGATGTACAGGTCTTCCAGCGCATCGGAGAACGGCACCGGCGTGTGCGGCGCGGTGACCATTTCGATTGGCGCGCGCAGGAAAGAAAAACCCTGCTGGGCGACCAATGCACTGATATCGGTGGCAATCGAGCAGCGCGGGTTGGACTCGTCGATCACCACCAGGCGCCCGGTCTTTTCCACGCTTTCGAGGATGCTGTCGGCATCCAACGGACTGGTGGTGCGCAGGTCCAGCACCTCGCAATCGATGCCTTGTCGCGCCAGGCTGGTCGCGGCTTCCAGGGTGATGTGCACCATTCGCCCGTAGGTCACCAGGGTCACATCCCTGCCCTCGCGGACAAAATTGGCTTCACCGAAAGGCACGGTGTACAGCTCTTCGGGCACTTCGCCCTGCAGGCTGTAGAGCATCTTGTGCTCGAGGAAGATCACCGGGTCATTGTCGCGGATCGCCTGGATCAACATGCCCTTGGCGTCATAGGGCGTGGCTGGGCACACCACCTTGAGGCCGGGAATATGTGTCCACATCGAGGTGAGCATCTGCGAATGCTGGGCGGCCGCCCGCAGCCCGGCGCCGTACATGGCGCGCACTACCAGCGGCGTGGTGGTCTTGCCGCCGAACATGTAGCGGAACTTGGCGGCCTGGTTGAGCAACTGGTCGAGGCAGCAGCCGATAAAGTCGACGAACATCAGTTCGCACACCGGGCGCATGCCACGGGTGGCAGCGCCGACGGCCATGCCCACGTAGCCGACTTCGGACAGCGGCGCATCGAGCACGCGGTCGGGAAACTCCGGGTACAGGCCCTTGGTCACGCCAAGCACACCGCCCCAGGCGTCCTGCTCGCCAGGGGAACCGGTGCCGCCGGACACGTCCTGGCCGATGATGAACACGCTCTGGTCGCGGCGCATTTCCTGGGCCAGGGCTTCGTTGATTGCCTGCTGGTAGCTGATTTTGCGAGCCATGAAATTCTCTCCACGAATTGTTGTTATGAGTGGTAGGCGACGTAGACATCGCTGAGCAGGTCGGCGGCCTGGGGCTTGGGATCCGACTTGGCCAGGCGCACGGCGTCGTCGATGAGCTGGGCGACCTCGCCATCGATGCGCTCGAATTGCGCTGCGTCCAGCCAGCCTTCAGTGCTGCAACGCTGGCGGAACAGCGCCAGGCAATCGGCGTGTTCCCGCAGGTTCTTCACTTCATCGGGGCCGCGATAGGTTTGTGCATCGCCTTCGAAATGGCCGTAGAAGCGGCTCAATTTCACTTCGACCAAGGTTGGCCCGTCGCCCTTGCGCGCACGTTCCACGGCAACACCAAGCGCTGCGTGCACGGCGAAGAAATCATTGCCATCGACAATCACCCCCGGCATGCCAAACCCCACGGCACGCTCGGCGATGTCCTTGCACGCTACCGACCAACCGGATCCGGTGGCCTCGGCATAGCCGTTGTTTTCCGCAACGAACAGGCACGGCAGTTTCATGATCGAGGCCAGGTTCATCGCTTCGAACACCGCACCTTCGTTGGAGCCACCGTCGCCAAAAAACGCCACGGCCACGCCCTGGCTGCCCTTGAGCCTGGAGGCCAGCGCCGCACCGGCCGCCAACGGCGCACCCGCGCCGACAATGCCGTTGGCGCCGAGCATGCCCTTCTCCTGGTCGGCAATGTGCATGGAGCCGCCTTTACCGCCACACACACCGGTTTTCTTGCCGTAGATCTCGGCCATCATGCCGAACACATCCACGCCCTTGGCGATGCAATGGCCGTGGCCACGGTGGTTGGAGGCGATGCAATCTTCATCGTTGAGGTGAGCCATGACTCCGGCGGCACTGGCTTCCTGGCCGGCGTAGAGGTGCACGAAACCGGGGATCTCGCCGGTGGCGAATTCCACGTGCAGGCGTTCTTCGAAATCACGGATGGTGCGCATCACGGTGTAGGCATGCAGCAGTTGATCGGTGGACAGGTGAGTGGACATCTTGTTGTTCTCCAGGTTGTCTCGGCACACAGAAGGCTGATCGTGGTCAGCTACAGGGCCTTCAGCACAGCCTGTGCCAAGGCGGTAAAAAACCTGGCATAACCTTGATCCAGAGCGGTTGTCGCAACCCGGCCGGGATCGCAGAATGAGACGCGGCATTGCGACTCGAAGGCGGCATCTCAGCCGGTTTGAGACGCTGCGTCTCATGCCGGGCTGTTGGTCAGGCCGCGCTTGTCGCGCCCGACGCATGCGCGCTTAATGGCGGGCATAACAACAAAGACCGAGAACCGGAGGCCTTATGCTCGCCGCGAACTCCAGGGAGCACGTCGACTGCGTCAGTCGCGTGGTCCGCAATGCCGACCGCCTGCCCCAGGCGCCGGTGCCGTCGCTGATCTTCGATTCGTGGCGGCGCTCCATGGAGCAACACCACCTGGACCCCGGCTCCCTGCAGGGGCCACGCATCCTCAGCGAACCCTTGCTCAAGGAATGCCGCGAACGCGCCGAACTGTTCATGCGCATTGCCGGCGAAGCCGTCGGGCAACTGCATCACCGTGTGCGCCAGGCCGACTACTGCGTGATGCTCACCGATGCCCAGGGCCAGACCATCGACCACCGCGTGGACGCCTCGATCCGCAGCGATTGCCGCAAGGCTGGCCTGTACCTCGGCACCTGCTGGTCGGAAGCCGAAGAAGGCACCTGCGGCGTGGCCACCGTGCTCACCAGTCAATCGGCGGTGACGGTGCACAAACGCGACCACTTCCGTGCAGCCTTCATCGGCCTGACCTGCTCCGCCGCGCCGATCTTCGATCCCCAGGGCAACCTGCTGGGAGTGATGGACGCCTCGGCGCTCAAATCGCCGGATGACCGCCGCAGCCAGCACCTGATACGCCAGTTGGTGGCGCACAGTGCCGAGGCCATCGAGAACGCCTTCTTCATGCACAGCGCCCAGCAGCACTGGGTGCTGCAAGCCCACAGCACACCGGGTTATGTGGACAGCCAGCCCGACCTGCTGCTGGCCTGGGACCAGGACGGCCGCCTGCTGGCCTTGAACAGCAAGGCGCGCCAGGCCTTGCGCCGGCGCTTTGGCCAGGTGCCGGCGCACATCGGCGAGGTGTTCGACCTGAGCGCCTTGCGCGCCGTCACCGACCAGTCCACCCAGCAACTGCATTGGCTGGGAGAACCGGGTGCGCTGCACGTGCGGGTCAACGCGCCCCGACGCAAACAGGCGCGAGCGCCGCTGGTGCCCTTGGTGGATGCCCGTGTCGAAGAACACCTGCGCCTGGCCGTGCGGGTCAAGGACCGCAACCTGCCGGTACTGGTGCAAGGCGAAACCGGCGCCGGCAAGGAAGTCTTCGCCCGCCAACTGCACGAGCGCAGCGCCCGGCGCGGTGGGCCGTTCGTGGCGGTGAACTGCGCGGCGATTCCGGAAAACCTGATTGAGAGCGAGCTGTTCGGCTATGTGGCCGGCGCCTTTACCGGCGCCGCCAGCAAAGGCATGCCCGGGCTGCTGGTGCGGGCCGATGGCGGCACCTTGTTCCTCGATGAAATCGGCGACATGCCTCTGGCCCTGCAGACGCGCCTGCTGAGGGTGCTGGCCGAAGGTGAAGTGGCACCGTTGGGCGCGGCGAAAACCCGTACCGTCGATATCCAGGTGATTTGCGCCAGTCACCGCGATTTGTCGGTGTTGGTCAATGAGGGCCGCTTTCGCGAGGACCTGTACTTTCGCCTCGGCTGCGCGCGCTTCTGCCTGCCGCCGCTGCGCGAGCGCACCGACAAACTGGCGCTGATCAACCGTTTGCTGGAACAGGAAGCGCGCAACAGCGGTATCACGGTGGGTATCGGCCAGGCGGCATTGGAGTTGCTGTTGGGGTACGCGTGGCCGGGCAATGTGCGGCAACTGCGATATGTGCTGGCGTATGCCTGTGCGGTGTGTGAGGGCGGGACGGTGCAGGTGGCGGATTTGCCGGTGGAAGTGCGTGGGGAACGGGTACTGGAGATGGTTGAAGCGAGCGTGAGCCCCGAGCGCCAGGTGGTGCTGGATGCGCTGATTCGCCATCGCTGGAAGCCGTTACCGACCGCGCAGGCGCTGGGGATTTCCCGTGCAACGCTGTACCGCCGCGTCACCCAACTGGGCATCGACATGCCCAACAAAACCCGCTGATACAACGGGGTCAATACGGTGGGAGGGGGCTTGCCTCGATGGCGGTGGATCAGTCAATACTTCCAGCGCTGACACACTGCTATCGGGGGCAAGCCCCCTCCCACATTGGACTGAGTACCTGTCAGCGGTAGACAAGGCCACCGTCGATCAGCGGCGATTGCCCGGTCATGTAGTCCGCATCCGGCCCGGCCAGGTACGCGACCAGCCCCGCCACATCCTCCGGCGTCTGCGCCCGGCCCAAGGCGATGCCATCCACATACTTCTTGTAGGTCGCACCGACTTCGGCGCCGGTGATCTCGGCCATGCGCTTGTCGATCTCGACCCACATATCGGTGCCCACCACGCCCGGACAGTAGGCGTTTACGGTAATCCCGGCGCTCGCCAACTCCTTGGCTGCCGCCTGGGTCAAGGCACGCACGGCAAACTTGGTGGCCGAGTACACCCCCAGCAGTGCAAAACCTTCATGGCCGGCGATGGAGCAGGCGTTGATGATCTTGCCCTTCTGCTTGAGCGCCTTGAATTTCTTGCCAGCGGCCTGGATGCCCCACAACACGCCCTGCACGTTGATGCCCAGGGTGCGCTCGACCTGTTCCGGGCTGACGTCCAACAGCGAATCGATCTGCGCCACACCGGCATTGTTGACGATGATGTGGAAGCCACCCAGGGTCAGGTGCGCATGCTCCACCGCCGCCACCACCTGTTCGCGCTTGGCCACGTCAGCGACGAACACAGAGGCCTTGCGGTCCAGCGCGACGACTTCGGCGGCCACGGCTTCGAGCTTGGCGCCATTGATGTCCACCAGGGCGATATCGGCACCGTCCTGTGCCAGGCGCAAGGCGATGGCCCGGCCAACGCCCTGCCCAGCGCCGGTCACCAGCGCGACTTTTCCAGCAATACTCATGGCGTTCTCCTGCAATTGATGAGGGAAGCCTTGTCTATCGCAGGTGCGCTGCGGGCTGTCGAGGTGCACATGGATTGGCATGCGGCCTGAGACGGGATGTCTCAAGGTGCGAATCATTCTTGTAAAAGTGCGCACTTATGCCTAGCTTATGCGCCCCCCGCCCGCGCTTTAAGGCCTTGCCCCCATGGTTTTGCGTTTTCGTCCCGTCGTCACCTCACGTTTCGCCCTCGGTCTGCTGCTCAGCGGCGGCATCGGTCACAGCCTGGCGGCAGACCTTGAACTGCCGGCGGTGAAGGTCCAGGGCCAGGATGCATCCGGCTACCGCAGCGACACCGCCTCGGTGAGCGGCGTCGACGAAGCACCACTGCTCGACACCCCGGCCTCGATCACGGTGATCAACGCCGCACTGATCAAGGACCAGCAGGCGCGCCTGCTCAGTGAAGTGCTGCGCAACGACGCCTCGGTGGGAGACAGCTATGCGCCCATCGGCTACTACGAAAACTTTGTGGTGCGCGGCTTTTCGCTGAATGCGGCGAGCAGCTACAAGATCAATGGACGCACCATCACCGGCGAGCAGAACGTTGCCCTGGAAAACAAGCAGCAGGTGGAAGTGCTCAAGGGCCTGGCGGGCCTGCAGAGCGGGATCTCCGAGCCGAGCGGCGTGATCAACTACGTGACCAAGCGCCCGGAAGATGTGCGCTCGGTAACGGTCTCCACCGATGATCGCGGCAGCGGCTATATCGCCACCGACGTCGGCGGCTGGTTTGGCAGCGAGCAACAGTTCGGCCTGCGCGCCAACGTGGCCCATGAAGACCTCAATTCCTATGTGGAGCACGCCAATGGCCAGCGCGATTTTGTGTCCCTGGCCTTTGACTGGAACATCAGCCCCGATGCCGTATTGCAACTGGACGCCGAATACCAGGACAAGCAACAACGCTCGGTGCCGGGCTACCAATTGCTGGGCGGCACCGAGGTGCCACACGGGGCCTCACCGAAGAAACTGCTGGGGCACCAGAGCGGGTCCAGGCAAGTGGGTATCGACTCGCTGAACCTCAACGGCAAGTTTGAATACCGCTTCAATGATCAGTGGAAAGGCAGCGTGAGTGCAGCGCGCAGCAAGGTGGTGATCGATGACTACAGTTCGTTTGCCTATGGTTGCTTCTACGTGACCGATTGCGGCACCGCCTTCTTCAGCCCCACCGGCGACTATGACGTCTACGACTACCGCAGCCCCGACGACACCCGCCGCGACGACGAAGTGCAGGCAGCCATGACCGGGCTGTTCAACACGGGCAGCCTGGGCCATGAGCTGACCTTTGGCACCAGCGCTTTTCGCCGAGTGGTCGACAAGCGCAAGTCGGTCAACGAATACATCGGCAGCACCAACATCAACGTCGACGCCCCAACCTTCACCCCCACCGACAAGCCGCTGAACGACAGCCATCGCAACCTCGACAGTCGCCAGTACGGCCTGTTCGTCACCGACCGCATCCGCCTCAACGAGCAATGGCAAACCATCCTCGGTGGCCGCGAAGTGCGCCTGGACGAAAAAGCCTTCGACGGCACCTCTGGCGCCCAGGTACGCCACACCCAGCAATACGTGTTCCTGCCGCAGGCGTCGTTGATCTATAAGCCGGTCGAAAATATCTCGCTCTACACCAGCTACAACAAAGGCCTGTCCCTGGGCGGCCAGGCGCCGTGGACAACCACCAACGACGGCGAAACCCTGGCGCCCACCACCTCACGTCAAATCGAAGCCGGGGTGAAATACGACTGGCGCCGCATCAGCTTCGCCGCCGCCGTGTTCCAGACCCGCCAGGCGTACCAGTACGCCAAACCGAATACCGCTGGCACATTCGACTATGTGCAACAGGGCGAGCAGAAAAACACCGGTCTGGAACTGTCGGCCAACGGCTGGGCCACCGAGCGTCTGCAAATCGCCACCAGCGTCGCGGCGATTCGCGCACGCGTGACCGGCAGTGGTACCGCGGACTACGAAGGTCACCAGGCGATCAACGTGCCCAAATTGCGCGCCAGCCTGTACGCCGACTACGCGTTGCCGTGGGTGAATGGCCTGGCGGTGCTGGGCGGCGTGCAATACAGCGCCAAGAAGTACGCCAACCGCAGCGGCAATGTGGAGGTGGGGGATTACGCGGTGGTGAACGTGGGCAGCCGCTACACCACCCAGGTGAACGGCTATGAGACGGTGTTTCGCCTGAGCGTCGACAACCTGTTCGACAAGCGCTACTGGCGCGACGCGGGCGAATACATGGGCGATGACTACCTGTTTCAGGGCGCGCCATTGACGGCGCGCCTGAGTGCCTCGGTGAATTTCTGAGGCTTACTTCGGCATCTTGCGGAAACCCACGGCCAGGCGGTTCCAGCTGTTGATGGTGGCGATTGCCACGCTGAGGTCGACCTGCTCCTGGGCGCTGAATTCGGCGGCCAGTGCGTTGAAGTCTTCGTCGGGCGCGTGGGTGTGGCTGATCAGGGTCAGGCTTTCGGCCCAAGCCAGTGCAGCACGTTCACGTGGGGTGAAGAACGGTGTTTCGCGCCAGGCTGACACGGTGTACAGGCGGCGTTCGGTCTCGCCGCCTTTGCGGGCGTCGGCAGTGTGCATGTCGAGGCAGAAGGCGCAGCCGTTGATCTGCGATACCCGCAGGCGTACCAGTTCCAGCAGTGGCAGCTCGATGGAGAGTTTGCCGACGGCGGCTTCCAGGGCGAGCATGGCTTTCATGGCGTCTGGGGAGGCGGTGTAGAAATCAGTACGGGTTTGCATGGTGATGCTCCAAGGCAGTGGGGATTGATGGCTAGGTTAGTCATCGGCGCTTGGAGGAGGAATATCCAATTTGGGCTAAGAATGGGTGACCAATTGGATTGGGCTGGTTGGGTACATATCCGTTATTTGGGGGGCTGCCTAAGATCAAAGCACGGCGGCCTGAGTGATTGAATCAAAGGCAGATACCTGTAGGAGCTGGCTTGCCGGCGATACAGGCGACTCGGTACAGCAGGCACACCCGGGTGATGCCATCGCCGGCAAGCCGGCTCCTACAGGTTGACCGAGGTCGACAGTATGCAACCGGTCGGCTCTAAGGCCGCGTTAAACACGCTGCCCGAACGCAGGCTTGAATCCGTGGGTAACCTGGGTTAGCTGCCCCCAATCAAACCACCCGAGCCATATGCTCCCCAATCCGAGCCCTCAACCACCGCTCCGCCGGATCATTGTCATGCACCCCACTCCACACCATCGACAACTGCGCCTCCTCAATCGCAAACGGCGGATCCTCCGCCCGTAACGAAGTGCCCTCCGTCAACGCACACGCCGCATAATCCGGCACCGTCGCAATAATCTGCGTGCCTGCCAACAACGCCCGCAACCCACTGAACTGCGGCACCGCCAACACCACCCGGCGTGCCCGGCCAATCCGGGCCAGGTCCAGATCGATGTTGCCACTCAGGTCCCCCGAAAACGACACCATCGCATGGGGCCGCTCACAGTAGTCATCCAGCGTCAGCGGCTCGGTGCCGTCGTCCCCACGCAAGACCTTGCACGGAATGTCCCGCAACTTCTTGCGCTTGGCATTCGCCGGCAACTCAGTGGTATAGCTCACCCCGACCGTAATTTCACCACTGGCCAGCAGCGACGACATCAACAGGTAATTGGCCCGACGCACCACCACGATGATCCCCGGTGCCTCTTCGCGCAGTTGGCTGAGCAACGGTGGGAACAGGCCAAATTCAGCGTCGTCCGAAAGGCCAATGCGAAACACCGCGCAACTGGTGGAAGGGTCGAAATCCTTGGCACGGCTGACCGCACCGGAAATGGTGTCCATGGCCGGTTGCAACTCCTTGAGTATCGCCACCGCGCGTGGCGTGGGCTCCATGCCGCGCCCATTACGCAGCAGCAGCGGGTCGTCGAACAGGTCGCGCAGGCGGCCCAATGCCGCACTCACCGCCGGTTGGCCCATGAAGAGCTTTTCGGCGACCCGGGTCAGGTTCTTCTCGAACATCAGCGCTTCGAAAATCACCAACAAGTTCATGTCGACGCGGCGCAGGTCGTTGCGGTTCATGGCGGTATCCAAACAGTAGGCAAGCCCACAGATAAGCACGCCAGACCCTGGCCGGATTGCACGTCTGTGCTGTCTTTTCCACGCCGGCACCTGGCGAAATTAACAACGATTAACTCGTCAGCCGGACGGTCCGGCAACAAGATTAGCCACGTCTACACTGCATCCATTCACCGGGAACGCTCCCATCGACTGCGGATATTTGTCATGGCCCGACTTGAGCAATATGCCCCTCGTTTGTCCGCCACCGGTGGCCTATGCCCCCGGCGCGAGCGTATCGCCAAGCAACTGATCCTGGCCAACCTGGGCGAAAGCCTGGTGATTGCCGACCTGGCCCAGGCCTGCGCGTTGTCGCGCAGCCATTTTTCCCGTGCGTTCAAGTGCACCACCGGGCTGTCGCCGCAGGAGTGGATCCGCCAACAGCGCATCCAGCGGGCCAAGGAACTGATCGCCAGTTCCACCCTGAGCCTGACGCAAATCAGCCTGGAATGCGGGTTTTGCGACCAGGCGCACTTCTGCCATATGTTCACCCGCAGCGAAGGCGTCAACCCCATGACCTGGCGAAATCACCACTCGCGCCAAAAGCCCCAAGTGATCGCGGCCTAGTGGTCGGTGCGTACCTGGAATATGCTGGCCGCTCCCCTTTTCCCGAGCATGGCCTCCCATGAGTGACCCCGACGACCAGGCCGTGCATTTCGGTCCCTACCGCATCCACCCGCGCCAACGCCTGGTGCTGGAGGCCGGTCGTCCGTTGCGCCTGGGGCGGCGCGCCGTGGATATCCTGCTGATCCTGCTCGAACAGGCCGGCAATGTGGTGAGCAAACAGGAACTGATCGCCCGGGTGTGGCCCAAAAGCGTGGTGGAAGACGGCAACCTGCGGGTGCATATGGCCGCGTTGCGCAAGGCGCTGGGCGATGGCCAGGCCGGGCAGCGCTATATCGTCACTGTCGCCCAGCGCGGCTACAGTTTTGTTGCGCCACTGAGCATCGAACCGATGACGCTACCCACCGAGGGCGCCCCCCAAGGCACGTGCCACAACCTGCCGCTGCGCCGTACCCGGATGCTCGGCCGCCAGGCCCTGATCGACAGCCTGGTGCAGCAACTGCCCGAACAGCGCTTTATCACCCTCACCGGCGCCGGCGGAATCGGCAAGACCACTGTCGCGCTGCGGGTGGCAGAACTGCTGATCGGGCATTACCGCGACGGCATTCGCCTGCTGGAC
Source organism: Pseudomonas pergaminensis (assembly GCF_024112395.2). NCBI lineage: Bacteria > Pseudomonadati > Pseudomonadota > Gammaproteobacteria > Pseudomonadales > Pseudomonadaceae > Pseudomonas > Pseudomonas pergaminensis. Next base: position 2,633,010 of record NZ_CP078013.2, on the reverse strand, counting down.
CTGGCGCCGCTGAGCGCGCCGTCGATGATCCTGCCCAATCTGGCCGCCCTGCTCGACCTCACCCACACCGAGCATGAGCCCCTGGTCACGTTTGCCCGCAGCCTGCAGGAACGCCAGGTGCTGCTGGTGATCGACAACTGCGAGCACCTGTTGGACGACATCGCCCTGATCAGCGAAACCCTGCTGCGCCACGCGCCGAGGCTGCACATCCTGGCGACCAGCCGCGAGGCATTACGTGCCGAAGGTGAGTACGTGCAGCGCCTGGAACCGCTGGCCTGCCCGCCCGCCAGCGGCAACCGCGCCCAGGCGTTGGGCTACCCTGCCCTGCAATTGCTGATCGAGCGGGCCATGTCTCACCAGGACAGCTTTGAACTGAGCGACGCCGAACTGCCGCTGGCGATCGATATCTGCCAGCGCCTGGACGGCATTCCCCTGGCCATCGAGTTGGTGGCGGCGCAGATCGAGCGCTTCGGCCTGCCGGGGCTGCTGGTGCAAATGGAAGACAACTTCCGCTTGCTGACCCGTGGCCGGCGCAGTGCCCTGCCCCGCCATCAAACCCTGCGGGCCACGCTGGACTGGAGCTTTGAGCTGCTCACCGCCTGCGAGCAGATCTGCCTGCGCCGCCTGGCGGTGTTTCGCGGGGGTTTCAGCCTGGCCAGCGCGGCGGCGGTGATTGCCGGGGAACAGGTCGCGCCGACCGAGGTGCTGGGCTCGATCACGCAATTGGTCGCCAAGTCGTTGCTCAATGTGGAAGCCGGTGATGACGAGATGGTCTACCGCCTGCTGGACGTCACCCGCACCTACGCCCTGGAAAAGCTCAGCGTCGCCCGCGAACTGGACGCCACTCGCGAGCGTCACGCCGAGCGCTGCCTGGCGCTGATGGAACAGGCGCGCGACGATTGGGAGTTGGTCGCCACCCAATCCTGGATCGACCGTTACGCGCCGCTGCGTGAAGATGTCCGCTCGGCCCTCGACTGGGGGCTCGCGCAAGGCGGCGAACACCTGCTGGCGGTCCGCTTGACGGTCAGCGCAATGCCGCTGTGGCAAGAGTTGTCGTTGCTCAGGGAACACCGTTTATACGTGGACAAGGCGCTGGCGTTGATGGACCAGGCTATCTCGCCCTGCCCCCGCTTGACGATGCAATTGCAATTGGCGCTGGGCAGCCTGTCCTATCACGCCATGGGCGGTGCCCCGCAGACCATCGCCGCGTTCGTCAGTGCGCGGCGCTTGGCCGAGGCGCGCGAGGACGTCGCGGGGCAGTTGCGTGCGGTCTCCGGGCATATGGCGGTGAACCTGTGCGCTGGCCAGTATCGCCAAGCGCTGGCGCAAAGCGTGCAGTTTGATCGCCTGGACCCACGCACCGACCCGCAACTGGACATCAGTGCCCAGCGCCTGCGCGTACTGGCCCAGCATTACAACGGCAACCAGGCACTCGCCCGGCACAATGCCGAGCAAGTGATCCAACGCATGGCGCACAGCGGCCACCTCAACCGGTTTGCCCACGGCATCGGTGTGCAATACGACCAGAGCGTCGCCTCGCTCACGGTGCTGGCGCGCATCCTGTGGCTGCAAGGCTTTCCCGAGCAGGCCTGGCGCACCGCCAGCCAGGCGCTGGAATTGGCGCAGCAGATCAACCATGGCACCTCCATCTGCTACACCCTCGCGCTGGCGGGCGTGGTCATCGCCCGTTACAACGGTGACGAAGACAGCGCCCAGACCTTGCAGGCGTTGCTGTTGGAACATGCCCACAAGCATTCGGTGCAGCTATTCCAGACCTGGGCAGGCCACTATGCGGGCATCCTTGGGCACAAGGACCTGCAAGGCCTGGGGTTGATCGAAGACATCCTGGTCACACTGGGCTCCCACGCGGTGGACGCGCCAGGTTTCGAACGGGCCCGTGCGGGCGACGCGGGCTGGTGCACCGCGGAAATCCTGCGGGTACGCGCCGACACCCTGACCGATGAGCGCGCAGCCGAAGCGCTGTTGCTGGAGGCCCTGGGCCTGGCGCACCAGCAAGGCGCGCTGGCCTGGGAATTGCGCTGTGCGACGTCATTGGCAGGTTTATGGCAGTCCCAAGGCCGCCTGCTGGCAGCGCGGGACTTGCTGGGCTCGATTTACGCGCGGTACACCGAAGGTTTTGCCACCCAGGACCTAGTCCGTGTACGCCGCCTGCTCGACGAGTTGCAGGACAAACGGCCGGCCTGAAAACGGCACCAGGTAATGCCCATAGCCCTGCTGCAAGCGCGCCACCTGCACCGGGTCACGCAGCTGCGCCAGGGCATAGCAGCGCACGCAGTTGAGCAGGCGGTAGCGTGCAAGGCCCGGTCCGGGCTCAAGGCTTAGCAGCGAGGTATTCACCAGGCGCCCGAGCAGATAGGCCAGGTCGGCGTGTTCCAATTCAGTCCCGCTGACCAGCTCGCTCAAGGTGGGCAAGGTCACGGCCATCTTGAATAAACTCAACTGCAGGAACAGCCAACGCTCCGGCAGGCTCAGGCGCTGGTAGGTCCAGTCCAGGGCGGCCGTCAGGGATCGATGGCGTTCCACCGCCGTGCGCCGACCGCGGGTCAGCACGTGCAGGCCCTTGCTCAGTTGCTGTTGCAAGCCGCGCACGCCAAGGGCATCGACTTGGGCGGCCGCCAGTTCAAGGGCCAAGGGAATGCCATCAAGGCGCCGGCAAATATCGCGCAGCGGCGCCAGGTCCTGGGGCCGCAGCACGAACCCCTGCTGACCCGCCCTTGCCCGCGCCACAAACAACTGCACCGCCGGATACGCCAACGCCTGCTCAACGCTGCCCAGCGCCGACGGCGCAGGCACCGCCAGCCGGGGTACGTGTTGCACCCACTCACCCGCGACCTGCAGGGCTTCACGGCTGCTGACCAGTACGCTGACCTGCGGCGCTTTTTCGCGCAGCACGGCCACCAGGTGCCGGCAGGCGCCGAGCAGCAGGTCGGCACCATCCAGTACCAGCAGGAGCTGGCGGGACGCCAATTGCCGGCCCAGCTCAGTGGCACTGGCGATGGGCTCCAGGTGCAAGGCCGTGGCCAGGTGGCGCAGCATGGCCACTGGCGCCTCGACAGTAGCCAGGTCGACCCACCACACGCCATCCCGGTAGCGCGGCAACACGCGTTCGGCCAACGCCAGGGCGAGGGTGCTCTTGCCCACGCCAGCGCAGCCAGTGAGGGTCATCAGCTGTTGCCCGGACAAACGCCGCACCAACACACCCAGCAGCGCGTCGCAGCCCATCACCGCGCTGAGCCGTGCGCTGAGGTTGTGCCGGGGCTGCGTGGCGGGCAGCCCCCCCTGCAGCTTGGCCGCGAAACAATAGCCACGCTGGGGATCGTTGAGGATATAGCGCTGCCCATCGAGGGCACGGCGCAGCGCAGCGATGTGCACGCGCAGGTTGTTTTCTTCCACCACACTGTGCGGCCAGACCCGCTCGATCAGGGTCGCCTTACTGATGAATTGCCCAGGCGTTTCGAGCAGCACCGTGAGGATATCCAGCGCACGTCCACCCAAAGGCACCGGCCAGCCAGACTTGCTGACCAGCCGTTGTTGCCGGTGAAAGACATAAGCGCCGAAGCGCAGCGTGCCATCAACGTCAATCGCCTGAGGGTTATTCATGCGTGTAAAAGCGCTGAAACGCCCGGCCTTGGGCGTCTGCGCATCCTTTTCCATGGGCCTGACGCTATCTTGCCACCTGGGGATGACAGGACAATGCTGGCACGGGGAGCGACACGGACATTCGGGTGCCCGAGACGGACATTCTGTCGTTAACTGAACTGTTGTCGGTATTGAGTCGGGTTGAGGCCCAGTTTCTCGCTGAACAAAAAGCGCATATGCCGCACGCTGCCAAAACCTGCGTGGAACGCCACGGTCTTGAGCGGCAGGTCGGTGGTTTCGAGCAACTGCCGGGCGCGGTCGATGCGCGCGCCTTGCAGGAACGCCATGGGCGTCATCTGCACCTCTTTGGCGAACAGCCGCGCAAAATGCCGTGCGCTCATGCCGGCCAACGCGGCCATGGACTCGATGGTGAAGGGTTCGCACAGATGTTCGAGCACATGGTTCTGCACACGGGTGATCGCCGTTTCCTGGGGGGCAACCGCCGCTGTCATTGGGCTGAACTGGGCCTGCCCGCCCTGACGCTTCATCACCACCAGCAACACCTTGGCCACGTCCACCGCGACTTGCTTGCCGTGGTCCTGGGCCACCACCGACAGCGCCAGGTCGATACCGGCCGTGACGCCACCCGAGGTGATCAACCGCCCGTCCTGCAGGTAGATGCGGTCGGTCTCGACAATGGCCTTGGGAAACGCCTTGATCAACCGCTCGGTGTAGTGCCAGTGGGTGGTCACGCGGTGATTGTCCAGCAGGCCGGCATGCCCCAGCACGAACGCCCCGGTGCAGATAGAACCGAAGCGCCGCGCCCGTGGGGCTGCCGCCTTGAGCCAGGGCAACAACGCGGGGTGGCATTCGTTATAGGCCCCGGGACCACCAGGTACCAGCAGCAGGTCGTAGGCGTCCTGGGCCTGGTCCAGCAACAGGTCGGCCTGTACCGCCACGCCATTGGAAGCGCGCAGCGGGCCGGGCTCGGTGCCGAGGGTGAGGATCCGGTAATGCTCCGCCGCCGGCAGGTAGCGGTTGGCAATCGAAAACACTTCGAGCGGCCCAGCCATGTCGAGCAGGAGGAAGTCCGGAAACAGCGCCATGGCCACGGTTTTCATATCGGGGAAGGTCCATCGAGAAGGAATGCGGCAGGCATTATGGCACGTCCGCGACTGTCAACTTAAAGGGGACAGTTATTCAGATTTCATATTCTTAATGAATTTTCCAGTAACCATTAACCTTCTTCTCAACGCAGGAGCCCTGCATTTCGCAGCCCGCTCCCACTTGAGGACAAGACCATGCTGACCCTTCGCAAAGCTTCCGAACGCGGCGCCGCCAATCACGGTTGGTTGAAGTCGTTCCACACCTTCTCGTTCGCCAACTACTGGAACCCCAATGAACAGGGGTTTTCCGACCTGCTGGTGATCAATGACGACCGCGTCGCGGCCGGCAAAGGCTTTGGCCAGCACCCGCACCGCGACATGGAGATCTTCTCCTATGTGCTCGAAGGCGCCTTGGAACACAAGGACACCCTGGGCACTGGCTCAGTGATCCGCCCTGGCGATGTGCAACTGATGAGCGCCGGCAGCGGCGTGGCCCACAGCGAGTTCAACCACAGCCAGACCCGTGGCGTGCATTTCCTGCAAATCTGGATCGTGCCAGCCGTGGCCGGCGCTGAGCCGCGCTATCAGCAAGAGCACTTCACTGACGCGCAGAAACGTGGGCGCTTGCAGTTGATCATCTCGCCGGATGGCCACGACGGCTCACTCAGCGTGCGCCAGGACGCCCGGGTGTATGCCGGCCTGTTCAACGGTGACGAAGCCGCCACCCTGGACCTGCCGCCCGATCGCCATGTGTACATCCATGTGGCCCGGGGCAGCGTTGAAATCAACGGCCAACGCTTGCAGGAAGGCGACGGCGCCCGCGTGCGGGATGAGCAACAGATCCGCCTGGGCCACGGTGACGATGCCGAGGTGCTGGTGTTCGACCTGCGCCCACAGGAACTGCCGCAGATGCCATGACTGCCCCGGCGATGGCTCGCCACAACGAGCCATCGCTGGCGTCGATAGTCACCATCAGCCCAATGAAGTTCTCTTAAAAAATGCAACGCGTAACATCAAACCCATACCAGCAACAACCCAAACTAAAACACTCGGAGCACACTCTCATGAAACGCCAAATCTTGCTTAGCCTTGCTTTCTCGGTACTCGCTGCAAATGCTTTTGCCCATCCTGTCGTCGCTGAAGGCGGTTCGGATCGCCTGATCGAAAGTCGCGTCGCAGAGGGTGGCTCGGACCGCCTGCAAGGTAACCGCGTTGCCGAAAATGGTTCGGACCGCCTGCTGGAACGCCGTGTTGCCGAAGGTGGCGCTGATCGCCTGCAGGAACGTGGTCTGGCCGAAGGCGGTGCTGATCGCCTGCAGGAACGTGGCCTGGCTGAAGGCGGTGCTGATCGTCTGCAGGAACGTGGTCTGGCCGAAGGCGGTGCTGATCGTCTGCAAGAACGTGGTCTGGCCGAAGGCGGTGCTGATCGTCTGCAGGAACGTGGCCTGGCCGAAGGCGGTGCTGATCGTCTGCAGGAACGTGGCCTGGCCGAAGGCGGTGCTGATCGCCTGCAAGGCAACAACGCATAACCCCGCGCTGCTTGCGGGAACCCCAAACCGGCCTGATCAGCCGGTTTTTTTTCGCCTGTGGTTAATGCAGCTCGCGGTCTACCCACAGCACCGCCTTGCCGATCAGCTGCCGCGCTTCGATGCGTACATGCACCTGCTGCACGATTTCCAGCGTGTGTTACACCGCTGAATCAAACCGCACGGGCGAGGAATTTCTTGCGATACGCCGCCGGCAACAGGCCCACGCGTTGCTGGAACAGGCGGCGGAATGAATTACTGTCTTCGTAGCCGACCGCGTAGGTGATGCTTTCCAAGGTCATGCGGGTTGACTCAAGCATGTGCTTGGCCCGTTCCAGGCGCAGGGTTTGCAGGTAGGCAATCGGCGTGTAATCGGTGGCCTCCTTGAAGCGCCGCTTGAAGTTGCGCACGCCAAAACCGAAACGCCGGGCCACCTCATCAATCACCAGCGCCTCGGCAAAATGCTGCTCCAGCCAATGCTGCACCCGCAGGATCTCGCCGTCACCATGGTTTTTGGGCAGCGACCACATGGCGTACACCGACTGCTCGCTGCGCACAGTATCGATCAGCAGGTATTTGCCGCAGGTGTGGGCCAGTTCCGGCGCGCCAAAACGGCGGATCAGGTGCAACACCAAGTCCATCGCCGCACTCGCGCCGCCACTGGTGATCACGCGGTTTTCTTCGCAGAGAATCTGCCCATCATCCAGGCTCACGTCCGCATAGCGGCGTCGAAACAGCTCGGCAAACGCCCAATGGGTCGTGGCGCGCAGGCCTTGCAGCACACCGGACTCCGCCAACAGAAAGGCCGCCGTGCACATCGAAGCCAGGACTGCGCCGTGTGCATGCTGTTCACGCAACCAGGGGGCGTAGGCAGGAAAGGCCGGCAAGGCCTCTTTCAAGGTGAACAGAAAGCCTGGGATCAGTACCAGGTCGGTCTGGGCGACCTGCGCCACCGAGCGATCCACCTGCAAACGCTGGCCGCCCCAGGCCTCCACCGGCTGGCCGTCCAGGGAAGCGACCACGATGTCGAAGGGTGGCGTGTCGGCAAACAGGTTGGCCGCGTTCAGCATCTCCAGCGCCAGGGTGGCGCTGGCAGCGGAGCAACGGTCAGCCAGGAGCAAGGTAATGTGCATGAAAGGAACTCGCTTGCGCTTTTCGCATGTAATAAGTCATTTGCGCACCTACCTTAGCTGATTCCAGCTCTTTACAGTGCAGCCACTGATCAACTGCCTGGCGCTTTTATGAATCTCTGGTTTCGCTTGCTCTTAATGCTGTCCCGGCGCCCCTGGCGCAAGCCTGCCCATGGCCTGGCAACCACGGTAGTGCGCATGCGCGTCTGGCCGCTGGACCTGGATATCAACCGGCACGTCACCAACGGCCGCTACTTTTCCCTGGCCGACATTGCACGGATGGATTTCGTGCTGCGCACCGGCGCCTTTCGCGTGGCATTGCGCAACAAGGCGCTGCCCATCGTGGGCGATACCTGGGGCAAGTTCCGTCGTGAATTGAAACTGTTCGAAGTGTTCGAGGTGCACACCCGCATGCTCGGCTGGGACGACAAGTGGAGCCTCATGGAGCACCGCTTTGTCAGTAAGGGCCGGGTGGTCGGCGTGGTGGTGATGCGCGGGCTGTTCCGGTCGGCCAAGGGCACCCTGCCGCCGGGCGACTTTGTGAAGGAACTGGGCCTGGATGAGACCTCGCCACCGATGCCGCAATGGCTCAGCGACTGGGCGAAAAACTGCGATGACATGAGTGTGCAATTGCGGGGGGAGCAGTAGATTTGAATGCAGGCGCGTGGCGCGCGCCTCTGCCTTCCCTCCTTAGCGATGCAAGGGTTTCCCCGATTCAGCAAAAAAACCGTTTGGGCTAAAATACTTATCGCACATTAAGAGTTTGCACTAGCATATGTGTACGCCCGTGCAAAACCCCTCGCAATAACCGCGCACTACCCCATTCCTTTCTGAAAAACAAAGTGGCGAATGTTAAAATTTGTCACGTTTTACCGTATTCAATTCGATTAGTATCTAAACGCTAGCAGCGATTGAACTGACGGCCTTGCATGCCGGAAAAGGGAGTAGGTGATGCATTTTTCCAACGTCCTCGCTATTGCACGGACTCCATCTAAATCGGAGGATTTTCGAGAGCTTATAGTTCGCACTGTAGCGGATGATTTGAAAGTCGATACACGTTACTACGAACAATTCGTTGACACCCAGGAAAGCCACGCAAGCTACCGCGCCATCATCATAGAAATCGACACCCCCGCGGCGAGCAATCAAACCCTGGACATAATAAGAAAAACCCGAAACAGCCACCCCAACTGCACCATATTTGTCGTCGTCACATTCGCCTCCAGTTTGAGCAAGACCAAATACTATCTGGCTGGCGCGGATTACTGCATCAAAGTGGCAGAGGCGTCCCCTGAAAAAAAGTTAAGCCTGTTCGATGCTTTTCTCAGTGAAGGTGAACGACTGAATCGTTGTGGCCTGGTGCTCGATCAGGATCGCATGTGCCTTTATGGTAACGGCAAGAAACTTGAAATATCCTTCGTCGAAATGAAAGTTCTAGACGCGCTTATACAGCGCCGACTGCTCAGTCACAATGAAATTGCCGAAGTCATGGGCCTTAATACCAAGTACTACGACTCGCGTGCCCTGGAAAAGTCCATCAGCCGACTGCGCAGTAAAATCAAGGCGCACTACGGTGACAACATTATTCAGAATATCCGTGGTTATGGGTACAAACTCAGCCGGGGAGTTATATGTGCCAGCCATTTTCAAACCGCCAAGGAAAGACCCCATCGTGAATAGCGAAAAGGTAGCCCCTGCCGATGCTGTGGACTTCAGGCTTGCCAGGCAAGCCATCGTTGATCGCAGCCATGCACTTTGGGGCAGCGAAGTCAGCGTCGGCTCACTGCAGGATCACCAAGTACCCGACAGCGCCTACCACAAGGCGCTGCAACGTATCAGCGCACCACACAAAGCCTGCAACTCCGTTGTCAGCCGCAAGTTACTGCGGATCGATCAAGCCGCCTTGATGAATGAAGATCTCCACAAGAGCATTGTTCAGACCGCCCAGTCACTGGAAAAACGCAGACAGCCCTTTACGCTCAGTATTACCAATCCTCTGGATGCCCTGCCCGGCCCTGTCGAACGCCGAGCGATGGTGCGTCAGTTATATAAGTTAAAAGACCAGTGCGCTGTCACCCTGGCCTACAACAATTACAGACTCGATACAAAACCAGCAGACCTGCTGATCGACCTCAAGCTTTACGACTACGTGAAAATGCCTTTTCCGGACTCCGCCCTGCGGCTGAGCCTGAATACGCGTTCCGGTCTGTTCGATCGGCTGTACGACCGCATGCTAGAGCTGATCAGTGCAACCCGGGTGTGCTTCATCGCCGACACCGTGGAATTTGCCGACAGCGCCATGCTGGCTAAAAACCTGCCGTTCGAATACTTTCAGGGCGGTTACTACTCCCCTGCCGACTGCTTATAAAAACCGCACTTTCATACTAACGGTGGACACTATGAGTTCCCTCAAGAAACACGCCTTCACCCCCACACTTGCGGCCATCGCACTGCGAGACTTTACGCCCAATGCCGAATTTTTTCATTACGACTTGAATACATTCGCGCCAATAGAAACAGACCCTAAAATCCGTGCAAACAACCCTCAACACTGCAACTCCGATGACAACCGTCGCCTGACAACCTATGTCATTACCCACACACTTGGCTTACCCTCACACTCTTTTAACGCCGTGCGACAAGAATCCAGACTACCCATGCCAGCGGGTCACGACAGCACGCCCAATAGCCCCACTCAGCCTACTGATATAACCTCTGAGCGAACTCAACTTTATCCTCGGGATTTCTGGCTATTGACACAACATGACCGCACCCTGGTCAAAGGCGGCTTACGTATTTCGCTGACAACCATTGAATCGGCGTTGATTAAAAAGATGCTGCACCATGAAGAGCGTGTTGTCAGCAAAGAGGAGCTGATCCGTAATATCGGACGCGAACCTGATCTATATCGCGGGTTGGAAATGTGCCTGAGCCGGCTCCAAGAAAAGTTCAAGCGTGTCAACGATGGCGAACGCTTGTTTCGTGCGGTGAGAAACCGTGGCTATTGTCTTACGCAAAAAATCAAGAAGCCCTTGGAACTCACTCAGTCACGCCGTTAAAACAAAAAAAGAACGGATACTTTGATACCCACCCTGCCTATTAATACACACTTTTTTACCTGCCCTTTTATAACACCCTCACACTAAGACGCCGCTGCCCCTGTTATAAGTCGTCAGCCAATGCCTCCTGCCGTTCATTACTATCCGTGGGTACGCGCGTCCGCGTGCCTATCTTTTAGTGCGGGTATTCCACCGCGTGATTAGACCCTGCCACCACCTGCGTGGTCACCACCGGGAGCAGAACTATGCTGAATAACACTAGAATGCATCGCAACCTGACCCCCAAGGGTTTGACGTTCTGGGGTCAGTGGATGCTTGCCTCGGGTTTGGTCGTTGCACTGTTATTTATGTTGGTCGTGTTCAGGACCGGCCAACTTGAGTACAACTACCGTGTGCTTGCGGCGTTTACCATACTGGCTTCATTACCGGCGTACAGTCTGTGTGATGTCTACAGCAAGAAAGATGACTATGGCGTAGGCTTGGGACGGCTGTTCATGGGATGGTTACTCACCGCTTTAATAGTGTTCGCGGTGGGTATCGCCTGCAATGCCACCTCATTGTTTCCATTGGATATCTTGTTGCTCTGGGCGGCGGTTAGTTACCCTCTGCTGGCCCTGTGTTATATCCCGCTGCACAGCCTGTCCCGGTATTACCATCGCCAACTTCACCAACGGCATAAGTCACTGATAGTGGGCACCGGCAAACTTGCCGTCGACCTGGCGAACACCCTGTCTCGCCAAAAGCGCTCACCGTTGGTGGGGCTCGTCGGCAGCCATGCCGAGGCCGCGCCGGATGCACAGGCGCAGATCCTTGGCGAGCTGCCGCAATTGCCGCAACTGATCCGCCAGCATGGCATTCGCCGCCTGTACATCACCCACTCGTTGCAGGACGCCACCCACATCGAGTCGTTGTACCTCAACCTGCTGGAGATCAGCGTGGATGTGATCTGGGTGCCCGACCTCAACAACATGCTGCTGCTCAACCATTGCGTCGCCGAAGTGGACGGGCTGCCAGCGATCTTCCTCAATGAAAGCCCGCTGACCAGCCGCCCCACAGCCGCCCTGAGCAAAGCGTTGCTGGACAAGAGCATCGCGCTACTGGCCATCCTGGTGCTGAGCCCGGTGCTCCTGGCGTTTGCCCTGCTGATCAAGCTCACCTCCCCCGGCCCGGTGATCTTCAAACAGGACCGCCACGGCTGGAATGGCCAGGTGATCAAGGTGTGGAAGTTCCGCTCGATGCGCGTGCATGACGACCACGAGGTACGCCAGGCCAGCCGCAACGATTCGCGCATCACCCCGGTCGGCCGGTTTATCCGCCGCACCTCTATCGATGAATTGCCGCAATTGTTCAACGTGTTGCAAGGGCATATGGCCCTGGTCGGTCCACGCCCCCACGCCATCGCACACAACGACTATTACTCGGGCAAGATTCACGCGTACATGGCGCGCCATCGCATCAAGCCCGGCATCACCGGGCTGGCGCAGATCAATGGATGCCGGGGTGAGACCGAGACACTGGAGAAGATGCAAAAACGCGTCGACATCGACCTGCGCTACATCAACACCTGGTCGTTGTGGCTGGATATCAAGATCCTGCTGAAGACACCGTTTACGCTGCTGTCCAAGGACATCTACTAACCCCCTGTACCTGTAGGAGCAAGTTCGCTCCTACAGGCCTTACTCAGTGATCTTGTCGATATTCTTGTAGAACAATGCACTGTCGCGCCCATCCGTCATCGAATGCAGCGAATACGCGCGATTCAGGCGCGCGCCGCCATCGCGGGTCAGCGGTGCCCACACCAGGTTGGCGCGGCGCATCGTCGACAGGCTCATCAACTCATCAAACGGAATGGACAGGTAGAGGCCCTTGTCGAAGGCGCCTTCGCCAAACTCTTGCTTGGACACGTTGGTGCGAGTGATCCACGCACCAATCCGCACGCCATTGTTGAACTCCCGCGAAAGATCCAGCGTTGCACCCCAGTCCCGAGCCAGGTAGCGACCGACACTCAAGGCCCCCTGCAGGTTGAATGGCAGGTCGGTATACCCGATGATATGCCCGGTCACCGTGCGATAGTCACGCAGGCTCAAATCCTGCTCGAAACCGCGCTGACGCACATAGTTCACATCGGCACCCACCGCCCAGCCCTGGCCCATCGGCCTGTACAGCACTTCACTGCCCACACCGGCATACATCGATTCCAGCAAACCACCGTAGACCATGCCGTACAGGTCCTGGTCCAGGCGCTGCGCATGGTTGAGCTGGAAGGTCGTCAGGGTCACGTCGGCGCTGGTCATGTACTTGCGCAGGTCGGTGCGAACCCGCGGCAAGCCCGTGGGCGCGTCGTAGTTGAACCCATCGTAGTTGTTCAGCAGGTTGACGCTGAGCAAACCACTCCACCAGGTGTTGCGGGTAAAGCGGTACTCGGCATCGAGGTCGGCGGAAACCTGGTAGAGCAAACCATCCGGCCCACCGACGTTCTGCTTGTAGCCCAGGCCCAGCCCATAGCTGAGGGGCTTCGGCGTTTGGGTGTAGAGCACGGTCTGCGTGCGCTCGCTGGCACGATTGACCTCGACCTGGCGGTGCAGGTCCTGCAGGGCTTCGCGCTGGTTGACCACCTCGCGAAAGGTCTTGCGCGGCACGCTGGTTTCCTCGATCGGCATGGCATAGCGTTCGCTGACCAGGGTGAACCAGTCGATCTGGTCATTCACGCTGTTGTCCAGAATACGACTGGCGCGCCCCACCGCCTTGGCGCTGTAGAAATAGCGCTGCTGTTCGCCATACACCAGCAACTCCGGACCACGCTGGGTAATGCGTTGCACATTGTAGCCGGCGTTATCGTGCAGGCGCAGGGACACGGCGGCCCAATCCACCTGGTCCGGCGGTGTGGTTGGTGGCTTCGCCGGCAACGGGGGGGCCGGTGGGTCATAGGTCTTGGCCGGTGCCTTGCGGCTGACAAAATTGGTGTGCAGCGTAATGCCGAACATCGCGGTATTGCCCCGCTCCCACGCAGCGCTCACATCGACCGCATCGGCGAGCTTGTAGACCAGGCCCAGGTTGACCGGTGAAGCCTGGCGAAAGCTGTTGCTGCGTGGTTCATTTTTGTAGTCGTTGCCTTCCACTTCAAGCTTGAGGCTCAACGGCGCCCAGGGCGTCTGGTAGCCAATACCGCCAAACAGCGCGGGCCGGCCACGGAAATAGCCGTTGGAAAAACTGCCGGATCCTTCAGCGGTGGGACGCTCGTTGAATCGATCATCCAGCACGCCTAGCGGGTTGCCTAAGTCACCACGGCTGCCCAGGTAACCCCAGGCGATACCAGCGCTGAAATCCACGTCGCCATACCGCTTGTTGGCCACCAGGTATTCACTGGAAAACAGCCCGGTGCCGCCCAGGTCCATGAACCCCAGCGCCACTTCCGGCAACCAGTGGGTTTCCTGGTTCAAGCGCACCTTGGCGTCGACGGCCTTGTCCTTGTAACTCTGGCCGCCGCTGAACGACTCAGCGCCATAGGGCCGGTTAGTGATCGCGGTGTAGCGGAACGTGCCTTCCAGCCAGTCCAGTGGTTGCGCAGAAAAACTGTAGCGGCTGTAGGGCTCGGTGCGGTTGGCGTTCACGCTGAGTTCGCCGGCGGGCGCCATGCGGGCGGTAGGCGTCTGCAGCAGCCCCACGCCGCCGAAATCGCTTTGGGTGTAACGGGGATCACCATGCACGACGCCACAAGGCACCAGCAGCACGGCCGCAATACATAATTTCAAGGCGTGACCTCGGCCAGGGGTTGGGTGGCGAGAAACTCGGCCAGTTGCTGATTCAGGTCAGGGGTGGGCGCGCTCAGGTCGTCACTGCGGATCGGCACCAGCAGCGTGGCGCCGGGCGCTGGGGGGGCGCCCTCTTCGCGGTTCCAGGGCGCAATGCCCAGGCGCGAGACCTTCCCGTCAGGCTGGATCACCCACAAATAATCAGCATCCGCCTCCATCAGTGGCGGGCACGCGGTGAGGTAATCACGGGCTGCCCGCAGCGGCTCGAACGCCAGGCTGCACGCCGCAGCGACAGCCCCCACCACGCGCACCTGCGTGGGCCGTGGCGGGTATACCAGGCGGTCGCCATCGCTGAGCGGCAGGTTCGGCGCAAAGCCGACTTCCACCGCCACCGGGTCCAGCACCGCCACCTGGCGGCCAGTGACAGGTAAGGGCTGCACCTGCCGATACAAGCGTTCGGCACTATGAGCCCGGCCTTCAAGCCCTTCAGCCAACGCGGCCTGGTGCAGGGTTTGCAAATCAAACAGCACGCCGGCCTTGAGCCGCGCCTGGCGTTCCAGCAAGGGTTGATGCAACCAGGCTGCTCCCAGCCAATAACCCTGGGCATCCGGTTGCGACGGAATGATCGCGTCCAGCAAACGTGCATCGGGTGGCAGCGCGATAGGACCTGGGGTGCGCACCTGGCCGCTGACGGTCACGGCGGCCTGGCTCGTACTGACGCAACTCCAGAACAGCAGCAGCGCCGTGAGTATTCGACCGATCATCGGGCGTCCTTGCGAGTGGGTTGCAGCTGGGTGATGGTCAGGGTCAGGTCGGGCGTGAGGTGCTGTTCGCTCTGCACGATAAAGCCGTCGACGGGGTCGACCCAGTAACGGTTGCGCGCCTGAAAGCCGCTGGCCTCGACGTCTTCGTCCACCCGCAACAAGGCGTAGGGCTTGCCGAGGATCTCGACCGTTTCGATGCCCTTGCGGGTCATACGGCTGGTAAGCGGGATGCCCATGCGATAGCCGTCCACCCCATCGATCTGCCGCGTGCTGCGGTAGCCATCCGGCATACGGTGCAAGCCTTGCTGGAAAGGCGACTGGCCCTGCCAGTGCGTGCCATTGAGGTCCACGCCCAGGCCGACCGTGCGCACCACCAGACCATTACGCACCAACAGCACCTGCTTGCCGGAAGCCACCCAGAACTGCAGGTCGCCACGCTGGCGAATCAGCGCCATCACCCCTTCGCTGGACACCGTGGTGACCTTGATCTGGGCAAACGGCACCGCATCCACCTGGGCCTGGGTCAGTGCCAGTGGCGCCGGCCCGCCCACGGCCGCCTTGAAGGTATCGAGGGAGGCGGTCATCAGTGGATTGCAGCCAGCCAACAGCCACGCCAACCCCATATAAGCAGCGATTTTATGAGTGTTCACGCAGGTTCCACCCTATCGGCTGCTGGCTTCGCTCAGGTTGTTCTGGGTGGACGCGCCGATGCCGACGATTGTGGCCGAAGGGATCAACTGGCTGATGAAGCGGTTCCAGCGCGTGATATTCGCCGGGCCGACAAACACCACATCCTGGGGCTGCACATCAAAGCGCGTGGCCAGGGCCATGGCCGAAGGGGACGCAGCTTCCAGCTGGAACACCTTGGCCGGCTCGTTGGCGATGTTCTGCGCGCCGCGAATCACATAGATCGCGTCCGCGTTGGAGGTGTTCTGATTGACCCCACCCACCGAGCCGAGCACGTCGGAGAGGTTCATGCTGCGGGTCTTGAAGGTCAGGGCACGGGGCTGCATGACTTCGCCCATCACATAGATGCGCTTGCGGTCATTGTAGGCCAGGTACAACTGGTCGCCGTCCTTGAGGTAGATGTCGTTCAGGCGCGACTGCGCCAGGTTGAGCGTGTCGAGGTCCAGGGTGTAGCGCTTGCCGCCGCGGCTGAGCGTGAGGTTGGACAGATCGGCATTGAGCGGGTCGATCCCGGCGGCGCCCATGGCTTCCATCACGTTCAACGGGATGGTGGTGATCGGCACCGGCCCGGCCTTGGCCACCGCGCCGGTGATCACCACGCGCTGGCTGGCGAAGCGCAGTACGCTGACGTCCACCTGGGGGCTATCGATGTATTGGCGCAGCTTGTCGGTGATCTCACTGCGCAGCGCTTCAATGGATCGACCCTTGGCAACCAACTCACCCACGTAGGGGTAGAACAGGTTGCCCTCGGGGCTGACCAAGCGGCCGTTGGCGTCGATCTGTTGTTGCGGGCCGGACGGTGCCGTGAGTTCAGGGTGATCCCATACAGTGATATACAACGCGTCATTGGCGCCGATCAAATACGGGCCCGGCTTATAACTCAATAGTTCCGCAGGAATGGAATAAGGCACTTGGCTGGCCGCGTCCATGGCAAGTAACTTTGGTGTGATCGGAATCAAATCCACCCGGCTGTTTTGCGCGCCGCCACTTTCAGTCAACGCCGCCGTGTCCATGTATTGGCCCGGTGCGAACATGCAGCCCTGTAACAATGCAGCGGCCACGGCCGCCACAGAAAAAATACGCATCATAGTGCTCGGACACTCGCGATAAACGACAAGAAAAAAAGACTACTCGGGTGGGGAATCCAAGCAGTCTGAAAAGCGGAAGGTGGTGGATCAGTTGCCGGTGCCGGTGGTTCCGGTCGTACCGGTGGTCCCGGTGGTGGTGCCGCCGTTGGAACTGCCGCCGCTGTTGGACGCAGCCGCCACGCCGGCAACAATGGCGCTGGCGACCAGCAGGGTTTCCCCGACTGTCACCGAACCCGCGACCTTGGTACTGAGCCCTAACGGCAACTCGTCGGCCAACACCGTCGTACTCATGACACTGAGCACAATAACCGCCAGTGCTTTTCTCATAACAGACTCCTTATCGTCAGTGAGTAGCCGGGCCGATAGTGCCATCCAACTAAACAGCGCACCAGACGGGTAACTTCCAGGTGCATTAGTTGAAAATAACGTTTTACCGGCAAAGTGCCCGGCCCTCACTGCATTGCCGATGTTTGAAGTTATTCGGAACGTTATTAATTGTCGGAAACTTCAGGCCCTGCCGTACTTGTCTTCAAACCGGACAATGTCGTCTTCGCCCAGATAAGACCCCGACTGCACTTCGATCAACTCCAAAGGAATCACCCCAGGATTCTCCAGCGCATGCACCTGGCCGATGGGGATATAGGTCGACTGGTTTTCCGCGACCAGGTAGGTCTGCTCGCCATTGGTGACCCGGGCCGTGCCGCTGACCACGATCCAGTGTTCGGCGCGGTGGTGATGCATCTGCACCGAC
The DNA here is from genome assembly GCF_024112395.2 of Pseudomonas pergaminensis. Taxonomy (NCBI): domain Bacteria; kingdom Pseudomonadati; phylum Pseudomonadota; class Gammaproteobacteria; order Pseudomonadales; family Pseudomonadaceae; genus Pseudomonas; species Pseudomonas pergaminensis. Next base: position 2,615,547 of record NZ_CP078013.2, on the reverse strand, counting down.
AATTTGGCTCCCGGCTTCACGGTGATGCGTTTGACCTGATACCGCGCGCCGCTGTCCACCGAGTCATACATGCCCCACGGCCGATACACCTCTCGGTGGTTGAGGTGCTCGTGCCGCCCGGCCTGCTTAAGCTGATCGACGATCCCCTTGACCTGCTGCACCTGCTCCTTGTGAGCCACCAGCACGGCGTCCTTGGTCTCGACGATGATCAAGTCGTGCACCCCGACGGTGGCGACCAGGCGGCTGTCGGCGTGCACATAGCTATCGCGGGTATCGAGCAGCAACCCATCACCGCGCAGCACATTGCCGCCGGCGTCTTTTGCACTGGCCTCCCACAGGGCCGACCACGAGCCGATATCGCTCCAGCCGGCGTGCAAGGGCACCATCACCGCGTCATCGGTTTTTTCCATCACGGCGTAGTCGATGGAGTCGTCCGGACAGGTGGCGAAGGTTGCCGCATGCACGCGGGTAAACGGCAGGTCCTGGCTACCGCCCTCCAGCGCCACGCGGCAGGCTTCGAGCATGGCCGGCTGGAAGCGTTCGAGTTCTGCCAAGTAGCGGCTGGCGCGGAACATGAACATGCCGCTGTTCCAGGCGTAATAACCGCTCGCCACATACTGCGCGGCCGTGGCGGCGTCCGGCTTCTCGACAAAGCGCTTGACCCGGTAACTGCCCTCGCCCACCGCCGTGCCCTGCTCGATGTAGCCATAGCCGGTATGCGCGCAGGTCGGGGTGATGCCGAAGGTCACCAGCTTGCCGGCCCTGGCCAGGGGCAGCGCCACTTCGAGGCTGGCATGGAACGCGGGCACATCTTCGATCAAATGGTCGGCGGCCAGCACCAGCAGGATCGGGTCCTGGTCCTCGGCAACCGCCTTGCACGCCGCCAGGGCGATGGCCGGCGCGGTGTTGCGCCCAACCGGCTCCAGCAGGATGCTCGCCTGCTCCATGCCGAGCTGGCGCAACTGCTCGGCCACTAGGAAACGATGCTGCTCGTTACAGATCAACTGCGGCAAGGCGACATTGGCGCCCTCCAGGCGCTGGATGGTCTGCTGCAGCATCGACAGGTGCGCATCGGTCAGGCGCAGGAACTGCTTGGGGTTCAGTTGCCGCGACAGCGGCCACAGGCGCGACCCCGAACCGCCCGCCATGATCACGGGTAACAACATAAATGCATCCTCGAGGCAGAGCGTCAAAAATAGGCGCGGCTGTTTTCATGCACGCGCGGGCTGAAGCGCAGTTCATCCTGTGGCCACCAACGGTACTGCTGATGTTGCTCGGTGGGCAGCAAGAGAATCTGCCCATCTTCCAGGTCCAGGCAATAACCGAGCACCACATAGTGGGTATCCGGCCCGCTGCCGGCATTGGCGAACACGCCGTCATCGTAGAAGTGCTCGTACACCCCGAGCAGACGCGCATTGGCGCGTTCAAACGTGCGTCCCAGCTCTTCGCCGGTGATGCGCCGGAACGCGCTGTCGAGGCTTTCGTTCTTGCGGATACGCCCCCCGGGCACGAACCAGAAACCAAAGGCTGGCCGGTTGACGCGCAAACCGAGCAAGACTTCGCCACGGCTGTTTCTCACCGCTAGGTCAATCGCCACCAACGGCGTCGAAGCCACGACCGTTTGGAAGGTCGGTAAATCAAGCCACATATCCATCAAACCTGTGCCAGAAAACGTTGCAGAATGCGTTCCTTGTCGAGGAACTCCTTGGCGTAATTCAACGCCACCTCATTACGCGTCGGCATTGCCAGTGCCCGCTCGATACCCGTGCTCAGTGCCGTGACCGATTCCGGCTCGATCAACACCGCAATGCCCTGATGTTCCTCGCACAGGCGGCCGAGGGTGGTATCGGGGTCGGCGGTGATAATTGCGTTGCCGCCCACGGCCAGAATGTTGGTGAGTTTGGACGGCAACACCGCATCTGCAACGCCGCGCTTCTGGATCACCAGGTGCACGTCGGCCGAGGCCAGCAGCGCCGGCAAGTCCTCGTAGGCCTGCAACGGCGCGAACAGCACATTGCGCAGCCCGTCACGCTGTACACGTTCGAGCAGACGCGCCTTGCCGGTGCCCTGGCCGACGATCAGGAACACCCACTCCGTGCGCTGGGCATGGGCCTGGGCGGCATCGAGGATCAGCTCCAGGCCTTGCTTCTCGCCGAGGTTGCCGGAGTACAACAACACCTTGGTTCCCGGCGGCACGCCCAGGCGTTGCAGCAACGCGCGGTCGCGCGGCACATCGCGAAAGCGTGCGGTCTCCGACCAGTTCGGAAAGAACATCAGCCGCTGGCTGTACACGCCCTTGCCCCGTGCCTTGTGGAGCATGCCGCTGGAAATCGTCGAGACCCGATCAAAGCGCCGCAGCAGCCAGCGCTCCACACCCAACGCCAGGCGCCGCAACAGCGAACCGCCGCCAATGCCCAGGCCGAGCATCGCATCCACTTCATAGTCCTGGACATGCAACACCGACCGCGCGCCACTGAGCTTGGCCAACAGCAACGCCTGGGGCGCACAGAACAGCGTGGGCACCACCAGGATCACCAGGTCCGGCTTCCAGCGCAGTTGCCCCAGCACCGCCACACACGAGCTGGCGGAAAAACTCATCAGGTGCAGCAGACGCGTCATCGCCGTGGGCTGGCGCGGTACGTAAAGCGGACAACGGATCACCGTCACGCCGGCATCCAGCTCGGTACGAAAACGCCACGGCGAATAGCCCTCGCCCACCTGCCACTGCGGGTAATACGGCGGCGCCGTGACTACGCGGACCTGATGACCTTGCGCCGCCAGCCAGCGCGCCTGTTCACCGCTGTACTTGCCGATACCGGTCAGCTCCGGGCTGTAATTGATGCCGTACAAAAGCACTTTCATCACTGGCCCCGAGGCTGTTCGAGCGCCGCGAGATAGGCGTTGTAGGCGTCACGCAAGCCCTCCTCCAGCGGCACGTAGGCTTCCCAGCCAAGGGCGTTGATACGGCTGACATCGAGCAACTTGCGCGGCGCACCGTCGGGTTTGTCGGTGTCGAAACGCAGGCGCCCCTGGAAGCCGGTGACCCGCACCAGCGCCTCGGCCAACTCGGCGATGGTGCAATCCACGCCGGTGCCTACGTTCAGGTGCGAGCGCATCGGCTGGGTCTGTTCGCGGTAGCGCGCCGCATCGAGTTCCATCACATGCACGCTGGCCGCCGCCATCTCATCCACGTGCAAGAATTCCCGTCGCGGTCGGCCACTGCCCCAGATCACCACCTCGTCATCGCCGCGCTGGGTCGCTTCGTGGAAGCGCCGTAACAAGGCGGCGATCACATGGCTGTTTTGCGGATGGTAGTTATCGCCCGGCCCATACAGATTGGTCGGCATCACACTGCGGTAATCGCGGCCGTGCTGGCGGTTGTAGCTTTCGCACAGCTTGATCCCGGCGATCTTGGCCACGGCGTAGGGCTCGTTGGTGGGTTCCAGTGCACCGTCCAGCAACACCGCTTCGATCATCGGTTGCGGCGCATGCACCGGATAGATGCATGACGAGCCGAGGAACAACAGTTGCTGCACGTCATGGCTGTGGGCAGCGTGGATCACATTGGCCTGGATCATCAGGTTCTGGTAGATGAAGTCGGCCGGGTATGTGGCGTTGGCATGAATCCCACCCACCTTGGCGGCCGCCAGGTACACCTGGTCGATACGGTGCCTGGCGAAGTACGCCTGCACGGCCGCCGGGTCGAGCAGGTCCAGTTCATCGCGGCCCGCCGTGAGTATCTGCGTATAGCCCAACGCCCAGAGGCGCCGCACGATGGCCGAACCGACCATGCCGCGATGGCCGGCGACAAAAATCCGCGCATCAAGATCACGTGCCATGTTCAGTTCTCCACCGCAATCGGTGCGTCATGCCCGTGCAGGCGCAGCAAGGCGTGGCGCTGGGCGATCTTGAGGTCTTCGCGGACCATCTCCGCACACATCGCCTGCGCACTGATTTCAGGCACCCAACCGAGCACGCGCTTGGCCTTGAACGGGTCGCCCAGCAGCGTCTCCACCTCGGCCGGGCGGAAGTAACGCGGGTCCACCCGGACAATCACGTCGCCCACCAGAATGCCCGGCGCCAGGTCGCCGTCGATGTGCTCGACCACCGCCACCTCCTCCACGCCTTCACCCACAAAGCGCAGGCGTAGCCCAAGCTCCGCCGCCGACCAGCGAATGAAGTCACGCACCGAATACTGCACACCGGTGGCGATCACGAAATCTTGCGGGCTGTCCTGCTGCAACATCATCCACTGCATGCGCACATAGTCCTTGGCATGCCCCCAGTCGCGCAGGGCATCCATGTTGCCCATGTACAGGCACGGCTCCAGGCCCAGCGCGATGTTGGTCAGGGCGCGGGTGATCTTGCGCGTCACGAAGGTTTCCCCGCGGCGTGGCGACTCGTGGTTGAACAGGATGCCGTTGCACGCATACAGGCCGTAGGCTTCACGGAAGTTCACGGTGATCCAGTAGGCGTACAACTTGGCTACCGCATAGGGCGAGCGCGGGTAGAACGGCGTGGTTTCCTTCTGCGGGGTTTCCTGCACCAAGCCATACAACTCGGAGGTCGAGGCCTGGTAGAAGCGGGTCTTTTTTTCCAGGCCCAACAGGCGGATCGCTTCAAGAATACGCAAGGTGCCCAGGGCGTCCACATCGGCGGTGTATTCCGGTGAATCGAAGCTCACCGCCACATGGGATTGCGCTCCGAGGTTGTAGATTTCGTCGGGCTGGACCTGCTGGATGATGCGCGTCAAGTTCGACGAGTCCGCCAGGTCGCCGTAGTGTAGGATCAGGTTTTTATGCAGGGCCTGCGGGTCCTGGTAAATATGATCGATGCGCTGGGTATTGAACGACGACGAACGGCGCTTGAGGCCGTGCACCGTATAGCCTTTTTCCAGCAGCAGCTCCGCCAGGTACGAGCCATCCTGGCCGGTAATACCGGTGATAAGCGCAACTTTGTTCATGTCTGTCTCCCGATTGATAGGCGAGCGAAGGCCGACACCCAAACTTGGGTGTTTGTTAAAAACGGTCAGTTACTTCTGTTTGGGCAGGTTCAAGTTATGGCCGGTCAACTTTGAGAGTTCCCGGACAATGGCTTCCTTATCGTTTAAATGGGCAATTGCGGTTTCCAGCTCCAGCACCTTGGCGCCCACCAGGAAGCGGTACCAATAGCCCTGGAGCAGGTGATAGACCAGGCCGCTGCGGCCATCGAGAAACCCCAGCTGGATGATGTAGCGCCACAAGAAATAGGCGGTCGAACTCAGGGTGAACGGCACGCGGTTATAGAGGCGGTTCTTGATCAGGCGCTTGGCCTTGGCCTGGAACGAACTCTGCCCCGTGTGCAGTTCATCGCGGATCGCAAACAACCCCAGCCGCGTGTTGAGCACTTCAATCGCTTCGCGGGTGGCGTACTGGTTGTGCTTGTGGGTGAAGAAGGTCAAGTCATGCAAGTTATGGTCGGCGAACCCACCTTCCAGAGTGATGGTGCGACCCTCGGCCACCGAGATGTGCTCGTCCATCCAGCGGTCTTCCATGCGCCCGAACCCGGTGCGCCACAGCCGTAGCATCCGCAACGGGTAACGCCCGCCATGCCGCACCCAGCGCCCCATGAAAATGTGCTTGCGCTTGAAGTTGATGCCGGTGATATCGCTGGCCAACGTCGGCAAGCGTGCGTTGATCTCGGCAGCGAGATCGGCCTCGATGATCTCGTCGGCATCCAGGCGCAGCGTCCAGTTGCCGGTGATCGGCAGGTTGTCCAGCGCCCACTGGAACTGCTTGGCCTGGTTGACGAACGGGTGCTGCACCACCCACGCGCCATGGGCACGGGCGATGTCGCAGGTGCTGTCGGTGGAGAATGAGTCCACCACCAGCACTTCGTCGCTGAAAGCCCGCACCGAGTCGATGGCCCGGGCGATGTGCAGGCTTTCGTTGTAGGTGAGGATGATCACGGTGATGGTTTCGCGCTTCATGGCGTGGGCTCCTGCACATGCTGGGTACGCAGGCCGATATGGCGGGACGGATGCCCGGCATGCACGGTCCACGGCTGCGCGATGCTCTTGATCACCAGGGTGCGGGCCCCCACCACCACGCCGTCAGCCACACTGACGCCTGGGGTGATGAACGCCTCGGCACACACCCACACGTGCTCCCCCAGCACGATGGGTTTTGCATACAGCTGGAAGTTCTTGCTGTTGTAGTCGTGGGAGCCGCCGCACAAATGCGCGCCCTGGGAAACCACGCTGTAGCGCCCAATGCGGATCAACGCCATGCTGTACAACGTGGTGCCATCGGCAATGCCGACATGGTCACCCAGCTCCAGGTTCCAGGGCGCCCAGACCTTGGCCCGTGGATACACGTGCACCCCCTTGCCCAACCGCGCACCGAACAGCCGCAGCAGAAAGGCCCTCCACGCATGGAACGGGCGCGGGCTGGTGCGGAACAGCGCCACGTACACCATGTTCCAGAGCTGGCGGCGCAGCCGATGGCCCAATGAGAACGAGGCTGAACGGTGCGGGTCATTGCCTTGAAGAATCACGGGAAGCACTCCCGCACAATCTCCAGCAAGCGCTGCGCACCGCGACGGATATGAAAGCGTTCGGCAAAGCACGCCCTGGCCCGCTCGGACATTTGCGTGTAAGCGGGCGCATCCAGCTGCAACCAGCGTTGCAGGTTGTGCAGGGCGCCGTCGGCGGTGTCGTCACTGACAAAGCCCACGCGATCCTTGTCGATTTCACGCCAGATATTGACCTTGTTGCTGATCAGCACGGGCTTGCCGCACGCCAGCGCTTCCGCCACCACCACGCCGAAATTTTCCTGGTGCGAAGGCAGGCAAAACACTTCGGCGGCGTAAAACGCGCCCCACTTTGCAGTCCCCTGCAACATGCCGGGCCAGCTGATGCGATGGGCAATGCCCGACTTTTCGGCCTGATCCTGCAGCGCCTGTACCCAACCGCCCTGATCGGGGCCGGCCATGACCAGGTGCAGCCGCTCGTCTTGCCCGGCGACCTGGGCAAATGCCTGCAGCAGGTGGTCGCACCCCTTCTTCTTATGGATGCGACTCAGGAACAGCACTACCCGCTTGCCCTTGAGTTCCGGGTGACCGGTGATGAAGTCCCGCGCCAGGCGCGCCCCATCGGCCGGTGGGCTGGCAGTGCCATACGCCGTGATCGTTTCATGGGCGCGATACAGCCAGAACGACTCACGCGCGCGGATTTGCTCTTCTTCACTGGTAAACACCACGCGCCGCGCATCCCTCAGCACCCGGTATTCGCCCCATGGCCAGTAGAGCCATTTCTTCAGATGCTTGAGCGGGTATTCGTGCTTGAACCAGGGATCCAGCATGCCGTGGGTATACACGATGTAAGGTCGTCCCAACTTGTTCAGCACCTGGCGGGCGACAAACCCGTGGTACTGCCACAAGCCGTTGATAATGAAAAAATCATAGTGCCGGGCGTGCTGCTCCAGCCATTCGCGGATGTTGCCGTTCAAGCCGTAGCCGAATCGGCTTGGCCCCATGAAATGCACGGTGCCGGGATAGTCCACCGCGAACTCGGCATCCAGCGTCAGGACATCCACGCGATGCCCCTCCTGGGCGAGCACCGTGTCGATTTCCCGGGCCGCGTTGATCGGGCCGCCTTTTTCCGGTCTGACCGAAGAGATGATTCTTAGTAACTTCACGTGCTGTCGTCCGCTGATGCATTAAGTAGGTTCAGGTTTTCTTGCAGGCCGCGAGAATCAGGCAGGCATACAGCACGCCAAACGCCAGGAATGTGCCCTGCATGGTCATGACCCCGTTGAACAGGATCGGCGCCAGGAAACCGCACAGCAGCAACGGCACCCCGGTGCCTTGCCTGACCAGCGCCGTGTAGGACTTGAGCAGTAACCAAAGCAGCACGAAGATCCTGAACAGGATGAACATCAGCCCGGCGGGCAGGCCCATTTCCAGCACGATGCGTGACCATTCATCTTCGGCCAGTAAAAAACCTGCGCCCTGCTCCCGCCCTGCGCGCAGGATCGTCGAGGCGGCGTTGGTGCCCGAACCTATCCCGTGGCCCCACAACGGCGCGTCATCGACCACACGCGTGAACGCATACAGGCTGGAGAACGCGCGAGTGACCGGCGAGCCTTCACTGGCCACGGCGCTGCGGTTGCGCTCCACCAGCACCTGGTAGCTGTCGGTGGACATGAAGATCAGCAGGCTGACAAACAACGCGGCCGCCAGGAAAAACAACGACAACAGGTTGCGTTGCGATTTCTTGATCAAGGCGACCATCAACGCCGCCAGCAGCACAATCGCAGCGTACGCATAGATCGCCCTGGACCCCGTGAGAAAACACATCACCGCCACCGCAGCCGCCGACACGCCAAACAGCCCATAGCGCCGGGCGAACACGGCACGGAACAAGGCCTTGTCAAACACCGCCGCGACCAGGAATGCAAAGCAGGCCGACACGTACACCACATGCCCGGCCGTGAACGTGAAGGTGCCGTAGGGCCGCACGACACCGTCGGCAATCATGAAAATGAAGTCATCATCACCAATGCCTTTGTTCACATACGCCTGGGGTCCGGACGAATACTGCAGCACCACCAGCACGCTGATCGGGATCGCCGCGAACAGCGTGATACGGGCGAACCGATAGACATCCGTCAACCTGAGCGTCTTGCCAGCGACAAATATCAACGGGAAATACAGCAGGTAGTTGCGCACGCCGTAGCCGTAGATGACGAAGCCTTCAGGGCTGCTCAACAGAAACGCGGCCACCAGCAGGAAGAACACCATGACCAGCACGACAAAGTAGGCCGACACCAGGTTTTTCGAGAAAAAACCGAACCGGTAGGCGCACCAGTAGATGTAAAGGACGATCGGGTCCTTGATGAAATAGATGACCGAACTGAGGCTCGGCATCACCCACTTGCGCAAGACCCCTTCGAACAGGATGAACAGGTAGATAAGCACGAAGGCGCTGACCACCCGCGTGCGGTAGCGCTCATGCAGGCTGACCCTGTCAGGAATGGCCAAGGATTGCATCCATCACCTCCCTGGCGTAGCTGTCCCAGGTGGTTCCACCGGCAGACAACACAGCGTTGTGCTGCAACGCCCTGAGCTTGTCCTTGTCTTCGGCCAGCTCAACCAGACGGCTGGCGATCGCTTCGGCAGAACGGATCGGCACCACATAACCGTTGAAACCCTCGACGACCAGGTCGGCCGCACCGCAGTTCTGCGACACGATCACCGCTGTGCCCGTGGACAAGGCTTCACCTACCACCAGGCCAAACGCCTCGGCGACCGACGGCAGCACCAGCACATCGGCCTCCAGCAAGTGGCGGATAACGTCATCGTGGGACGCGGAACTGAACCACTGGTACTTTTTCAGCTCGGCATTGAGCACGGGGTTGCGACCGTTGGCGTAGTCGCCACCGATCACCGTGACGTCCAGGGCAACGCTGCTCGCCGCAAGATTCAACGCGTCGAAAAAGTACGAAATGCCCTTTTGCTGGGTCAGCGCGCCGACATAAATCACTTTCAGTCGTGCACCTGGCCGGGCGCTTGCTTCATGACGCACCATCGGCGCCGGCGCGCCATAGGGCGTGATCGCAACCTTGCCTGGCGCAACGCCGTGCTCACCCAGGGTGCGCTTGGCAAAGGTACTCGCCACTATGATCCGGTCTGCCAAGGCCAACTCGGCCGTCTGTTTGCGCATGGTGTCATCGCTGATATCGGGAATGCTGGCACGCCAGGCAGGGTTGGCCTCGCGCTCATGCTCAAGCATCCTGCAGGCGTAGGCGATGGAGCCGAAGGCCGCCTCATAATTGAGGGTGATGTCGCCGATGTCGCGGGCGGCGCTGAACAAGCCCAGGCACTTGCCGTCATAGCCGTACACCTGGCTGGGTTTGCGCGGGGTGTTGTAGAGGAAACCGGCGCTGGCCTGGTCAATGTGGTTGTAGACGTTTTCCGGGCAGAAGATGCCGGTGTTGCGGCGTGTCAGGCGATACCACTTCAGTTTGTCGCAGATCACACGCGGCACGTCATAACGCGGGTAACTATGCAGCAACGCGCCATCGACCTGATCGAACGTACGCCGCAGGCACTCCTTGCCCACCACCGGCAGACGGCAGAGGAACGACCCCTTATGCAGTGCCAGCGAGGTATGGAACGAGTGCAGCAACTGCCGTTGATTCAACGCGCGCAGCAACGCGCGGACATTCTGATTACCAACGGGATGAGCGACCAGAATCATCTTATTTACCCATCCAGGCTTCGACGACGGCACTTGAGCGGACCGGGCTGTAGGTAAACGCATGCGCACCACGCGACCTGATGACCCGTGCCGGATTGCCCGCTACCACGCTGTACGGCGCCACATTGCGCCCAACCACACTGCCGGCACCGACGACGGCACCTTCACCGATCGTCACGCCCGGCAGGATGATCGCGTCGGTGGCGACCCAGGCGTAGTCGCCGATCACCACCGGGGCGACTTTCAAGCGCCAGGCAGGATCATCCAGGCCATGGGTACCCGTGAGAATACGCACGCCTTCATTGATCGCCACATGGGCGCCCACACGGACGGCGGCGTGCAATTGGATAAAGGTGCGCTTGCCGATAAAGCTGCCGGTGCCCACGCTGAAACACGCGATGGAGCCTTCGAATTCCACGGCATTGATCATCACCAGCGGAGCCAGGCTGGCCCCCTGTCGGCGCAACGTGCGCTGGCGGCGATCGGCCTTGAGCAAGCGGCCCAGCAACAGCACGCGCTTGGCCAGGTACTTGAGCCCCTCAGGCGTCAGCAGGCTGACTTTCAATCGATGGCGGATCAGGTGATTAATCAGCACGGGCCATCCTCAGTTCAAGACGATGGAAACCGCGCCTGGCAAAGCAGAACAGGACGACTTCGGTGGCCACCAACACATAGCAGACACCGAGCAGGCCATAGTCCGGTGCCAGGTAGAACACCGCCAGACTGCTGGCGACCGATACCAGCATGAACACCACGGCAAACGACGAATAGGATGCGGTGGCCATCAGCGCCACCCAATACACCTGCCAGGCCACGTGGGTCAGCGCACCGATGATCAGCACCAGCATGATGCTGGAGGAATAATCGTCTTTGCGGCCCGACCACACATCAAAGATCGTCCCGCCGAATATCACCATCAGCGCGCCTAGCACACAGGCGATGGGCAGCGAGAACCGCAAGGCATAGCGGATCATTTTGCGGACCAGTTGGTTGTCACCGATGGAGAACGCATATGAAATCTCCGGCCATAGGGATTGGTTCACCACGGTCGAGAACTGCACCAACACCCTGGAAATCGTGCGGTACAAACCGAATATCGCCGCGTGCGCCGGAGACAGCAGCACCGACAACAGAATGATCAGCCCCTGCACGTTCAACGCCAGGCCAATCGGAAAGGCCAGCGAAGCCAGTGACGGTTTGATCAACGTCACAAATGCCCGCCTGCCGATCGCAGAAACGTTGAAACACAAGGCAATCCCCAACCGGTTGGCGATCAGGTTCTTGCTGACGATGCCCGTCGCGCGCACGGCCAACAGCACCAGGCTGGTGGCGACCAGGCTGTGGCTCAGGTAAGCGCACAGCAACGCAGCCGACCATTCCAGCATGCGGATGACGTTCATGATGAATGCCGACAACGGCAAGGCCTTATTGGCCCGGTAGCGGATCGAAATCATGTTGGTAAACAGGCAAAGCAGCGAGTAGCCGGTCAACGCCGAGAGAATCAGCACCCCGTCGCCGCTCTTGATCGACTGGAGGTTGAGCAAGCTGAACAGGTCAAACAACGCCAGGGCGCCCAGGGTCAGCAACAGCACACTGAGTCCCGCCAGGGATAGAAACGCAAAGCTGGTGCTGTACACCGCACTCGCGACCTGCAACCGTCCGCGCTCGTGCCAGATCACGACCTTGCTCGATGCCGCCGTGGTCACACCCAGGTCAGACAGCGCCAGGTAGGTCGGAATCGCAGACAGCACCACCCATTCGCTGTAGGCGCCAAAGCCCCAACTGGCAATCAGCACCGGCACACTCACCACCTGGATCAGCAGGTTTACCACCTGGCCAAACGAATTGGCGCCAATGCCGCTGACGATTCTTTTAAGCACACTCATGGGAAGACCTATACCGGGTTGAGAGGTCGCCCAACGGATACGTAGTGAATACCTTTCTTCTGCACACTGACGGGGTCGAACAGGTTGCGTCCGTCAAAGATCAGCGGTTGCTTGAGCTGCTGTTTGATCACCGTGAAGTCCGGTGCCTTGAAGACCTGCCACTCCGTGACGATCAGCAAGGCATCGGCGCCTTTCAGGCAGGCTTCCTTGGTACCGCACAGGCGCAGGTCTTCGCGGTCGCCATAGAGACGCTGGGTTTCTTCCATCGATTCCGGATCAAAGGCCTGCACGTTTGCCCCGGCACGCCACAAGGCCTCCATCAACACGCGGCTAGGGGCTTCGCGCATGTCATCGGTATTGGGTTTGAAACTGAGCCCCCAGAGCGCGAAAGTCTTGCCCGCCAGTTGCGCGTTGAAGTGCGCGGACAGTTTGTTGAATAGGCTGTTTTTCTGTTCGGCATTGCGTCGCTCCACGGCCTTGAGCAGCGTGGCATCGAAGTCGAGGGTCTCGGCGGTCTGGATCAAGGCCTGGACATCCTTGGGGAAACACGACCCGCCATACCCCACGCCTGCGTACAGAAAGTGATAGCCGATACGCGGGTCGGACCCGATGCCCTGACGCACCATCTCGATGTCGGCCCCCAGTCTCTCGGCCAGGTTGGCCATTTCGTTCATGAAGCTGATCTTGGTGGCGAGCAGGCAATTGGCAGCATATTTGGTCAACTCGGCGCTGCGCACATCCATCACGATGATTTTTTCGTGGTTGCGGTTGAACGGCGCGTAAAGCTCGCGCATCACCGCCTCCGCATGCCGGCTGGCGGTGCCGATGACAATGCGGTCCGGCCGGATGCAATCAGCCACCGCAGAGCCTTCCTTGAGAAACTCCGGGTTGGACACCATGTCGAAGGCCAGGTCGGTGCGCTCACGCAGCGCGAGCATGGCAGCCACCCGTGCACTGACCTTGTCGGCGGTGCCCACGGGAACGGTGGATTTGTCGATGATGGTCAGCGGGGCCAGCATGTGCTGTCCAATGGTCTCGGCCACCGCCAGCACGTACTTCAAGTCGGCCGAGCCGTCTTCATCTGGCGGTGTCCCCACCGCGATAAACTGCACTTCACCATGCTTGACTGCAGCCACGGCGTCGGTGGTGAAATTCAAGCGGCCGGCCGCATGATTTTCCCTGACAAGAGCTTCCAGGCCTGGCTCGTAGATCGGGATATGCCCCTGTTTGAGACGCTCAACCCGCTGCGCATCAATATCGACACACAGCACATCGTGGCCGACTTCGGCAAGAACGGCGCCCTGGACCAGCCCTACATAACCAATGCCAAAAACTGTGACTTTCATAGCGTTTCTCGTTGAACCTGCGGCCAGTGGTAGACGTGCTGCGCGTTGGACTTCAAATGCCTGGCGTCCAGGATCAAACGCTGTCTGACGTGTACTCGTAGTGGTAATAGCTGTAGGCGCCGTATCCGTATTTGGCGGATGAGCGCTTCTCGATACCGTTGAAAATCGCGCCTTTGAGTTCAATGCCGTTCTGTTGATAGCGACGCATCGTCAGCTCCACCTCGCGCACAGAGTTCAATTCGAAACGGGCCACGATCAGATTGGTGCCGGACTGGCGCCCGACGATGGTTGCATCGGTGACCGCCAGAAATGGCGGTGTATCCAGAATCACCAGGTCGTACAGCGCGCTGACCTGGTCCAGGAATTCGCTGAAGTTGGCGTGCATCAGCAGTTCCGATGGGTTCGGCGGGATCCGCCCACGGCTGAGGACGTGAAGGTTCTCGACCTCCGTGGTATGGATCGCTGTGCCGAGCTCGCAGTGTTTGGCGAGCAGGTCGGAAAGACCGTTTTCTGCCGCAACACCAAAGACTTTGTGCAAGTAACCCTTGCGCATGTCCACGTCCACCAACAACACACGCTGCCCCGAATGCGCGACCACAGCGGCCAGGTTCGCCGAGACGAATGTCTTGCCCACCTGCGGGCTCGGCCCGGAGATCATCAAGCGGTTGTTGCCCGCTTCCAACATGGCGAAATGCAGACTCGTGCGCAGGCTGCGCAGCCCTTCAATGGCCAGGTCCGTTGGGTTGCTGAGGGCCAGCAACTGTGTGGAGCCCACCTTGTTGCTGCGAAAGAGCTTCTGGTCCATGTCCTTCTGGATGGCACTGAACGGAATGGCCGCATACACCGGCAAGCCGAGTTTTTCCAACTCGTTGGGGTTGGACACGCCCCGATTGAGCGCCTTGCGAAACAGCACCAGCGCGACTGCCACAAAGGCACCGAGCAGCGTGGCGATCACAACAATCAACGCTTTCTGCGGCCTGACCGGGTTCCTCAGGTCGACATCGGCGGTATCGATCAAGCGCACGTTACCGACCGTGCCGGCGCGCATCACGTCCAACTCCTGATACTTGTTGAGCAGTTGCGTGTAGATCTCGGTGCTGACTTTCAGGTCGCGCGTCAGGCTCAACAACTCTTGCTGGGTGGTCGGCAGGCTTTCGACCTTCTTGGCCAGCTCGCTCTGGCGGGCCGTGAGTTCTGCCAGTTGCGTCAGGAGCGCGCGGTACACCGGGTGCTGGGGGGTGAACTTTCGCTCGATCTCGGCCTGCTGCATCTTGAGCTCGGAAATGCTCGCATCCAGCGCCACGATCTGGTCAAGAATGGCCTTGGCCTCAAGGCTGATGTCGATGGTTTTGTTGCGGATCTGAAACTGGTTCAGCGCCGTCTCAGCCTGCTCGACATCCTTGCGCACCTGGGGCAATTGGTCTTTGAGGAACGCCAGGCTCTGGGCCGCCTCGGCGGAGGTGCGCTCAATGTTCTGGCGTACATAGATACGGGCGACCTCATTGAGTACCTGAATGGCCGCCTCGGGCCGCGTGCTTTCCAGCGCCAGGCCAATGATCCCCGACTCCTTGCCGCGCTCCGCCACATCCAGCAGCTTCTGATAGCGCAGAATGCTGGTGAGGCGTGGCCAACGCACAACGCTGAATTGCGCGCCAGGGTTGGCATCCAGCGTTTCGACCTGCAGCTGGAGGCCACTGCTTTCATAGAAGCGACCCACCTGCCCCGTCAGCAAAACGTTTTGGTCCTGGTCCGACAGGGTAAAGGTGCTGCCACTACCGGCAGTCAAGGTCAGTTCCTGGCCCAGCAAGTCGGCCGGAAGGCGTAACCGCGAAAACGTCAGGGCCTCGCCACCCCAACCGTAACTGTCGAGGCCGAGCCAGGGGCTCGCCACCTCATGGGCCCGCGTCGGCTTGAAGCGACGCGCCATGAAATCACCGATCAACGGGAAGCGCCTGGGCTTCACCTCAAGATCCAAGTTCAGGTTATCGACGGCAGTGCCAACGGTGATCCGTGAGCGGATCAACTCGACCTCCGTGACCGTGGGCGACTCCTTGCCGAGCAGACTGCCGACATCGGAGAAGCCGAGCATGTCGCCTTTTTTCGGTTCGACCTGAATCAGTGCGGTGGCTTGATAGACCGGAGGCGTCAACACGGCATAAGCCACACCCAGCGCCATAAAGACGATACTGATGCCACCGATCAGCCACTTGTGATCGAGCAATGTGCCCAACAACATCATGAAATCCAGATCAGTTTCTTCGCTGTTATGCGACGCTGTTGCGGGTGTTGATTGCATAAGTCAGTTCTTTTTTCCAACCAATAGTCAAGGAATGGCACAGGGTGCAAGACGCCCGGTTCCATGCACGTTTAACGGCTTCACCCAATACCCATACGCTGGCTCGTGGCCGACAACACACGCTTTCACACGGTTAACGCAGAACTTATCAAGTGTGCGACATGACAACTTCAACCCACTTGACCGACCAACTTTTGCGCCCACGCCTGAGCCGCTTGTTCTATTAACGCATAGGCATGAACAAAGGCTGGTTTGCCTTGACGATAAGGGTCCATGATCTCGCGGTTGTATTGCCATTTACCCAGCAGGAACACTTTGCCCCGTGCTTCAGGGGCGAGGCTGAGTACCCCGCCGATATGCCGTTGCTCCATCACTAATACAAGATCCGCGTCACTCACCGCAGCGCTTGTCAGTTGACGTGCCCTGTGTGAAACCGGTGCATGCCCATGCTCTTCCAGCACCTGCAGAGCCGTGGGCTCCAGCGGGCTGTCACGCAATGCGGCCAACCCCGCAGAACTCACTTCTATCGCGGAGTGTGCCAGCGCATTGCGCAATAATTGTTCTGCCGTGGGGCTGCGACAAATATTGCCGACACACACAATCAAAATCCTATTGAACAAGGCAACCTCCCACGCGCCGACTGTATTAACCCGGTAGTAAAAGGGATGACCTTACTTCAAGCAGCGAGGCGATTATGGTCACAACCTCGGCACTTCGACCACCTGCCGAGGCAGACTAAAAATAACAACACCCGGCATAACCGACTAAAAATAACATTCCAATACTTTTGCCCTCCCACAGAATAAAGTGCCGCCTGACCGCAACAACCAAGAGACGGCCATGAACATGTCAAAGTTATTGGTAGAGCGTATTGGCCTATTTCCTTCTTCGGGAAATATTCATGTCGAAGTGAATAACTCGACCCGCGTCGTCGAGCGCATGCAGGTGTTATACCGCGACAATTCCCTGGACAGCGATGAGTCCTGTTCTGGACTGTCGATGGTGTTCGCCGATTGGCGTTTCAAGTTGCAGGTGAGTGATGCACTGTCGGTGTGCCTGTGCGTGGAAAGTCGCGGTGACAGCCAGTTCATGCTGGTCAAGACCGCCGAGTTGCTGGCGAACATCTGCGGCACCGAGAAGCGGCCATGAGCCTGTTGGATGATGTGATACGTAGCTATGCGCTGAGAAAACTCACCGGGATGTTCGAAGGTTTCGCCGAGCCGCCAGTGGGTACGCAATACCGGCGCAATACCCAGGCCATCGGCCGTTGGCTTGAGCAGTTGCACGGCAGCTCACCGCAGCAGATCACCCATACGCTGCTAAAGCAGATGAACGAGGCGCGGCGGCGCGGCGACATGCGGCGTTTCAATGCGCAGACGGTGTTGCTGGAACTGATGGTGGACAGCCACCGGGCGCTGGACCTGGTGACTTACTCGGCCTTTGTGTGTGCCGCATCCAGCCGCCAGGAAGGCGTTTGATGGGCGTGTTCAGCACCCGACAACGTGATCGCGACACGGTTGAGCAGCAACTCGGCGTTGTATTTTGGCACCAGCGCGCAGACCAGTAACACCACCAGTCCGCCGCCGATAAACGAGGGGGACACCTTGATGTCGGCGCGTTCAATTCGCCACAGAAAAGCAATCGCCGCCACCGCGCCCAGCGTCGCACCGGCCAAGGCTTCGTTCAGCGGATGGATGTAAGGCGCGACGCAATAAGCACTGAACCAGGCGCTCGCCAATAACCCTGCCCCGGCTGCCGGCCAACGGAGTACCGGATTGAACTGGCGCGCCAACAGGCTGAGTCCCACGGTCAGCATCAGGCAGGTATTCATGGCATGTCCGCTTAATACGGCAATACCCAAAGGCTCGAACGATAAGCCCCAGCCTTTGAACAGCAACTTGCTGAAGGCAACAATCGAATAGGTCACGCCAACAGTGATTACCCAGGCGCGCAGTGCCCAAGGGTTGGAATACCTCAGCCACACCGCAATGATGATGGCGGCCGGAATCATGACGGTGATACCGCCATAGTGCGCAAGTTCTGCCCGCATACATCCCCAACCTGGCGTGCCCGTTTCGGCGCCCATCAGACCTCAGCGCAGGGGAAAACACAACGTTATCTCCGGTCAGCCTTGGGCAACCCGGCGCCAGCTGAAGGCGATAAAAATGCAAATTACTGATACACCAACAAAGCAAAGATTCGATATTTTAATAATTAGGTTAGAACCAATCGGCATTTTACAGCCCTGCCCCCTGCCCCTATTTTGAACGCGAATAACCGACCCCTTGCCCGGTGGAGGTGACCATCCCGCACAAGATCACGCCCACGATAAGGACAGACCATGAGCATCGAATTCATCGGCTACATCGGCGGCCACCACGCCTCCGAAATCCATCCACGCAGTGGCCCTACCCTGCAACCCGACTACGTCGAGACCGTGGCCCGCGCCCACGAAGATGCCGGCTTCGACCGTGCGCTGGTAGCCTTCCACTCCAACAGCCCGGACAGCACATTGATCGCCTCCCACGCTGCCAGCGTGACCAAAAAGCTGCAATTCCTCATCGCCCACCGACCCGGCTTCACCCAGCCCACCCTGGCTGCCCGCCAGTTCGCTACCCTGGACGTGTTCAACGGTGGACGCACGGCCGTGCACATCATCACCGGCGGCGACGACCGCGAACTGCGCGCCGATGGCAGCCACATCGGCAAGGACGAACGCTACGCCCGCACCGACGAATACCTGAGCGTGGTGCGCCAGGAATGGACCCGCGAACAGCCCTTCGACTTCAAGGGCACCTACTACCAGGTCGAAGGCGCGCACTCCACGGTGAAATCGCCGCAGCAGCCCCATATCCCGCTGTACTTCGGCGGCTCCTCTACAGCGGCGATTGAAGTGGCCGGCAAACACGCTGATGTGTATGCACTGTGGGGCGAAACCTACGAGCAAGTGCGCGAGATCGTGACCCAGGTCCGCGCCGAAGCGGCCAAGCATGGGCGCACGATTCGCTTCAGCCTGTCGCTTCGGCCGATCCTCGCCGAAACCGAAGAACTGGCATGGGCGCGGGCCGACAAGATCCTGCAGCAAGCCACCGAACTGGCCGAGAAAAATGGCTTTGTGCGGCGTGAACCGCCGAATGAAGGCTCACGCCGGTTACTGGCAGCGGCGGCGCAAGGGTCACGTTTGGATAAGCGTTTGTGGACAGGGATCGCGGCGTTACTGGGCGCCCAGGGCAACTCCACCTCGCTGGTCGGCACAGCCGAGCAAGTTGCGCAAGCGCTGCTGGACTACTACGACCTGGGCATCACCACCTTCCTGATCCGTGGCTTTGACCCCCTGAATGATGCCATCGACTACGGCAAGCGTTTGATCCCCCTCACCCGCCAGCTCGTCGCTGAACGCGAGCAAGCCAAACAGGTCGCTTAAGACAAAGCACACCCCATGTAGGAGCTGGCTTGCCGGCGATGGCATCGATTCGGTCTGCCTGATTACAACGGTGCCTGCATCGCCGGCAAGCCAGCTCCTACAAAACCGCGTACCCACCGCGTACCCACAATGCGAAGCGAGCCGCTCTTGCTCTTGCTTTTGCTCTTGCTTTTGCTCTTGCTTTTGCTCTTGCTTTTGCTCTTGCTTTTGCTCTTGCTCTTAGGCGCCCCGTCAAACACGCTGGCCGGAATTCGATAGGGATTTGGGGGGTAAACCGGCAGGGATGCCGGTTTAGCCGCCCCGCGCCATGGATGGCGCGTGGCGGCGGCCCCCCAAATACCTGTCGGATTACGGGCACACCGAGCCTAGGCGAGGTGCCGAGTGTTGGGGCGAAGGCCTTTTGCTTACTTTTGGGCCTTTCCAAAAGTGAGCCGCTGTAAGAGCGGAACCATAAGCGGCCGTTACCTAAATAACGGATATGTACCTGGTCTGATCCAACATTCTGGTCGGCTGTCAGGCCGCCTTCGCGAGCAAGCCCGCTCCCACATTTGGATCGCGGGGCAACAGTCAGAGCGTGGTCGGCTGTTAGGCCGTCTTCGCAGGCAAGCCAGCTCCCACATTTGGATCGTGGGGTGGCAGTTAGATTGCTGTCGGCTGTTAGGCCGTCTTCGCAGGCAAGCCAGCTCCCACATTTTTGAATCGCGGGATGACAGTTAGATTGTGGTCGGCTGTCAGGCCGCCTTCGCAGGCAAGCCAGCTCCCACATTTGGATCGTGGGGTGGCAGTTAGATTGCTGTCGGCTGCCAGGCCGCCTTCGCAGGCAAGCCAGCTCCCACATTTGGATCGTGGGGTGGCAGTTAGATTGCTGTCGGCTGTCAGGCCGTCTTCGCAGGCAAGCCAACTCCCACATTTGGATCGCAGGGCTACAGTTAGACTGTGGTCGACTTCCCACAGGTAACGCCCGACTCAATTCTTGTAGTCGATATCACTGCGCTCCAACTGCCGAATCAACGCATTCCAATGCCGCGCCACGCCCGGCCCTTCCCCACTGGCAAACACCTTGGCCTGCTGCTCAACCTTCTCCACCACCTCCCTCGGCGGAAAGATCAACTCCGCATTCCCCGCCGCCTGCGCCGCCACCTGGATATTGCACGCACGCTCCAACTGCTGCAGTTGCTGAAACGCATGCTCAACACTCACACCCGCCGTCAACAAGCCATGGTTGCGCAAGATCATCACACTCTTGTCACCCAAGTCCGCAACCAGCCGCTCACGCTCGTCCAGGTCCAGGGCCACGCCTTCATACCCGTGGTACGCCACCCGCCCGGAGAAGCCAATGGAATGCTGGGAGATCGGCAGCAGGCCGTCTTTTTGCGCCGACACCGCAATGCCGTCACGTGTGTGGGTGTGCAACACCGCTTGCAGGTCGTGGCGCGCGCCGTGGATGGCGCTGTGGATCACGTAGCCGGCGTAGTTAATACCCAGGCCAGTGGGATCGTCGACGATGGTGCCGTCGAGGTCGACCTTGACCAGGTTGGACGCGCTGATTTCATCGAACAGCAGCCCAAAGGCATTGATCAGGAAATGCTCCTCCGGGCCTGGCACGCGGGCGGAGAAGTGGGTGTAGATGTGATCGGTCCACTTGTACAAGGCCGCCAGGCGATAGGCGGCGGCCAATTTGACGCGCACTTCCCATTCTTCCGGAGTGACGCGTTGGCGAACGTTGTTGGAAACACTGGAAATCGAGGTGACGCTGCTCATGGCAAAACTTCCTGGATGGCCTTAAGGACTTCCAGGCAAGCCTATGGGATGCAAAAAGATAATAAAAAGCACATTTTAATCTAAGCTAATTATTATTTTTTTTCATAACCACCACAGCACCGCATTCGCCTGTAGGAGTCCGGTTTGCCGGCGATGGCGCCCTTGAGCCCTGCACGTATCTCGGGGGCCTCATCGCCGGCAAGCCGGCGCCTACAAAGAGAGGGAATCCAGAGTCAGGCGGCGTTGCGGATCTTGTGCAGGGAGTTCGCGACCAGCTTGCCAAATGCATCCACCGGCCCTTGCAGGTTGCCCAGGAAGTGCGGGTAGATCAGCCACAGGTCCATCACCGGCTTGAAGTCCTTGAGCGGCATCACCGCCAAGTGCTCGCGGTGGGCGCTGCGCTCCAGTAACGGCCGTGGCACCAGGCCCAGGCCCAGGCCGTCCGCCACCAGGCCCAATTGCAACTCGGTGCCGAAGGTTTCCAGGTTCACCCGCAGGGCCAGGCCCTGATCGGACAAAGTCCGCTGCAAGCCCGCACGGAAGCCGCAACCATCCGGGTTGAGGATCCAACCGTTCTGGTACACATCCGCCAGCTTGCACGGCTTCTTCGGCAACTGCGCCTTGGCGCACACCACCACCAGTTCCATCTTGCCGATGGACTCACCGACGATGTTGTCCGGGAAGATCTTGCCCGCCGGGAACAACGCCGCCGCTGCATCCAGCTCGCCGCGCTCGATCTTGCCGACCAATTGGCTGCCCCAGCCGGTGGCGACCTGGGCCCGCAGCTCGGGGTATTCGGTGCGCAAGTGCTTGAGCGCGTCCAGCAGCACCACATCGCCGATGGTCTGCGGCACGCCCAGGCGCAGCAGGCCGGTGGGCGGTGCGTCGGTGGCCACCAGCTCGCGCAGGGCATCCATCTCGCGCAGGATCAGCCGGCACTGTTCGTAGACACGGGTGCCGATCAGCGTAGGCTTGAGGGGCTTGGTATTGCGGTCGAACAGCTCCACACCCAGCGCCTGCTCGAAGTTCTGCACGCGGCGGGTGATGGCCGGCTGGGTCAGTTGCAACGACTCGGCGGCATGGCTGATGGACTGGCAACGAATCACTTCGACAAAGGCATCGATATCGTCAATTTTCATTTGGGCCGCACATAGAGAACAGTCATTAAGATGTGTGTGAAGCATAGTTGCACGAACGCGGCCTGGATAGCCCGCGCTGTAATCGATAACGTCTAACGCTATTCAGACCGGTTCTAAATTACCTTCGGCTATAAGCTAATCATTAAAAAATAGCATATTAAATATAAACATTATGCTTAGATAAACCCATCACCACCGACCACACGATGGAATTGTCATGACCCAGGCCCGACACCCCGAGAGACTCAGAGCCTTCATAGGCGCCCTGGCGGAATTGATCGACGGCAATCCACGCGAAGGCGACCTGCTGCACCGTGGCGGCAAGCTACTGGCACAGTTGGTCAGCCATGATGACTGGCTCCCCGATGAATACGCCCAACCCGACCCCGAGCGCTACCAGCAGTTCTTGCTGCATGCCGATTCGCGCCAGCGCTTCAGCATCGTCAGTTTTGTGTGGGGGCCGGGGCAAAGCACACCGATCCACGACCACCGGGTATGGGGACTGATTGGGATGTTACGCGGCTCAGAGTTCTCCCAAGGGTTCGAACGCGCCCCCGACGGCAGCCTGATTGCCGAAGGCAAGCCGATCCAGTTGGTGCCGGGTCAGGTGGAAGCCGTGTCGCCCAAGGTCGGTGACATCCATCAGGTGAGCAATGCCCACAGCGACCAGGTGTCCATCAGCATCCATGTGTACGGCGCCAATATCGGTGCGGTGCGCCGCGCGGTGTACCAGCCCGACGGCAGCGAGAAACTGTTTATCTCCGGTTATTCCAACGCCTTCCTCCCGAACATCTGGGATTTGTCCAAAGAAAAGAGCCCTGCCCTATGACCACCGTATCCACCCGCAGCTTCGCCCAGATTCGCCAGGCCTTGTTGGACCATGCAGAAGTCGCCCTGGTCGACGTGCGTGAAGAGGCGCCCTTCGCCGAGTCCCACCCGCTGTTTGCCGCGAATATCCCGTTGTCCAAGCTGGAACTGGAGGTGTATTCGCGCATTCCACGGCGCGATACCCAAGTCACCGTCTACGACAACGGCGAAGGCTTGGCGGCCCGTGCGGCCGAGCGCTTGGCTGCGCTGGGCTACACCGAGGTCAGCCTGCTCGAAGGTGGCCTTGAAGGATGGCGCAAGGCCGGTGGCGAGTTGTTCATCGACGTCAACGTACCGAGCAAGGCGTTTGGCGAACTGGTGGAAAGCGAGCGGCACACGCCATCCCTGGCCGCCGAAGAAGTCCAGGCCCTGCTCGACAGCCAGGCCGATGTAGTGGTGCTCGATGCGCGGCGTTTCGACGAATACCAGACCATGAGCATTCCCACCGGCATCAGCGTGCCGGGGGCCGAACTGGTGTTGCGCGCCCGCGAACTGGCGCCGGACCCGGCCACCCGCATCATCGTCAACTGCGCCGGGCGCACCCGCAGCATTATCGGCACCCAGTCGCTGATCAATGCCGGCGTGGCCAACCCGGTCTCGGCCCTGCGCAACGGCACCATCGGCTGGACCCTGGCCGGGCAGAAACTTGCCCATGGCCAAGCGCGGCGCTTTGCACCGACCTCGGAAGAACACCGCCAGGTCGCCGCCGTGGATGCGCGTCGCGTCGCCGACAAGGCTCGCGTGGGCCGTGCCACCCTGGCCGACCTGCAGGCCTGGCAGCAGGAAAAAACCCGCACCACCTACCTGTTCGATGTGCGCACTCCGGAAGAATTCGAAGCCGGCCACCTGCCCGGCGCGCGCTCCACACCGGGCGGGCAACTGGTGCAGGAAACCGACCATGTCGCCAGCGTGCGCGGGGCACGGCTGGTGTTGGCGGACGACGACGGCGTGCGCGCGAACATGTCCGCCTCCTGGCTGGCTCAACTAGGCTGGGAAGTGCATGTGCTGGATGACCTGCAACCGGCGCACTTTACCGAGCAAGGTGCCTGGGTCGCGCCGGTGCCGACACCGCCCCAGGCCGAACTGATCAGCCCCCATACCCTCGCCGAATGGCAGGCCCATGGCGATACCGTGGTGCTGGACTTCACTGCCAGCGCCAATTACGTGAAGCGCCATATCCCCGGTGCCTGGTGGGCGCTGCGTGCGCAACTGCCCCAAGCCCTGGCCAAGGTGCCCGCCGCCCAGCGCTACGTGCTGACCTGCGGCAGCAGCCAACTGGCGCGCCTGGCGGTGGCCGAAGTCGAAGCCATCACCGGCAAGCAAGTGTTTCTGCTGCAGGACGGCACTGCCGGCTGGATCAACGCGCAGTTACCGTTGGAAGAAGGTGAAACCCACCTGGCTTCGCCGCGCATCGACCGCTACCGTCGCCCGTACGAAGGCACCGACAATCCCAAGGAAGCCATGCAGGCCTATCTGGATTGGGAATTCGGCCTGGTCGACCAATTGGCCCGCGACGGCACCCACGGTTTCTATGTGATCTGACTCACCCACCTGCCTGCGCCCGCGCCGGGTGCAGGCCCACTCCGACAAGGGATCTGCACAGCCGCCCTGAGCCTGTTCGCAGTGAGCATTGGCGCATGGATGGCCTCTTTGCCTTGGGCGGCGGCGCCCCATTCAAATGCAATTACAGAATAATCAATTCATAGATCATCAAATATTTTAATAATTAACATATAACCAAAAAGAACTTCACAGCGAGTTTTTATGGGCATAACGTTAACCCACTCACCGACCCCTTCTCCAGGCGGAGGTAACCGAACCCCATTTTGATCTGCCTGGAGCCTGCATCCCATGGTCTTTACCACCCCTTTCAAACGCCTGCTCCTGGGCACCGCTCTCGCCCTTGGCCTGACTGGCGGGGCCCACGCCGCCGACTTGCAACCGCTGCGGGTGGCCAACCAGAAATCTACAATCAAGGCGCTGCTGGAAGTCTCCGGCGAAACCAAAAACGTGCCCTACGAAATCCAGTGGTCGGAATTCCCCTCCGCCTCGCCCTTGGGTGAAGCGCTGAATGCCGGCGCCGTGGACATCGGTGCCCTGGGGGATGCGCCCTACGTGTTTGCCCTCGGTGCCGGCGCATCGCTCAAGGTGGTCAGCATCATTCACGCCGAGGGGCGCAACACCACCGCGCTGCTGGTGCCCAAAGACTCGCCGATCAAGACCGTCGCCGACCTCAAGGGCAAGAAAATCGTCACCGGCCGCGGCTCCATCGGCCATTACCTGGCGATCAAGGCCCTGGCCACGGCCGGCCTGACCACCAAGGACGTGCAGTTCATTTTCCTGCTGCCAAGCGAGTCGCGCCTGGTGCTGGATAACGGCACCGTCGACGCCTGGGCCACCTGGGACCCGTACACCACGGTGGTCACCTCACAAAGCCAGGCCCGCGTGCTGATCAGCGGCAACACGCTGCTGAGCAACCACCTCTACCTCGCCGCCACCCGCCAGGCCATTGCCGACAAGCGCCCGCAACTGGACGACTTTGTCGCCCGCGTCGACCGCGCCTACGCCTGGGCCAACACACACCCCAACGAATACGCAGCCGCCCAGGCCAAGATCACCGGCCTGCCGCTGCAAGTGCACGAGGAAGTGGCCAAGGACACCCACTTGACCCCGGTCGCCATCGACGACTCGGTGATCAGCGGCCTGCAAGTAACCGCCGACACCTACCAAAAGGAAGGCCTGCTGACCCGGCACATCGACGTGTCACAGGGCTTCGACAAGAGCTTCAACGCCAAGCGTGTCCAACTTTCCCAGCAAGCCTCGCGCTAACCAGGAGCAGAACATGAGCAAGCCACAGCAAGCAAAACCCCGCCATTTGAAACTGGGCGCCATGGTCCACGGCGTCGGCCACGGCTGGGGCGAATGGCGCCACCCGAACGCCCAACCGAATGCCAGCACCAGCTTCGGGTTCTACAAGCAGCAGACTGAATTGGCCGAAGCCGCTAAGTTCGACTTCGTGTTCATCGCCGACAGCCTGCACATTCATGCCAAGTCCAGCCCGCACTACCTCAACCGATTCGAGCCACTGACCATCCTGTCCGCACTCGCGGCGATCACCACGAATATTGGTTTGGTCGCCACCGTGACCGTCAGCTACACCGAGCCCTACCAAGTGGCGCGCCAATTCGCATCCCTGGACCATATCAGCGGTGGCCGTGCCGGTTGGAACGTCGTCACCTCGTGGCTGAGCGGCACCGCCGACAACTTCAGCAAGGCCGAGCACCCGCCCCACGCCGTGCGTTATCGCATCGCCAAGGAACACGTGAGCACCGTCCAGGGCCTGTGGGATTCGTGGGAAGACGATGCCTTTACCTACGACAAACAGTCAGGCGAGTTTTTCGCCCCGGGCAAGCTGCATGCACTCAACCACAAGGGCGATTTCTTCTCGGTGAAAGGCCCGCTGAACATCGCGCGTTCGCGCCAGGGCCAACCGGTGATTTTCCAGGCCGGCACCTCGGAGGACGGGCGCAACTTTGCCGCGCAGAACTCCGATGCGATCTTTGTGCACGTGGACAGCCTCGAAGAAGGCCTGGCCTATTCCCAGGACCTGAAACGCCGCGCCAAAGGCTTTGGCCGTGACCCGCACAGCCTGTCGATCCTGCCGGGCATTCGCCCGATTGTCGGCCGCGACCAGGCCGAAGTGGAAAGCCGCTATCAGCAGGCCGTAGAGCTGGTCACCGTGGAAGATGCCATCGTCGCCCTCGGCCGTCCGTTCAACGATCACGACTTCAGCCAATACCCACTGGACGAGCCTTTCCCGGAGCTGGGTGACCTCGGTTCCAATAGCCAGAAAGGCGGCTCCGACCGCATCAAGCAGCTGGCCAGGGACGAAGGCCTGACCCTGCGTGAAGTGGCCTTGCGGTTCTCGCGGCCAAAACGTGATTTCGTCGGCACCCCGGAGCAAGTCGCCGACGCGATCCAGACCTGGTTCGAGACCGGCGCCAGCGATGGTTTCATCATCAACTCGGTGCTGCCGGATGGCTTGCAGTACTTCACCGAACTGGTGGTGCCGGTGCTGCAACAGCGCGGCTTGTTCCGCACTGAATACAGCGGCCATACCCTGCGCGACAACCTCGGCCTGGACGTTCCGGCCAACCGCTACAGTGTCGCCGCCCAGGTTGAAGAAAAACAGGAGGCGCTGGCATGAGTGAATCCCTCAACCGGCAGTTGGCCGAACTGCACGCCGAGCGTGTCGCCACCTGGGCGCCGGCAGCGCTGCAGGTCAATATCGACCAACGCCAGCGTCTGGTGGCTCAAGCGCGGCCAGATGACTACGTGCAGGTCGGCGATGAACTCGACCCGTTCACCCTGCTGAATGTGGAAGGCGGTGAACTCAATCGCGAGCTGCTGCTGGCGGACGGTCCGGCGGTGCTGATTTTCTTCCGGTTTGCCGGCTGCCCGGCGTGCAACATCGCCCTGCCCTATTACGAACGCCAACTCTACCCACGCCTGCGCGAACTCGGGGTGCCTCTGGTGGCGGTAAGCCCGCAAGTGCCTGAACGCCTGGTGGAGATCAAGACCCGCCACACCCTGCAACTGCTGGTGGCCAGTGACCCCGATAACAACCTCGGGCGCCGCCTGGGCATTCTCTACAGCTTCGACGAAGCGTCGCGCAATGCCGCGTTGGCCAAGGGCAATCACATCGGTGAAACCACCGGCACCGGCACCTGGGAATTGCCGCAACCGACGGTGGTGGTGATTGCCAGGGACGGCACGGTGGCGTTTGTGCAAGTGAGCCCGGATTGGTTGGTGCGCACCGAAGCGGAGCCGGTGTTGCAGGTGGTGGAGCAACTGCTGGGCCAACAGCCCGTAAGACTGGCCATCTAAACGCCTATCCCCTGTAGGAGCCGGCTTGCCGGCTCCTACAGAGGGCGGGTGTCTACCTATCGACCGAGTGAAACAACCATGAGCCAATCCTCACAACCTTCCTTGCGCTCCGTGGAAGTCGCCAATTTCGAAGCCCTGCTCGAACGCCTCAGCGCCGAGCTGGCCAGCACCGCGCACGTCTATGACGAGAGCGGCGCCTTCCCCCACGCCAACTTCAAATTGCTGCACGAACACGGCCTGGTCGCCCTCACCGTGCCCAAAGCCTTGGGCGGCGGCGGTGCCAGCCTGCCCCAGGCGCGCAAGGCGATCAGTGCGATCGCCAAGGGCGAGCCGTCCACCGCACTGATCCTGGTGATGCAATACCTGCAACACACACGCCTGCAAGACAGCAAGACCTGGCCGGCGCACTTGCGCACGCGAGTGGCCGAAGACGCGGTGCGCAACGGCGGGTTGATCAACGCGCTGCGCGTGGAGCCCGACCTGGGCACCCCGGCCCGTGGCGGGCTGCCGGCGACCATCGCCGTGCGTACCGCCGAAGGCTGGCGCATCAGCGGGCGCAAGATCTACTCCACCGGCAGCCACGGCCTGAGCTGGTTCAGCGTGTGGGGCCGCAGTGATGACGCCGACCCGTTGGTCGGTGCCTGGCTGGTCCCAAAAGACAGCCCCGGCGTGACCATCATCGACACCTGGGACCACCTGGGCATGCGCGCCACCTGCAGCCATGAGGTGGTGCTCGACAACGTGCTGGTGCCACTCGACCACGCCGTCAGCGTCAGCCCGTGGAGCGCGCCGTCGCCGGAGCTGGATAGCGAGGGCTTCCTGTGGATGTCGGTGTTGCTGTCCTCGGTGTATGACGCCGTGGCCCAGGCGGCGCGGGACTGGCTGGTGAACTGGCTGGAAGAGCGCAAGCCGTCCAACCTCGGCGCAGCGCTGTCGACGCTGCCGCGCTTCCAGGAAACCGTCGGCCATATCGACACCCTGCTGTTTGCCAACCGCAGCCTGCTCGATGCCGCCGCCGAAGGCCACACCCCGGCGGCCAATGCTGCGCAACTCAAGTACCTGGTGACCCACAACGCCATCCGCGCCGTGGAGCTGGCCATCGAGGCCTCGGGTAACCCGGGCCTGTCGCGCCACAGCCCATTGCAACGGCATTACCGCGACGTGCTGTGCAGTCGCGTGCATACCCCGCAGAACGACGCCGTGCTGCAAGGCGTCGGCAAGACGGTGTTCGCCCAACGCCAGAAGGAACGCCCATGAGTCAGGTGATTATTGCCAGCCAGCTGGACGAAGATTACAACGACGTGCTCCGCCAGCGCCTGGCCTCCAGCCACCCCGCCGCCCAAGTGATCGGCGTGCCCGCGGGCGTGCCCAGCGACCTGCCGCCCCAGGCGAATATCCTGTTGCTGCGCCCGATCAACGTACGTGGCTACAGCGCCCCGGACACGCCGCCACCGGGCTGGCCCTACGGCGCGCAGTGGGTGCACCTGGTATCGTCGGGCATCGATTTCTACCCGCAATGGCTGTTCAACGGCCCGCCGGTGACCACCTCCCGTGGCAGTGCCGCTGACAACCTGGCCGAGTTTGCCTTGGCCGCGATCTTTGCCGCCGCCAAGCATTTGCCGGACATCTGGGTAAAGGATTCGCAGTGGAATTTCACCGCGTTGCGCCCGCTGAAGGGCACCACATTGGGCATCCTGGGGTTTGGTGCGATAGGCGAACGTCTCGCGCAAAAAGCCCTGGCCCTGGGGATCAAGGTCGTAGCGTTGCGCCAAAGCCAGGTGCCGTTCAGCGCGGGCGTGGACGCCGCCAAAGACATCCACGACCTGTTCGCCCGCGCCGATCACCTGGTGGTGGCGGCACCGCTGACCGAGTCCACGCGGCAGCTCATCAACCGTGACGTGCTGGGCAGCGCCAAGCCGGGGCTGCACCTGATCAATATTGCGCGGGGTGGGTTGCTGGATCAGGAGGCGCTGCTGGAAGCGCTGGACAATGGGCGGATAGGGCTGGCATCGCTGGATGTGACCGAGCCGGAGCCGTTGCCGGACGGGCATCCGCTGTATACCCATCCAAGGGTGAGGTTATCGCCGCATACGTCGGCGATTTCGACAAATAGCCGGAATGAGATTGCGGATACGTTTTTGGCGAACCTGGAGCGCTACGTGGCGGGTCAAGCGCTGAATAACTTAGCTTACGTCTAACGCAAATCAAAATGTGGGAGCGGGCTTGCTCGCGAATGCGGTGGTTCAGTCAAAGGTGTATCGACTGACACTCTGTATTCGCGAGCAAGTCGAATCGTCGCACCGCCGCTCCCACATGGGACCTGTGTTGACTGGGAGAAATCATTTGATGCGGTAGTGGAACGTATTGCGCACGGCCGGCACCGGCACGGGTTTTCCATCGACGATCCTCGGCTGGTAGCGGAAGGTATTCGCCGCCGCCAGTGAAGGCCGCATGAACAGTGGATGGCAGCCGTCCAGCACCTTGGGATTTTCTACACGCCCTTGGGTGTTGACGGTGTACTCCACTGAACAATCGCCTTCGATGTTTTTGTCCAGGGCACGCTCCGGATAGTCCGGCGCCTCTTTGCTCAAGGGTTGGTACTGACGGCTGTCGAAGGCCGGCGCGGCGGTCGGTGCTGCAGGGCGCGTACGTTCAGCGGCGAGGCGCTCCTGGGCCAGACGCTGCTGCTCCAGCTCGCGGTTGCGCTGTTCAGTGGCCAGGCGCTCCTGTTGCTGCTCCAGCTTCTTTTCCTCGACCCGCTTGCGCGCCAATGCGGCTTTTTCCAGTTTTTGTGCCTGGATCTTTGGATCGATCACCGGTTTCGCCGGCACGGGAGCGACCACAGGCTCCGGCGCAGGCGCTGCGACGGCCGCCGGCTCAGGCACGGGAGCGGGAGCGGGCGTCGGCGGCACCATCACCAACTGGGTATGCATCACCCTCGGCGTTTCCACCTGCGGCTTATCTGTCGACCCACCCAGCATCAACACCGCCAGCACGCCTACATGCAGCGCCACCGCGAGGCTGGCCGCCACGCTGTTTCTCCAGAACCCGGAAGGCTCCCCAGGCCCCACTGCGAGCAGCGGACTGTGCATGATCATTGCCGTCATTGCGGGGCCTCGGTCACCAACCCCAGGTTGCTCACGCCACCCTTTTGCAGCACCGCCATGGCAGCCACGACCCGGCCGTAGCCGGCGTTGTCGTCAGCGCGGATATACACCTGGGTGTCACGGCGCGCCGCAACCACCTGCATGACCTTGGCGCCCATTTCATCCAGGGTCACGGCGCTGTCAGTCTGGTTGCGGGTGTCGAGTTCACCGCCGAGGTTCCAGTAGTAGCCGCCGTCAGCCTTCACCGACAGTGTGAGGATTTGCTGGCGCGTGTCGGTGGCCAGTGCCTCGGCGGCGACTTTGGGCAGCTCGATTTTTACGCCTTGGGTCAGCATCGGCGCGGTGACCATGAAGATCACCAGCAGCACCAGCATCACGTCGATGTAGGGCACCACGTTCATCTCGGCCTTGGGCCCGTGCTTGCGTTGCGGCCTGGTCAACATCGGTTTGCTCCTTGTTCAGGCGGCCACGGCCAGGTTGATCGGCGTGCCGCGCAAGGTGCGGTGCAGGCGCACTTGCAGTTCGTTGCCGAAGGCGTAGTAGCGGGTGAGCAAGGTTTGTCCGCGTGCGGCGAAGCGGTTGTAGGCGATCACTGCCGGGATCGCGGCAAACAGGCCGATGGCCGTGGCGATCAATGCTTCGGCGATGCCCGGCGCCACGGTGGACAGCGTGGCCTGCTGTACCTGGGACAGGCCGATAAAGGAATTCATGATCCCCCACACAGTGCCGAACAGGCCGATGTAGGGGCTCACCGACCCCACGGTCGCAAGGAATTGCAGGCCTTTTTCCAGCTCGATTTCCTGCTCGGTGATCGCCACCTGCAACGCACGCTCCACGCCCTCCAGCACGGCCGGACCATGGCCGTGCAGGTGCTGGTATTCCTGCACGCCGGCGATGAAGATCGGTGCAATCCCACCCTCGCCGGCCTGCACGGTGTCGCGGTACAGCGGCTGCAAGTCGGGCGCCGCACGAAAGCGCTGCACAAAGCCGTTCAACTGCCGCTCCAGGCGCCGCAGCACACTGCCGCGCTGGATGATCAGGTACCAACTGAGCAAGGACGCCAGCAGCAACGTGATCATTACCGCCTTGACCAACAGGCTGGCGTCGCTGATCAAACCCCAGATCGTCATATGTTCCATCGTCGCGTGCATGGTTAAGCTCCTATTCGATTAAAAAGTGATGACCGGGTGATGACGCCTACGGCAATTTCAATGCGCGGGTCACCTCGGCCCACGGCACGAACTTGAAATTCTGGGTCTGCTCGGGCATGCGCTTGCGGCCGTCCTGCACCACCAGCATGCCTTGGCTCCAGGGCCCGCCCAGGTTGATGGCGGTGACTTCCAGGCCATCGGTTTCCGAAGCCCCATCGATACCGGCGGCGGCATTCAGGCCGACGCGGAAGGCACCGTGGGTAGCAAAGGGTGGCTCTGCATCCACGACCAGGTAGCTGTCGTTGCCCTGGCTGGAGATCACCAGGTAGTCGCGTTTTTCGCTCTGGTACAACGCTAGGCCCTCGACATCCGCATGCAACTGCGGGCCGACCTTGATCACGCTGGTGAGCGTGGCCGGTTGGTCGGCACGCGCATCCACCGCCCAGACGCCGACGTCTTCTTCGCCAATGAACAGGCGCTGGCGCTGGTCGTCGGCCACGCAGCCCTCGGGTTGGCTGTCGACCTTGAACTGGCGTACCAGCTCGCCCTGCACACGGCCGTCCGGTGCGCTCAGGCGGTATTGCAGGAAGGTGCCGTCCTTGCCATTGGCGATCGCGTAGATCTCGCCGCTGGCGGGTTGGAACAGGCAGATACCGTAGATGTCCTTGAGCGGCGTCGGCACTTCACCGGCCTCGCGCAGCTCACCGCTCTGACGGTCGATGCTGAACAGGCTCAGGCTGTTGTGATCGCGGTTGCTCGCCACAGCCAGGTCGACGGTGGTTGCGCCGAGCTTGAAGTTGGGGCGTACGTCGACGTTGTTGAGGCGGCCGACCGCCAGTTCCTGCAACAGCTTGCCGTCGAGGTCATAGGCCAGCAGGCCCTGCTTCTTGTTGGTCCCGAGCACGCGGCTTTTTTCTGGCTGCGTGGGGTGAATCCAGATCGCCGGGTCATCCGCCGCATCGCCCTGGCGACCGACCGGGTCGGTCTGGCGCAGCGCAGCGACTTCCGGCACTACCGGCTCGGCGGCCACAGGCGTTGCTTTCCAGTCAAGTTTGCCCTGGTAGAGCCTGCCGGTGTCGTCATCCCGCACCAGCACGTGCTGGCCGCTGACGCTCAGTTGCTCTGGTTCTTTCAAGCCCGGCAGCGTCAGGCTGCCCTGTTCAACCCAGCGCTCGCCGGTTTGCTGAAACAGATGCAGTTGAGCCTTCTTAGGATCCAGCGTCACCACCCCGCCCGGCACCAGCGCCATGGCGCCAGCCTCGCGCTTGGGGTTGTCGAACAGCGCCACCGGGGTGCGTTTCACGTCCGCCTCAGGGTGCGCCGGGTAGGCCCACCAGCCGACGTTTTCTTCATTCACCACCAGTTGTTGGCTGGCGTCATCCACCTGGCAGAACTGCGCCGACGGCGGCAGCGGCAAGCCGCGTACACGTTGAGGGTCGCGCAGCAAGGTCGCGCCGTTACCCACCAGCCATTGCTCGCCCTTGCCCTCTTCGCCCACCAGGAACACAAACAGGTTTGATGCCCCGTCGCGATACAGGCACAGGCCGTTCACCGGGTAGTCGCGGGTGGGCAAGTACAGGGGCTGGCCAAAGGTCTTGGTGGACGCATCGAGGCTGATCAGCAGCGCCTGTTGGCGGTCGTTGTCGAGGCTGGCCACGAGCGTCTGGGCACCGGCAGCACGGGTGTCGAGGCTGCTGAAGTTGCCTTTGAAGCGGGCCAGTTCCGCGCCTTTGCTGTCGAGCAGTTGCAGGCCGTCGCGGGTACTGGCGGCCAGGCGCTGGGTGCCGCCAGGTAGGAAGGCCACCGCTTCGGCATTCAGGTTTGGCGCCCAAGGGACCAGCGCCAGGTCGGCGGCCATGGCTTGACCACAGGTTGCTAGAGCGAGCAGCAAATACAACTTGGAAATTCTCATGAACAAACAAATCCTTCAAAAACGATGGAGATCTACTGTGGGAGCTGGCTTGCCTGCGACGGCATCGACGGGGTCTGCCTGAAACAACGAGGTGTCTGCATCGCAGGCAAGCCAGCTCCCACATTCAAATCGGGGTTGGTGCTTAGAAATGGGTGAAGGTCAGGCCCAGCTTGTAGGTGGGGCCGTACTCTTCGTACTGGCCGTTGTAGCTGCGGTGGCCGGTGTAGACGAAGTACGACTCATCGGTGAGGTTCTGCGCTTCGAAGCTGACTTGCAGGTTCTTGGTCAGCGAGTAGCGCGCGCTGAAGTCGACGAAGGTCTGCGCGTCGACGTGCAGGTCGTGGGCTTTGTCGTTGATCGAGGCCAACTCGTAGAGGTAGGCCGATTTGTAGTTGGCCGACAGGCGCAGGCTGAGCTTGTCGTCTTCCCAGCCCAGCATCAGGTTGCCGACGGTGTCGGACTGGTTGGGCAGGCTGATAGTGCGCTTGCGGTTGGTCCCGCTGGTGCCGTCGAAGCCTTCGATATCGGCGCTGGAGCGGCTGAAGGTGGTGTTGGCACCGATCAGCAGGCCGTTCCACGGTGCCGGCAGCCAGTCGAACTTCTGTGAGTAGGCCAGTTCCAGGCCGTAGAGCTTGGCGCTGTCGCCGTTGGCGTAGGTATGCGCCTCGGCGAAATTGGTCCAGGCGCCAGTGCCCGCCAGGTCGGTGTTGTAGACGAAGTTCTTGATGTCCTTGTAGAACACGAACGCCGAGACGGTGCCGGCGCGGCCCATGAAGTGCTCGATGCCCAGGTCCAGGTTGCTCGACTCCAGGGGCTTGAGGTCCGGGTTGCCGAAGGTGGCCTCGTCATCGTCGATCACGAAACCCGGTGCCAATTGGCCAAAGGTCGGGCGCACCACGGACTTGGTCCAGGCCGCGCGCACCTGGGTGTTCTTGTCGATCTGGTAGCGCGCATGCAGGCCCGGGAGCCAGTGGTGATAGCGGCGCTTGGTGTCGGTCGGCGTGAACACGCCATCGGTGGCGCCAGTGCCCTTGGCTTCAAACTCGGTGCCTTCGTAACGCAGGCCGGCGATAAAGCGCCAGTCATCGATATCGATGGTGTTCATCAGGTAGCCGGCGTTGATGTCTTCACGAATGGTGAAATCGTTGACCCGGGATTCGGTCTCGTCATAGAAGTCCGCCGGGTTGAGGCTGCCGATCAACTGCTTGATGGCGCTGGGGCTGATACCGGGGCCGTAGTTGCCGAGGCGATAGTCGACGCTGCCCTTCTGGAATTGGGTGAGGTTGAGCTGGTCGTCGCTGAAGCCAAGGGTGTCGAAGTCTTTGTAGACCCAGGCTTCCAGGTCGTTGTCCTTATTGCGGCGGCTGACCTTGCCGCCGAACTTCACTTGGGAGGCATAGCCGCTCAGGTCGTAGTCGCGGGCCAGGTCCAGGCGCAGGTTTTTCTCGGTGTCCTGGGTGTTCTGTTTTTCCCAGTCAACTTTGTCGAGGGTAAAATTGCGCGCGTCGTAGAAGCCGCTGCCGATGATCGGGCGTGGCTTGTTTTTGTCATAAAAGCCGCTGTTGGCAAAGTCGCCACCGTCGAAGGTCGCGCCGGCGATGTGCGCCGGGCTGTCTTCGCTGGATTGGCTGTAGCCGGCCTGGCCGCTCAGGGTCCACAGGCCGAGCATGCGTTCGCCACCGAACACGTAGGATTGGATCTCCTGGGTTTCTTCACGGTTTTTCAGCTTGCGCTTGGCTTCGGCATCGCCCAGCTCGCCGGCGGCCTGTGGGTCGGCAAATTCGAGGCTGGCGGCGTTGCGGGTTTCGGTGTCTTTGTAGCGGCTGTAGAGGGTGCGCAGGTAGTAGCTGCTGAGGTCATCCGGCTTGTAGTCGAAGTTCAGGCCGCCGCCGGCACGTTCGCGGCTGATGTCGTAGTCGCGCTGTTCGAATTCGTTGAGCTTGGCGCCGTCGGTGAAGTCCCAGGCGCCACCGGTCTCGACGTTGTCCGAGCCGAAGTCACGCTTCTGCCAGCTCAGCGCCGCTGCCACGCCGAAGTTGTCGATGCCATCGCCGAGGCTGAAACGGTTACTGGCAGCGCCGGAGAATTTCGGGCTGGTCTGGCGGGTGTTCTTGTCGTAGCTGGCTTCGGTGCTGCCGGTGTAGAACAGCCCCTTGTGGTCGAAGGCCGACAGGCTTTGCACATCGACCGTGCCGCCAAGGGAGTTGGCGTCCATGTCCGGGGTGAGGGTCTTGATCACGGAGAGCGACTGCACCAGCTCCGAGGGCAGCACATCCAGCGCCACGGCGCGCCGCGCGCTCTCCGGGGCCGGCACCAGGGTGCCGTTGATGGTCACGCTGTTGAGGTCCGGCCCCAGGCCACGCACGCTGACGAAGCGCCCTTCCCCCTGGTCGCGTTCCACACTGATGCCCGGCAGGCGCTGCACCGCTTCGGCGACGTTTTCATCCGGCAACTGGGCGACACCGTCGGCATGCACCACGCTCTTGATGCTGTCGGACGACCGCTGCTCCTTCAACGCCTGATCGATGGCCGCGGCCTGGCCGACCACTTCGACGTGCTCGGTATTGGCCACTTCGGCCGCGTTGAGTCGCTCGCTGGCAATCGCCAGGGCCAAGGCAGTAAGCGTGAAGCTGACGAGCCCGGTGCGCTTGTACATGCAATCCTCCCCAAGAATCCGTTGGCGCCAGGCAAGAGGCCCGGCAACTGGGAGGGCACGCTAGGGGTGAGGGATGACGGTTCTGTGACAGGGGTTGGCGCAAAACCACGTAAACCGCGGTTTTTAGTTTGTTCCGGCAAGCAAATGAGCTGAAATGACCTCGATCAAAATGTGGGAGCGGGCTTGCTCGCGAATGCGGTATTGCAGCTAGCACATGTGTGGCTGATCCACCGTATTCGCGAGCAAGCCCGCTCCCACATTTGTTTTGTGTTTGGCAGGAGATTGTGTGTATGGCATGAGCTGATTCGACCCCTCCCCACCGTCACGCAACCGTCACATCCATCTGCTGTGCTGGCGCCCATCGCTTATTTGCCCAAGGACTCGCGGCCATGTTTTCCGTGCTCAAGCCACATCGCTGGAAACTCTCCCTGTTGCTGATCGCCGCCAACCTCGGGCTGATCCTGCACCTGGCCTGCGGCGAGTTGAAAAGCGTCAGCGAATGGGTGTGGCTGGACATCTTCGGCGAAGGCGGCTCTGCCCTGCTCGCCCTGGTCTGGCTGGGCCTGGTGCTGAAAAGCCGCCCCGCCGGGCGCGTCACCAACTACCTGGCGCTGGGCCTGTCGTGCATCTTTTTCTCCTGGTGGATCGATAGCCTCGATGAGTTCATCCGCCTGCCCGACAGCATCACCTGGGACCACTGGCTGGAGTCGGGGCCGATGCCGGTGGGCATGATCCTTCTGACCATCGGTATCTACCACTGGCACCGCGAACAACTGGCGATCAGCGCGCAGATGGAAAAACGCGAGCGGTCGTTCCGCGAGCATCGGCTGTTCGACAAACTCACGCCCCTGGCCGGCGCCGACTACCTCAAGCGCCAGTTGGCCGACAGCCTGCAAGACAGCCACGACCAGCAGCAACCGCTGTCGCTGCTGGCCCTGGACCTGGACAACTTCGCGGCCATCAACCAGGCCTACGGGCATGCCGAGGGCGACGCGGTGTTGCAGGCCCTCAGCCATTTGCTGCTGCTCAACCTGCGCCGCCAGGACCTGCTGTGTCGCCTGGCCGGTGACCGTTTTGTGGTGCTGTTGCCCAACACCGGCGAGCGCCAGGCCAAGGAACTCGCACTGGAGTTGCAACAGGCGGTACGCGGCCTGGCGCACAAAACCCGGCTGCACGGTGAGCGCCTGCAACTGGCGGCGACCACTGCCGTGGTCATGGCCCTGAACGAGCCACCCCACGACTTGCTCAAGCGCCTCAACCTGGCCCTGGCCAGGGCCAAGCAACCCTTGGCGAAAAGTGCCTGACATGTCGGTTAAAACAAGCTGGTACGAAGCCGACAGCCGCTTCATCCCCGGGCACTACCAGCCCGCCACGCTGATCGACCTGGCCTTGTCCCGGGACATCGACAGCCATCGCCTGCTTCGTGGCACCGGGTTGTTTCATGAAGACATCCTCGCCGGCACTGCGCGGTTGAGCCCGCAGCAGTTTTTCGGGTTGATCGGCAACAGCCGCAAGTGGCTCGATGCCGATGACAGCAGCTTCCTGTTCGGCCAGCGGCTGTTGCCAGGCTATTACGGCGCGGCCAGCCATGCCCTGGGCCATGCGCAGAACCTGCACCAGGCCTTGGAGATCCTGATCCAGCAACAGGTGCTGCTGAGCCCGTTGGTCACCCTGCAACTGGAGTTGGATGAGCACCACGCCTACCTGTACTGGCTGGACAGTTGCGGCGCCGGCGAGCACTGGCGCTTCTTGCTGGAAGCCAGCATGACCTCGCTGGTTGCCATGAGCCAATGGCTGAGCGGCGAACGCCTGCCGTGGGTGTGCAGTTTCAGCCACGCCGAACCGCGGTATGTCGAGCAGTATTGGGTGCACTTGGGCGAAGGCACCCGTTTCGATCGACCGCTGGACATGATGAGCCTCCCGCGTGAATACCTGACGCGTACCTGGCCAGGCGCCTCGGCCACCGCCGGCCAGGTCGCGCGCCAGCAGGCCCGCGAGCAGATCGACCAACTGGGTTTCGCTGGCAGCTTTCTCGACTGCCTCTATGACTACCTGCGCGAGCAGGTGCGCCAACCCCCAAGCCTGGAACAGGCCGCGCACGCCTTCGCCATGAGCCCGGCGACGCTCAAGCGCAAGTTGCACAAGCACGACACCGGGTTCCAACAACAGGTGGACCGTGTGCGCAAGCAGGTGGCGCTGCACCTGTACCAGGTCAAGGGCTACAGCAATGATGAGGTGGCGGCGTACCTGAACTTCAACGATGCGGCGAACTTTCGACGCTCGTTCAAACGCTGGACCGGCAGCACCCCCAACCTGATCCGCCAGCTGTTCAACAGCCGCTAGCCAGGCGTTCGCGCAGGAACTCCACCAGCGCCTGCACCGGCCGCGAGCTTTGCCGGTGTTGCGGGTACACCGCCGAGAGCGTCAGGGCCTCGGGGGCGAATTCGTCGAGGACCGTAACCAGGCGGCCGTCCTTCAGCGCTTCGCCGACGATAAAGGTCGGCAGGTAGGTCACGCCCAGGCCGGCGATGGCGGTGTCGCGCAGCAGGTCGCCGTTGTTCACGCGCATGCGTCCGCTGAC
Organism: Pseudomonas pergaminensis; assembly: GCF_024112395.2. Lineage (NCBI taxonomy): Bacteria > Pseudomonadati > Pseudomonadota > Gammaproteobacteria > Pseudomonadales > Pseudomonadaceae > Pseudomonas > Pseudomonas pergaminensis. The sequence goes on along the minus strand of NZ_CP078013.2, from coordinate 2,576,294 downwards.
GTTCAGCGCCTGCAACTTACCCTTGAAGCGCCATTGCACCTGGCGGCCATGGCCGTAGGGCAGGCAATCGTGCGCGGCAAGGTCATCGGGTTTTTGCGGCGTACCGCGCAGGGCCAGGTAATCGGGGCTGGCGCAGTACACCCGGGGAATGCTGGCGATACGGCGGGCAATCAGGGTGGAATCTTCCAGGGTGCCGATGCGCAGCACCAGGTCATAACCTTCGCCGATCAGGTCCACGGGGCGGTCGCTCAAATCGACCTCCACCGCCACCTGGGGATGGCGCTGCAAGAACAGCGGCAACAGGCAACCCAGGTGAGCCATGGCAAACGACAACGGCGCACTCAGGCGAATGGTGCCACGGGGTTCGCTGTTCTGCCCGGCGATGCCCTGCTCCACTTGCTCGACTTCACTGAGCAGGCGCAAGGCGGATTCGTAGTAACTCTGACCGAGAGGCGTGACATCCAGACGGCGCGTGGAACGGTTGAGCAGGCGCACGCCCAGGCGCTCTTCCAGTTGGATCAGGCGGCGGCTGACGAACTGCTTGGACAGGCCCAGCTGTTCAGCGGCGGCGGTGAAGCTGCCGGACTCCATGACCTGGCAGAACAGGCGCATGTCTTCGAAGGGGTTCATTGTCGCTTCTCGGTGGACATTTGCGGTTTTTATAACGGGTATGTCGCTACACCACAAATCAAATGTGGGAGCTGGCTTGCCTGCGATGGCGGTGTGTCAGCCAACATTGCTGTCAACTGACACACCGCCATCGCGGGCAAGCCCGGCTCCCACAGGGTTCAGCGGTGTTCTGTGGCGCAGCTTACTTGGCGGTGAAGGCCGAGTAGCTGTTCATCAGGTTGCGGTAGTTGGGGATGCGTGGCGACAGCAGGTTGGCCAGGCCTTCCATGTCGTTGCGCCAGTCTACTTGCAGCTCGCAGGCCACGGAGAACCAGTTCACCAGTTGGGCACCGGCCGCTGTCATGCGCGCCCAGGCGGCCTGTTGCACGGTTTCGTTGAAGGTGCCGGAGGCGTCGGTGACCACGAACACTTCGAAGCCTTCATCGAGGGCGCACAGGGTCGGGAACGCAACGCACACATCCGTCACCACGCCGGCAATGATGATCTGCTTGCGGCCGGTGGCCTTGACCGCCTTGACGAAATCCTCGTTGTCCCAGGCGTTGATCTGGCCAGGACGCGGGATGTATGGCGCGTCCGGGAACAGTTCTTTCAGCTCGGGCACCAGTGGGCCGTTAGGGCCGCTTTCAAAACTGGTGGTGAGGATGGTCGGCAGGTTGAAGAACTTGGCGACGTCAGCCAGGGCCAACACGTTGTTCTTGAATTCGTTCGGGGAGAAGTCCTGGACCAGCGAAATCAGGCCGGTCTGGTGATCGACCAACAGGACAACGGCGTCATCTTTGTTCAAGCGCGAGTAAGGCATGGGGTAACTCCTTTGGGGTTTGATTAGAAGGCAAAGCACGAGCAGCCAAACGCACCCCAGAAACCCTGGAAGTCGCTGACTGGCACGCTGGAAAGACGCGCCTTTTCATGGCTGTGGGAATGCACGCCGCAGGGGCCACTGCATTGGTGAACCTGCGCCTGCAACGGCGAACTTGGGCGCCAGTGCCCTGGCACCTTGACCACTGGCGACCAGTCCGGCAGCACCGGGACGCGGGGAGGCGCGTAATCTTCGAAATCGCCGGCACCGTAGACCACCTTGCCGCCGACCACAGTCAGTACCGATTCAATCCACTTGATCGCTTCTTCATCGACGCTGAAGAAGTCTGCCGACAGGGCCGCCACGTCCGCCAACTGCCCGACCTTGATCTGGCCTTTCTTGCCCTGTTCGGATGAGAACCAGGCGCTGCCATGGGTAAACAATTCCAGCGCGGTAAGGCGCGGCAAGCCTTCGGCATGCAGCTCCAGGCCGCCGACGGTACGGCCACTGACCATCCAGTACAGCGAAGTCCATGGGTTGTAGCTGGACACGCGGGTCGCATCGGTGCCCGCCCCGACCGGCACGCCTTCGGCAAGCATGCGCTTGATCGGCGGCGTGGCCTCGGCGGCCTTGGCGCCGTAACGCTCGACGAAGTATTCGCCCTGGAACGCCATGCGGTCCTGGATCGCGATACCACCGCCGAGGGCGCGTACACGCTCGATGTTTTTTGGGGTGATGGTTTCGGCGTGGTCGAAGAACCATGGCAGGCCATTGAACGGAATGTCGCGGTTGACCTTCTCGAACACGTCGAGCATGCGCGAGATGGACTCGTCATACGTGGCGTGCAGGCGGAACGGCCAACGCTGCTCCACCAGGTGGCGCACCACCGGCTCCAGTTCCTGCTCCATGGTCAGCGGCAGGTCCGGGCGTGGCTCGGGGAAGTCCTCGAAGTCCGCCGCCGAGAACACCAGCATCTCGCCGGCGCCGTTGTGGCGCAGGTAGTCATCGCCCTGGTGCAGGGTGACGCTGCCAGTCCAGTTCTTGAAATCGCTGAGTTCTTCCTTGGGCTTCTGGGTGAACAGGTTGTAGGCGATGCGCACCGTCAACTGTTCGTCCTTGGCCAGTTGCTCGATCACCGCGTAGTCATCGGGGTAGTTCTGGAAACCGCCGCCGGCGTCGATGGCGCTGGTGAGCCCCAGGCGATTGAGTTCGCGCATGAACTGGCGGGTCGAGTTGACCTGGTATTCCAGCGGCAGTTTCGGGCCCTTGGCCAGGGTCGAATACAGGATCATCGCATTCGGGCGCGCCACCAGCATGCCGGTGGGGTTGCCGTTGCTGTCGCGCACGATCTCGCCGCCCGGCGGGTTCGGCGTGTCCTTGGTGTAGCCGGCCACGCGCAGGGCGGCACGGTTGAGCAAGGCGCGGTCGTACAGGTGCAATACGAACACTGGCGTATCGGGCGCGGCCTGGTTTAACTCTTCCAGGGTCGGCATGCGTTTTTCGGCGAACTGGAATTCGTTCCAGCCACCCACCACGCGTACCCATTGCGGGGTGGGCGTGCGGTCGGCCTGGTCCTTGAGCATGCGCAGGGCATCGGCCAGGGACGGCACACCTTCCCAACGCAGTTCGAGGTTGTAGTTCAACCCACCACGGATCAGGTGCAGGTGGGAGTCATTGAGGCCGGGGATGACGGTGCGGCCCTTGAGGTCGATGACCTGGGTGCCACTGCCACGCAGGGCCATGGCTTCACCGTCGGTGCCCACGGCGACAAAGCGCCCCTCGCGGATCGCGACAGCGGTGGCACGCGGGTTTTCACGGTCCACGGTGTGGAACTGGCCATTGAACAAAATCAGATCGGCGTTCATAGGGTTTCCTTTACAGAGGCTTCAAGCCAGGGAGCGAACAGGCGGGTGGCCGCCGGCATCAACAGGTAGACCACCAGTAGGACGATGGTCAGGGTCACCAGGAACGTGGCGACCACGTAGTTGGAGAGAAACGGGTGCAGGCGCAGCACCGGGCCCCACACGATGGGCACCAGCAGGGTCAGCGGCAGGATCACGCACAGGGTGACGACCGCCTGCTTCCAGCGCGGTGGCTTGGCGGCGTTTGGGGTTTCGGGGTTGAACCAGAATTCGTTGACCGCGCCGATTTCGGTGTTGTCGCCCTCGGCGAGCATCGGGGTGGCTTCGGCAATCAGGGTTTTGCGCTCGGGGGAGTCGAGCCAGGTTTCCAGGTCATCGGTGGAGCGGTAGCGCAACACACAGGTGAACAGCGCCAGGTTGCCTTGTTTGCCGCGCACTACGTCGACACCGAGGTGGCCAGGGCGCGCGCCGGCGATGCGTACGATGCGGCGCAGCCAGGCTTCGTAGTCGGCCTCCAGGCCGGGTTTGATGAGGTGCTTGACCACCAGAGTGACGACTTCGTCGGGGCCGGGTTTTGTTGCTGGGTCCATGGGGTGTCCCTCTGCCTTGAAGATTCAGCGATGAGGGAGTTTGCGGGGGGATGGGGTGGGGAAAATTGGATGTACGTGCTGTATCGGGGGGGCGTGTTTTGTTGAGTACATATCCGTTATTTGGGTAACGGCTACCTATGGTTCCGCCCTTACGGCGGGTCACTTTGGAAAAGCCCCAAAGTAACCAAAGGGCTCTTGCCCCAACACTCGGCACCTCGCTTAGGCTCGGTGTGCCCGTAATCCGACAGGTATTTGGGGGCCGCCGCCACGCGCCATCCATGGCGCGGGGCGGCTAAACCGGCATCCCTGCCGGTTTACCCCCCAAATCCCTGTCGAATTCCGGCCAGCGTGTTTAACGGGGCGCCTAAGATCAAAATCAAAAGCAAAAGCACAGCGGCCTGACAGCCGGCTTGAGTGGTGTGAAGCAAAGGCAAAAGCAAACGCGGTCCTGTAGGAGCCGGCTTGCCGGCGATGGTCGTTAACGATGACGCGGGGGAACCAAGCAAAACGCGGCGCTCTCACGTTTTTCGCCGGCAAGCCGGCTCCTACAATGGACCGCGTATCCACGATGCGAAGCGAGTCGCTCTTGATCTTAGGCGCCCCGTCAAACACGCTGGCCGAACGCAGGCTTGAATCCGTGGGTAACCCGGCAGGACGCCGGGTTAGCCGCCCCGCGCCATGGATGGCGCGTGGCGGCGGCCCACGGATTCAAGCCGGAGTGAGGGCACACCGAGCCTAAGCGAGGTGCCGAGTGTTGGGGCGAGGACCTTTTGGTTACTTTTGGGTCCTTCCAAAAGTGACCCGCTGTAAGAGCGGAACCATAGGTAGCCGTTACCGAAGCAACGGATATGTACACAACACAACACACCCCCCATCACCCCGGCAACGGAATCACCCTCAAAGCCCTCACCGACTTATAAGAAAAACTCGAATAAATCTCCTTAACGCAAGGCAACGTCTGCAACACCTCCCGCGCAAACTCCCCAAACGACTCCAAATCCCTAGCCACCACTTCCAACAAAAAATCATACCGCCCCGACACGTTATGACACGCCACAATCTCCGGAATCTCCAACAACCGCCGCTCAAACGCCCGGGCAATTTCTTGGGTATGACTCTCCATCATGATGCTGACAAACGCCGTCACCCCATACCCCAACGCCTTGGGCGAGAGGATCGCCTGATACCCACTGATCACCCCACTCTCTTCCAGGTTGCGCACCCGCCGCCAACACGGCGAGGTGGTCAGGGAAACGCGGTCGGCCAACTCGGCCACGGTGAGCCGGGCATTGCCCTGCAACGCGTTTAAAAGTGCTTTATCGGTACGGTCGAGACTGACGGGCATAACGTGCCTCTGATTGTTATTTTTCGAGGTTTTTCATCCCAGGACGCAGGAATTAGCAGCAAACATTGCAAAGTTCATCTCTGGTTATGAGCATAGCATTGTAGGAAATAAGGAGCGTCCGACATGAACAATAAACACAACACATTCGGCTTTTCCACCCGCGCCATCCACCACGGCTACGACCCCAAGGACCACCACGGCGCGCTCGTTCCGCCGATCTACCTATCTGCCACCTTTGCGTTCCCCACCGCCGAATACGGCGCCGCATGCTTTGCCGGCGAAGCCGACGGGCACTTCTACACACGGATCTCCAACCCGACGCTGGCGCTGCTGGAATCGCGCATGGCGACCCTGGAAAACGGTGAGGCCGCAGTGGCGTTCAGTTCTGGCATGGGCGCGATCGCCGCGACGTTCTGGACCCTGCTGCGCCCCGGCGATGAAGTGATCGTCAGCCAGACGCTGTACGGGTGCACCTTCGCCCTGCTGCACCATGGCATCGGTGAATTCGGCATCAAGGTGCGGCATGTCGACCTCACGGACCTGGCGGCCCTGCAAGCCGCGCTCAGCCCCGCCACCCGCATGATCTATTGCGAGACCCCGGCCAACCCCACCCTGCAGCTGGTGGACATCGCCGCCGTGGCCGCCCTCGCCCACCAACAGCCGAATGTCACCGTGGTGGTCGACAACACCTACTGCACACCCTACCTGCAACGCCCGCTGGACCTGGGTGCCGACGTGGTGGTGCATTCGGCCACCAAATACCTCAGCGGCCACGGCGATATCACGGCCGGCATCGCCGTGAGCAGCCAGGCCCTGGCCCAGCGGATTCGCCTGCAAGGCCTCAAGGACTTGACCGGCGCGGTGATGTCGCCCCAGGACGCCTCGCTGTTGATGCGTGGTCTCAAGACCCTGGCCCTGCGCATGGACCGCCATTGCAGCAATGCCCAGGCGGTGGCCGAAGCCTTGCAGGCGCACCCGGCCGTGGAGTGGGTGACGTACCCCGGGCTACGCTCGTTCCCTCAATACGAACTGGCGACGCGGCAAATGAAATTGCCTGGGGGCATGATCGCGTTTGAACTCAAAGGCGGAATCGACACCGGCCGGCGCTTCATGAATGCCCTCAAGCTGTTCACCCGCGCCGTCAGCCTGGGCGATGCCGAGTCACTCGCCCAACACCCGGCGAGCATGACCCATTCCACCTACACCCCGGAGCAACGGGCGGCACACGGCATCAGCGAAGGGTTGGTGCGCTTGTCGGTGGGCCTGGAAGATATCGCCGACCTGCTGGCGGATGTGCAGCAGGCGCTGGCCAAGTGCAGCCGTACCCTGACGTGTCCTTCTAAGCTTGTGAGCTTTTAATCTGATTTTTTCGGATTGGATCCCCTTCCCGCCGCCAGGCTGTACTAGCATAGGTTCCGGCGGGAAGGACTATTACGCTAGGTTATTCGCATTGGCTTGCACTTTTAATCCCCGCCGCTATGAAGCCGAATACCTGCACGCCTCATGGACGAATTGATGAACGCACAGTTGTTCCCTCATATTGGCAAGGTCATCGCCAGCACCGGCAGCCGCCATTTTCCACGCATGCTGCATGACCTCATCCTCACTCAACTGGCCGTGGATGCCACCCATATCACGCAATTGCAGATCAGCGCCGACGGGCACACTCGTCGCAAGATCAGCCCGATCTATACCGACTCGGTCGCGACCCTCGACGAAGAACAACCCGCAGCAGAACTGCACCTCACCCGGCGCCGGGATGACGTGCGCTATGTGCTGTCGGTGTACCGCACACACCAGTCCGAGAGTTTTTCGCCGCAGGAACGCAGCATGCTGCAGGACTTCTCCACCTTGCTGTTGCCCATGGTCGAAAAGCACATCGCCGCGATCCAACCGTGCCGTCAGGACAGCGACGCGGTGGTGCCGGAAAACCAGGGCCTCGAAACCCTGCGCAGGCGCATCGAAGAACGGTTGGTACAGTCGGGGTTGACCCTCTCCAACCGTGAGCTTGAGGTGTGCGTGGGCCTGCTCGCCGGGCGGACCGCGCCGGAGTTGGCGGAGCAGTTGGCCTTGAAGGTCAACACCATCGAGAGCTACCTGAAGCGCGCGTCGATCAAACTGGGGATCAGCGGGCGGCATTCGTTGTTGCGATGGATGTATGCCACTGAGGACAACACAGGCTTTTAAGACATACCTGTTCAAAATGTGGGAGCGGGCTTGCTCGCGAATGCAGTGTGTCAGTCAACGGATTCATTGGCTGAACTACCGCATTCGCGAGCAAGCCCGCTCCCACATTTAATCTCTATTGGCTGACAAACCTCAATCTCTGGCAAGCGCCTCGATCGGGTCCAGCCGCGCCGCATTCCTGGCCGGCACAAAGCCAAACACAATGCCGATCAACGTCGAACAGGCAAACGCCGTGATGATCGAGCCCAGGGAAAACACCATTTCCCATTCCTTCACGAACAACGAAAACAGAAAGCCCAGGGCATAGGACAGCGAGATCCCGATCAGCCCGCCGATCAGGCACACCATCACTGCTTCCACCAGGAACTGCTGGCGAATGTCCGACTGGCGCGCGCCGACCGCCATGCGAATGCCGATCTCGCGGGTACGCTCGGTGACAGACACCAACATGATATTCATCACCCCGATACCGCCCACCAGCAGCGAAATCACGGCGATCAACGACAGCAACAGCGCCAGGGAGCGGCTGGTTTTCTGCACGGTCTGCATGATGCTGTCGAGGTTGTTGGTGAAGAAGTCCTTGGTACCGTGGCGTTGCAGCATCAGCTTGTTGACGTTGTCTTCCACCACCTTGCTCGGCTGGCCGTCCTTGATGCGCACGGTGATGCTGTCCAGGTGGCGCTGCCCAAGCAAACGCCCCGCCGCCGTCTCATAGGGCACCCATACGTTCAACGCCTTGCTGGCGGCGAACATATTCTTGTTGTCGGCAGTCACCCCGATCACCGTGCACGGCAGGTTGCCCACCAGGATCACCTGGCCCAGCGGGTCGACGTTTGGGCCGAACAAGCGGTGCCGGGTGTTGTGGTCGATCACCACTACCTGGGCCTGGCGCCGTGCGTCGCTTTCGCTGAAGGCGATACCGGCTTCGAGCTTGAGGCCCTTGACCTTGAAATAGCGCTCGCTCACGCCATTTACCTGGGCGTCCAGGTCGATATTGCCAAAACGCAGCAACAGGTTGCGGCCCACCACCGGCGTGGCGCTGTCGACGTAATACAGCTGGTTCAACGCGTCCACATCCGACGGCATCAACGTCTCGATGGCCGAAGCACGGCTGTCGCCAAAACTGGTGCCGGAAAAGATATCGATGGTGTTGCTGCCGATCGCCTGGATGTCCTTGAGCACATAGCGCTTGGCGCCTTCACCGATGGCCGAGATCGACACCACCGAGGTGATACCGATGACGATACCGAGCATGGTCAGCAATGTGCGCATGCGATGGGACACCAGCGCAACCCAGGCCATGTTGAAGGCCTCCTTGAACAACCCCAGGCTTGCCACCAGGCGCCGGGCGCCACTGCGCTTGGGCTCTATCGGGGTTTCGCTGGGCAGTTCCAGGCCGACACTGTCGTTGGCCTTGTCGCTGACAATCTCGCCATCACTGACCTCGACAATGCGCTGGGCATTCGCCGCGACCTTGGGGTCGTGGGTGACAATAATCACCGTGTGCCCGGCCGCGTGCAGCTCGGCGAGGATGCGCATTACCTCCTTGCCGCTGTGGGTGTCGAGGGCGCCGGTAGGTTCGTCGGCGAGGATCACTTCGCCGCCGTTCATCAACGCGCGGGCGATACTCACCCGTTGCTGCTGCCCCCCCGAGAGCTGGCTGGGACGGTGGGTGGTGTGACCCGCCAGACCCAGGCGCGCAAGCAACTCCCGCGCCCGGCTGTGACGCGCGGTTTCCGGTGTGCCGGCATAAATCGCCGGCATTTCCACGTTGTGCAAGGCGCTCAAGTGCGCCAGCAAATGGTAGCGCTGGAAGATGAACCCGAAGTAATCGCGGCGCAGTTCCGCCAACTGCTCATCACCCAATGAACGGGTTTCGATGCCGTTGATTTTATAGCTGCCGGCGCTGGCGTAATCCAGGCCGCCGAGGATGTTCATCAGGGTCGATTTACCGGACCCCGAGGCGCCAATGATCGCGACCATTTCCCCGGCATGAATTGTCAGGTCGATGCCCTTGAGCGCGATGAATTCACGCTCGCCGGCCATGAAGCTACGGGTGATGCCCTTGAGTTCCAACAGTGGCTGGGTCATGCGTCAATTCCCCGCCACGGCTGGCGTGGCGTCGCCGATCACCACCTTGTCGCCTTCGGCCAGGCCGTCGAGGATCTGCACCTTGACGTTGTTGTTGATCCCGGTCTTCACCGCCCGCGACACCGCCTTGCCCTTGGCATCCAGCACCCGCAGCGAGTAGCTGCCGTCGTTGTTGCGTGCACCCAGCGCCGCCACTGGCACCATCAACGCAGCCTGGGCCGTGTCGAGCACGATACGCACCTGGGCGGTCATGGCGATGCGCAGGCGGTGATCGGGGTTGGGCACATCGAACAGCGCGTTGTAGAACACCGCCGTGTTCTGCTTGGGCGTGCCGGCGGTCTGGGTTTCGAGAAAGTTTTGCGGTGCCGGTTCGGTGCCGCGCAGCTTGGCGTAGTAGCGTTTGTCGGCCTCGCCGAGGATGGTGAAGTAGACCTGCTGGCCGGGGCTGATATGAATCACATCGGCCTCGGAGACCTGGGCCTTGACGGTCATGGTGTCCAGGTCCGCCAGCTTGAGCAGCACGGGCGCCAGTTGATTGGCGATCACGGTCTGGCCTTCCTGGGTGACGATGCCTACCACATCGCCGTCGATGGGCGCGACGATGCGGGTGTAGGCCAGGTTGACCTTAGCGGTGTCGATCTGGATATGGGCGCTTTTGATCTGGGCGTCCAGGGACAAGAGGTTGGCTTGTTGCACTTGGAAGGTGGACTCGGCGTCTTCGAAATCCTGGCGCGACACTGATTCGTCATCCTGCAGGCCCTTGTAGCGTTCGTACACTGACTTGGCTTGCTTGAGTTGGGCCGCTGTGGCGCGGCGTTGGGCCTGGAGGTTTTCTTCGTCGACCTGGGCTTTGCGCAGGGTGTTTTGCAGGATCAGCGGGTCGATTTCGGCGAGCCACTGGCCCTTCTTGACCTTGTCACCGACCTTGACCTTGAGGGATTTCAATTGGCCGGAGACTTGGGCGCCCACGTCGACCTGTTTGATGCCTTCGAGCAGGCCTGTGGCGAGGACGGCGTTTTCGATGTCACCGCGTTCGGCGGTGGCGGTCAGGTATTGGGGGGCGTCGGCGGGAGCTTGGATCGTGTAGATGATCAGGCCTATGGCGATGGCCAGTGTGGCGAGCATTCCTAGTTTGCTTAAGGTTGACTTTTCCATGGGTGACCTTTGATCGTGTACATATCCGTTATTTGGGTAACGGCCGCTTATGGTTCCGCCCTTACGGCGGCTCACTTTTGAAAAGCCCAAAAGTAAGCAAAAGGCTCTTGCCCCAACACCCGGCACCTCGCTTAGGCTCGGTGTGCCCGTAATCCGACAGTGATTTGGGGGGCGCCTAAGATCAAAATCAAAAACAGAGCCAGAGCCGTTTGATATCTGCCTGATTTAGGAGATCTAAATTGTGGGAGCGGGCTTGCTCGCGAAAGCGGTGGATCAGTTAGAGATGTAATTGCTGACGCACCGCCTTCGCGAGCAAGCCCGCTCCCACATTTGGACCGAGACCAGCTTCCAGAAGCCGGTCGGCTACCAGGCCGCCGCGCTTTTGCTTTTGATCTTCGGCGCCCCGTAAAACCACGCTGGCCGTTTGGGTCCTTCCAAAAGTGACCCGCTGTAAGAGCGGAACCATAAGCCGCCGTTACCGAAGAAACGGATATGTACCCAAACAACCCGCTCAAGACACCACCTCCCCAACAACAACCCCATCCACCCACCAACGCGCCAACCCAACCACATTGGGCGCCTTGAGCAACGTAAAGTGATTCCCCCCGCCATACCCAACCTGCAACCCACTCCCCTGCCGTCGCCACCCCTCAATCATCAACCCTTGCTCCCGCTGATTCCCCGCCGCGTCCAGCGCCGGATCCTCAGCCAACACCAACCGCACCACGCCCTTGAACCGCGCACCAGGCCGATACTCTGTACGCAACGCCGCCGCATAAGTGCGCGCCGGCCCCTCCATCGCATCCACCGCAGAACGTCCCGGCAACAACCCGACACCGACCATGCCCGCGTGCAACTGGCGCCGCTGCGCCACCTCATCACACGCGGCAAAATCCCCCGGATCAATCCCCAGCGATTTCCCAGCCGACAACTGCATCGCCTCAATCAAGCGCATCAACGCCGCTGTCGTGGTGTACACCTTCCCAGCCCCGCCAGGCGCCTCACTGTCGATCACCGTCAACGACGCCACCTCGCGCCCGGCCGCCTGCAACCGCAACGCCATCTCCAGCGCAACCCAGCCACCAAACGAGTGCCCGACCAGGTGCACCGGCCCCTGCGGGCACTCTTGCTCCAGCGCCGCCAAGTAACACCGCGCTGCCGCTTCCACCTGGCTATGGGGCACCGCTTCACCGTCCAGCCCACGCGGCTGCAAGCCAAACAGCGGCCACTCGCGGCCCAGCGCTTCACCCAGGCCTACAAACCCGGTGACGCTGTCCCCCGCCCCTGGCACGCAGAACACCGGCGCGTACCCGGCCCGACCACTCTGAATGCGCAGCAAGGGTTGATGCGGCTCCTGAACCTGCGCCGCACTCGTTGCCAACGCCTCGCTCAGTGCCTGGCCCAATGCCTGGATATGCGGCGCCTGCATCATGCTCTGGTGATCCCCCGGCACCTGCACCCGGCGCAACTGCCCCGGCGCCAGGGCATCGCTCCAGCCCAGGGATTCACTGCGCCGTGACAACTCGGTCGGGCGCTCGCTCGCACTGAACAGATGCACCGCCACCGGCAACGGAAACAGGCTGTAGTGCGCCAATGCATGGCCGTGGCCGACTTCGCGCTCGATGTAGTTCAAGAGGTCCGCGTCCGTAGCCGTCGCCATTTGCGCGTGCAGCACACCTTCATCGCGACAACGTTGCAGCAGGCGCGCAAAGTCCAGCTGTCCAAGCTGCGCCTCCAATTGCCCAAGCCTCGCCAGTTCATCCACACCTCCCTGTGCTGTCCAATACGCCGTGCACTGCAACAGCAGGTGCCGCTTGAGTGCATCCGGCCCGTTCCAGCGCGCCTTGCCCTGGTCGGTCATGCGCGGCACATAGCTGTCGATCAGGCCGAGGAACTCCACCGCTTCATCCTGTCCCAGCAGTTGCATCGCCACTTCATAGGCCAGCACGCCGCCAAACGACCAGCCGGCAAGGCGATAAGGTCCATGGGGTTGAAGGCCGCGAATCAACCCGACCAGTCGCGCTGCCAGGCCTTCCATTGTGTTCAGGTGCGGTTCCCCCAGGGCCACGCCCGGCAGGCCGTAGATTGGGTAGTCACCGGGCAGGTGCTGGCCCAGCGCCGGGAAGTAAACATCCATGCCACTGAACTCGTGCACCAGGAACAGCGGCGCCTGCGCACCACTGCCGCGCACCGTGATCACCGAGGTGTCACGCACCGGCGCGTCGGTACGCTGGCGCAGCATCGCGGCCACCGAGGCCACGCTGGCATGCTGAAACAGCTCGGCCAGCGACACCTGCAACCCGGCGTCCTCCATCAGGCTGACCAGCCGGATCGCCAGCAATGAATGCCCACCCAATTCAAAGAAACTGTCATGCCGACCTACCTGTTCCAGCTTCAGCACCTCGGCCCACAACCCTGCCAGGCGCTGCTCCAGGGCATCGGTCGGCGCTTCGAAATCGCGGCGGCTCAACGCCTCCAGGGCCGGCACCGGCAAGGCTTTGCGGTCGACCTTGCCGTTGGCCGTCAACGGCAGCTGCGCCAGTGGCACAAAGGCCGACGGCAGCATGTACTCCGGCAACTGGCCTTGCAGGTAGGCGTGCACGCTATCGATATCGACGGGTTCATCGGCCCAGGTGAAATACGCCACCAGGCGCTTGTCTCCCGGTGCGTCCTCGCGCGCCAGCACCACCACCTCCTGGATACCCGCAAAGGTGGCCAGTCGCGCTTCGATCTCGCCCAGTTCGATACGGAAGCCACGGATCTTCACCTGATCGTCATTGCGCCCGATGCATTCCAACAGGCCGTCCGCCGTCCAGTGGCCGAGGTCGCCGGTGCGGTACATCAAGGCGCCGGCGTTGAACGGGTCCTGCACAAACTTTTCAGCCGTCAGGTCAGGGCGGTTCAGGTACCCCAGGGCCACGCCGTCCCCACCGATGCAGATTTCACCGGTCACGCCCAAGGGCACCGGCTGCAACTGGGCATCCAGCACATGGACCTGGGTGTTGCCGATCGGCCGACCAATCGGCACGCTTTGTGCCGCCTGTGCGAGCGAGCGAACTTCATAGGTGGTGGCGTAAGTGGTGGTTTCGGTCGGCCCGTAGCAATGCACCAGGCGCAACGCCGGCGCGCGCGCCAACAAGCTGCGGAATGCCGCCGGGTCGGCACGCTCGCCGCCGCACAGCAGAATGCGCAAGCCGGCCAGGGCCTGGGGAATCAGTTGCACGTATTGGTTGAACAACGCCGTGGTGACGAACAGCACCGTTGCATCCGCCAGGGCCAGACCAAAGGCGGCCGGGTCGAGCAACGTGGCGTGGTCGATCACCTGCACCTGGCCACCGTTTAGCAACGCGCCCCACACGTCCATGGTGCTGGCGTCGAACGCCGGGTTGGAGGCGAAGGCCACACGGTCGCTGGCGTTGAAGTCGGCGTAGCCGTTGTTGAGCACCAGGCGCGTGATGCCGCGATGCGGCACCAACACGCCCTTGGGCGTGCCGGTGGAGCCGGAGGTGTACATGATGTACGCCACGCTGTCGGAGGACTGCGACAGGTCCGGGTTGTGGCTGGGTTGCGGGTCGAGGACCACAGTGTCCAGGTCCAGGCGCTGCGCCGGGTAGTCAACGGGCGTATCACTGCGGGTCAACAGCCAGGCCGCACCGCTGTCGTGCAGCATGAACCCCTGGCGCTCGGCGGGGGCGTTGATATCCAGCGGCACATACGCGGCAGCGCACTTGAGCACGGCCAATTGGCTGATCAACAAGTCCAGCGAGCGCGGCAGCAGGATCGCCACGCTGTCGGCAGGCCGCACCCCGAGGCCAAGAAGGTGATGGGCCAAGCGATTGGCGCGGCTGTTGAGTTCGCCATAACTCAAGGACTGCTCGCCATGCCGGGCCGCCAACGCAGCGGGACGTGCCTGGGCCTGGGCCTCGAACAGGCGCTGCACGGTGTGCTCGCGCGGGAAAGGCCGCGTGGTGGCATTGAAATCCAGCAGCTGCTGGCATTCGGCGGCTGGCAGGATCGGCAAGTGGCTGATGCCCACCGCATTGCCCTGTTCCAGCGCTTGCACCACCTGTTCCACGGCAATCTGCAGGTAGCCACACAACCGCCGCGCGCCCTGCCCCACTATTTTCAGGGAGAACCCCTCCCCCAGGTCATCCACGCTCACCGACAGCCCGTAGTTGCTGTGTTCCTCGGCCTTGAGCAACCGAATGCCCTGCCACGCCTCGGCCGCCGCCTGAGGCGCACTGTGGCGATAATTGAACAAGGTATCGAACAGCGGCGTCGTCACCGGCACACCGCTGCAACGCTGGGCCAACGCCAGTGGCGCCTGCTCATGGCTGAGCAATTGGCTGAGGCGTGTGTGGGTCGCCCGCAGGGCGTCGCGCACCGAGTGTTCACCCAGGTGGACCCGCAGCGGCAAGGTATTGATGAACACACCCATGGCCCGCTCGGCACCTTCACCGCCTTGCAGGCGGCCAAGCATCACGCTGCCGAACACGACCTGATCGCGCCCCGAGACCTTGCCCAGTACCTGGGCCCAGGCCAGGTGCATCAGGCTTGCGGCGCTCACACCGGCCTGGCGTGCCCTGTTGCGCAGGCGCTGGCTCAAGGCCGGGTCGAGAGCGCGTTGCACCTGTTCCGCGCGGCCCAGGCTGTCGAGCTGGGTCGGCTCATCGATGTCACCGAGCATCTCGCGGAAGAATGCCTCGTGATCGTCCGCCCCCAGGCGGGTCTGGGCCACGTAGTTGCGATACGGCACCGCCGCACCCAATGTGTGTTGCGTGCCCGACAGGTACGCCTGCATGTCGTGTTGCAGGATCTCCAACGCAACGTGGTCCATCACCAGGTGATGAAACAGCAACGTGGCATTGTCGTCGGTGACCACCAGGCGCATCAACGGCGCCTGGGACAGGTCGAGACGTTCCGGCACCGACCCGTGTTCGACACGCAGCGAAGCTTCGCGCCACACCACCTGCACCGGCTCTTCCAGGCCGTCCCAATGGAACGACGAACGCAGTACGTCGTGACGCTGGATCACGGCCTGCAAGGCCAAGGTAAAGGCCTCCCTGCGCTGGCGACTGTCGAACGCAAACTGCGCACGCAGCACATAGTCGTCACCGGTCTGCACCGCGCGGTGGTGATACAGCATGCCGGCCTGCAACGGCGCCAGCGGGTAGATATCCTGCACATTCGCCGCGCCACCCGGGATGCAGGCGACGATACGTGCAATGGCCGGCTGATCCAGCTGGATCAACGGCAACATGTCCGGGGTGATATAGGCGCAATCGGCCGCGATGCCGTTGACTGGCACCGCCACTTCACGGCCCCCACCCAGCGCCGTCGCCAAGGCCGACAAGGTGGGCTGACCAAACAATACCTTCACATCCGCCGACAACCCCAGGCGACGCATGCGCCCCATCAGGCTTACCGCGAGCAACGAGTGGCCGCCCAGTTCGAAGAAGTTGTCGTGACGGCCCACGCGCTCCACGTTGAGCAACTCGGCCCACAGGCTGGCCAGGGCAATTTCGGTATCGCCCTGGGGCGCTTCATACTCACGCACCACCACCGCATCCAGGCCTGGCGCGGGCAGGGCCTTGCGATCGAGCTTGCCGTTGGGGCTCAGGGGCAAGGTGTCGAGGTGCACGAAAATGGCTGGCGCCATGAATTCCGGCAGATGCTGCAGCAACTGCGCACGCAACGCGTCGATTTCGCTGAACGTGCCGGTGTAGTAAGCGATCAACCGATTGTCGCGGGCGATCACCGCGGCTTCATTGACCGACGGACAGTCGGTGAGGCGTGCCTGGATTTCCCCCAGCTCGATACGCAAGCCACGGATCTTGACCTGGTCGTCATTGCGCCCCAGGTACTCAAGCGTGCCGTCGGGCAGGTAGCGGCCAACATCTCCGGTGCGGTACATACGGCCGTCGGTGAACGGGTCCTTGAGGAAGCGCTCGGCGGTCAGCTCCGACCGGTTCAGGTAACCACGCGCCACTTGCACGCCGCCGATGAACAGCTCGCCGACCACGCCCAAGGGCACTGGCTGCAACTGGGCATCGAGCACGTACATGCGGGTATTGGCGATGGGTTTGCCAATCGGTGTGTTGTCCGGCGTCACCGGGCCGGCGCAGTTCCAGGCCGTCACATCGACGGCCGCTTCGGTCGGGCCATACAGGTTGTGCAATTGGCTACCCGGCAGCTGTTGCTTGAAGCGCCGCACCAGGCTGCCCGGCAAGGCTTCACCGCTGCACATCACATGCACCAGACCGGCCGCCTGGCTCACGTCACCATGGGCCAGGAACACGTCCAGCATCGACGGCACGAAGTGCAGCGTGGTGATCTGCTCGGCCGCGATCACGTCGCACAGGTACGCCGGGTCTTTATGGCCGCCAGGGCGCGCCATTACCAGGCAAGCGCCGGTGAACAGCGGCCAGAAGAATTCCCACACCGACACATCGAAGCTGAACGGGGTTTTCTGCAATACCCGGTCATGGGCCTGCAGGCCATAGGCGTCCTGCATCCACAGCAGGCGATTGACCACGCCAGGGTGGTCATTGATCACGCCCTTGGGCTGGCCGGTGGAGCCGGAGGTGTAGATCACATAGGCGCTGACCCCGGCCACTTGGGGGTTGTCGACGGGTTGGTGCTGCCAGGCCGGCTGGTCCAGGTCGATCACCGGCACGTTGCCTAGCAACCCACGCGTGGCACCTTGGGCCAGCACCGCCACAGGCGCGCTGTCTTCCAGCATGTAGGCGATACGCTCCAGCGGGTACGCCGGGTCCAGCGGCACATAGGCGGCGCCGGCCTTGAGGATCGCGTACAGGCCAATGACCATTTCCAGGCTCCGTTCGACGCAGATCGCCACCCGCGAATCCGCTTGAACGCCCATTTCCATCAGGTGATGCGCCAGCTGGTTGGCCCGCGCATTCAGCTCGGCATAGGTCAGTACCCGATCACCCGCCTTGACGGCGGCAGCCTGCGGCGAACGCGCCACCTGCCCTTCGAACAGACCGTGCAAGGTCTGGTCGAGGTTGTAATCGACCTCGGTGGCATTGAAGTCGAACAGCAGGTGTTGGCGTTCGCGTTCATCCACCAGCGGTACATGCGCCAGCACGGCCTGGTCGTTATCGACCATGGCCTGCAACAGGCGAGTGAAGTAGCCGACATAACGCTGCACCGTCGACTCATCAAACAGCGCCACCGCGTACTCCAACGCGCCAATGAGGGTGCCCTGCACTTCTGCCAGGTCCAGGGACAGGTCGAACTTGGCAAAGTGGCTGTTCTCGACAATGCCTTCCAAGGCCAGGTCGCCCAGGGCCAAAGTTGGCGCGCTGCTGTCCTGCCAAGTCAGCAGGGTCTGGAACAGCGGGCTGTGGGCCAGGCTGCGCGGCGGGCGGGTGACTTCCACCACTTGCTCGAACGGCAGGTCCTGATGGGCCTGGGCTTGCAGGGCCTGGGCCTTGACCCGCGCCAGCAATGCCTCGGTAGTGAGCTCGCCAGCGGTATCGACACGCACTGCCAGGGTGTTGACGAACAGGCCGATCAGGCCTTCCACCTCGCTGCGCGTGCGATTGGCCACGGGTGAACCGATCACCACCTCCTGCTGCCCGGACAACCGCGCAAGCAACGAGGCCCAGGCGCTCATCAAGGTCATGTACAGCGTGGTGCCGTGGCGTTGGCTGAGCGCCTTGAGCCCGGCGGTGAGGCGCTCGTCCAGGCGTATCTCGACACTGCTGCCGGCGTAGTCCTGCTGCGCCGGTCGCGGCCGGTCGGTGGGCAAGGTGAGCAAGGCCGGCGCCCCCGCCAGCGCCTGCTGCCAATAGGCGCTCTGGCGGTGCAGCACTTCACCGCTGAGCCACAGGCGCTGCCACACGGCGAAGTCGCCGTACTGGATCGGCAGCGGCGGCAACGGGTCTGCCTGGCCGTGGCTGAACGCCTGGTACAGCGCCATCAGTTCACGGGTGAGCACGCCCATGGACCAGCCATCGGAGACGATGTGGTGCAGGGTCAGCAGCAACACATGGTGATCGTCGGCCATGACCACCAAGCGCCCGCGCAGCAACGGGCCGCGCTCCAGGTCGAAGGGGGCCGAGGCTTCGCCGTGGATCAAAGCGTCCAGCGCCTGCTGGGGTTGCGGATGGCGCCGCAGGTCCTGCACTTGCAGGGGCAGCACGTCTTCGGCGGGCACGATCAAGACTTGGGCGTCATCGCCGTGCTGGGCAAAGCGGCTGCGCAGGGTTTCGTGGCGCGCGACGATACGGGCCAAGGCCCGTTGCAGCGCCTCGACATGCAACTGCCCGCGCAGACGCAGGCCAATGGGAATGTTGTAGGCGGTGTTGGCTCCTTCCATCAGCGCCAGGAACCACAGGCGCTGCTGGGCAAAAGACAGCGGCACCTGTTCATCGCGATTGGCCGGGAGGATATCCGGCAAGGTGCTGCGACCGGACCGGGCCAGCACCTCGGCGACGGCGGCCAGTTCGGCATTCGCGAACAAGTCGCCGAGCAGCAACTCGACACCCAGGCGCTGGCGAATCTGCGAGACCATGCGCATGGCCAGCAACGAGTGCCCGCCCAGTTCGAAGAAATGGTCGCGACGCCCCACACGCTCCACGTGCAGCACATCGGCCCAGATCTGCGCCAGCACGCTTTCGATTTCACCTTCCGGGGCCACGTACTCGCGGGTGAACACTGCGGCCATGTCCGGCGCCGGCAGGGCCTTGCGGTCGAGCTTGCCGTTGGCGGTCAGGGGCAGCGTGTCCAATTTGACGTAGGCGACCGGCACCATGTAGTCCGGCAGGTGCGCCACCAGGTGGGCGCGGATATCGCCCACGGCCAACGGGTCGAGCTGGCGGTTTTCGGTGAAATACGCCACCAGCCGCTCTTCACGCACCAGCACCACGGCTTCCTGGATGCCTGCCAACTGGTTGAGCTGGGTTTCGATTTCGCCCAGCTCGATGCGCATGCCGCGAATCTTCACCTGGTCGTCATTGCGGCCCAGGTACTCGAGGTTGCCGTCCGGCAACCAGCGCGCCAAGTCACCGGTGCGGTACATACGCCCGGCGTTGAACGGGTCACGCAGGAAGCGTTCGGCGGTCAACTCGGGGCGATTGAGGTAGCCGCGCGCCACGCCTTTGCCGCCGACGTACAACTCCCCCGCCACGCCCAGCGGCACCGGCCGCTGCTGCTCGTCCAGCAGGTACACGCTGGCATTGGCGACAGGTTTGCCGATGTGCAACGGCTGGCCGGCCTCGACCTTGCCTGAAGTGGCGACCACTGTGGCTTCAGTGGGGCCGTAGTTGTTGATCAGGTCAAAGCGCTGCGCCCGGCCAAACTGGCGCAGGCGATCACCGCCGATCAACAGAGTGCGCAGCGTCGGGTGTTCGATCTGCTGGCTGAACGCGTACTCGGCCACCGGGGTGGGCAGGAAGCACACGTCCAACGGCTGCGCGCACCACCAGGCCAGCAGTGCGTCGACATCCTCGGCGCCGTCCCGGGCCGGCGGCAGGTGCAGGGTCGCGCCCACGCAAAGCGCCGGCCAGACTTCCCAGGCCATCGCGTCAAAACCGAACCCGGCGACGCTGGCGGTGTGGCGCCCGGCACACAGGTCAAAGGTGCTGCAATGCCAGTCCACCAGGTTGGCGACGGTGTGGTGTTCCACCATCACGCCTTTGGGCAGGCCGGTGGAGCCGGAGGTGTAGATCACATACGCAAGGTTGGACGGCGTGACCGCCACCTTGGGGTTGCTCGCCGAATGGTGCTGCCAGGTGAAGCGGTCGAGGTTGATCACTGGCACCTCAAGGGCCGGCAGGCGCTCCAGCAAGGCCTGCTGGGTCAACACCGCCACCGGTCCGCTGTCGCCGAGCAGGTAGTTGAGGCGCTCGGCCGGGTGGGACGGGTCTACCGGCACATAACACGCACCAGCCTTGAGCACCGCCAACAGGCCGGCCAGGGTGTCCAGGCCACGGCGGGCGACGACGGCGACGCGGTCGTCGGGCTTGACCCCCAGCGCCAGCAAGTGATGGGCCAGCAGGTTGGCTTGCTGGTTGAGTTCGGCATAGGTGAGCTGGCGGCCCTGATACACGGCGGCAACGGCGTCGGGCGTGAGCGCGGCCTGGGCCTCGATGCGCCCGTGCAGGGTGGTGCCTTGGGGGAAATCCGTGTGGGTCGCGTTAAAGTGCTCCAACAGCAACTGCTGTTCGTCCGCAGGCACCACCGACAGTTGGTTAAGCGCGGTGTCGGGCGCTTGCTCCAAGCCGGTCAGCAGGTTTTCCAGGGCGGTTTGCAGGTAGGTGCAGACGCGCTGCGGATCGACCTGGTGGGTGGCGAGCAGACGCAGGATAAACCCTTCGCCCAGGTCATCGACACTCAGGGTCAGCGGGTAGTTGGTGCGCTCATCCGAACGCAATGTCTCGATGCCCTGCCACGCCGCCACGGCTTCGCTGCTAGTACCTGTGCCGCTATGGCGATAGTTGAGCAACGCACTGAACAACGGCGTCGGCGCCACCACCCCGCTGCAGCGTTGCGCCAACGCCAGGGGCGCGTGTTCGTGGCGCAACAGCCCGGTGAGGCGCGCATGGGTAGCCTTGACCGCGCTGCGCAGGTCGCCTTCGCCCACGTCCACGCGAAACGGCAAGGTGTTGATGAAAATCCCCAAGGCGCGGTCCGTGGCATGCCCACCTTGCAGGCGGCCCATCAGCACAGTGCCGAACACCACCTGGGACTTGCCGGCCAGCACACTCAGCACCTGGGCCCAGCCCAGATGGAACAGGCTGGCGACGCTGACCCCGAGCACGCGGGCCTGGGCGCGCAGGCGCTGGTTGAGCGCATCCGCCAACGGCCAGTCGCGTTCAGTGATGCCACGGCCATCGCCTTGCACATCCTGCAAGCCGAAGGGCAAGGTCGGCTCGACCACATCACCCAGCATCTGCTGGAAAAACGCCTCATGCTGCTGCTCACTGACACCCAGGCGCGCCGCCGCCACGTAGTTGCGAAACGGCACTGCCTGGCCCAGTTGCCCGGCGTGCCCGTGCATAAACGCCTGCATTTCATGGCGCACCACTTCCAGCGCGCTGTGGTCCAGGGCCATGTGATGGAACAGCAGCATCGCGACGATGCGCCCCTGCGCCGGGTCCTTCGCCCAGGCCAGGCGCAGCAGCGGCGCCTGGGTCACGTCCAGGCGGTAATGGCGGGCGTCGAAACGTGCGTGCAACTGGGCGGCAATATCGCCGTCGGCCGGGTCCAGCGCAAGGGCCTGCACCGGCAGGCGCGCCGTGCGCCATACCACTTGCGACGGTTGCCGCAGCCCTTCCCAGACCACGCCGGTGCGCAGGATGTCGTGCCGGTCCATCACCCCTTGCAACGCCAGGGCAAACGCGTCGAAACGCTCGACACTGTCGAAGGCGAACTGCGACTGCATCACATAGGGGTCGCCCTGCTCAGTGCTGACGTGGTGAAACAGGATGCCTTCCTGCAGCGGCGCCAGCGGGTAGATGTCCTGGATATTTGCCACGCCGCCGTCGACGGTGGCGACGATACGGTCGATTTCCTCCTGGCTCAGATCAGACAGGGTCAGCATGGCCGGGGTGATGTGTTGCGCACCGGCCGGGATGCCATTGGCCGGTACTTCGTTGGCGGCCGAATATTCACCGGCCTTGATCAGTTCGATCAGCGCCGGCTTGTGCTCGCGCAAGGCGGCGAGGATCAACGGGTCGCTCAGCGCGTGTTTGTTGCCTTGTACCGACAACTGCTCACCCTTGAGCGTGAGCTGCACGTCCTTGGTTTTCAGCGTCGCCAGCAGTTCAAGAATGCTCACAGGACGATCTCCATTCGTTCAGTCATTGCGGCGTAGCCGGCCAGGGTCGGCTGTTCAAACAACGCGCGCACATCGGCTTCCATGCCTTCCTGGCGCAAGCGCCCGATCAAGCTCACGGCGAGCAGCGAGTGCCCGCCCAGTTCAAAGAAATTGTCCTGGCGCCCTACCCGTTCTACGTTGAGCAGTTCGGCCCATAGCTGCGCCAGCAGGATTTCGGTATCGCCCACCGGGGCTTCGTACTCGCGTACGGTCAGCGCCTCGCTGCCCGGCGCCGGCAGTGCCTTGCGGTCGAGCTTGCCGTTGGGGCTCAAGGGCAGCGCGTCCAAGTGCACGAACAGGGCGGGCACCATAAAGTCCGGCAGGTGCTGCAACAGGTGCTCGCGCAGCTCGGTGGCCCGGACGCCGGTGTAGTAGGCGACGAGCCGATCATCGCGGGCCACCACTGCGGCTTCATTGACCTGGGGATGTTCAAGCAGGCGCGCCTGGATCTCGCCCAGCTCGATACGCAGGCCACGGATTTTCACCTGGTCGTCGTTGCGGCCCAGGTACTCGATATTGCCGTCGGGCAGGTAACGCCCAAGGTCGCCGGTGCGATACAGGCGCCCATCAGTGAACGGGTCCTTGAGGAAACGTTCGGCGGTCAACTCGGGACGATTGAGGTAGCCCCGCGCCACCTGCACGCCGCCGATGAACAACTCGCCCACCACGCCCAGGGGCACCGGCTGCATTTGCCCATCCAACACGTACATGCGGGTGTTGGCGATGGGTTTGCCAATCGGCGTGTTGTCCGGCACGTCCGGGCGCGCGCAGTTCCAGGCGGTCACATCGACGGCGGCTTCGGTCGGGCCGTACAGGTTGTACAGGCCGATGCCCGGCAGTTGCTGCTTGAAGCGCCTCACAAGACTGCCCGGCAACGCTTCGCCGCTGCACATCACCCGTTGCAGGCCGGCCGCCTGGCTGACATCGCCGTGGGCCAGGAATACGTCGAGCATCGACGGTACAAAATGCAACGTGGTGATCTGTTCAGCGGCGATCACCTCGCACAGATAGGCCGGGTCTTTATGCCCGCCAGGACGCGCCATGATCAGGCAGGCACCCGTGAACAGCGGCCAGAAGAACTCCCACACCGACACGTCGAAGCTGAACGGGGTTTTCTGCAATACCCGGTCGTGGGACTTGAGGGCGTACGCGTCCTGCATCCACAACAAGCGGTTGACCACGCCGGGATGGTCGTTGATCACGCCCTTGGGCTGGCCGGTGGAGCCAGAGGTGTAGATCACGTAGGCGCTGAGGGCCTGTGCGCGGGGATTGTCGATGGCGTGGTGTTGCCAGGTCGGGCGGTCCAGATCGATCACCGGCGCGTCGCCCAGCAAACCACGCGTAGCGCCTTGGGCCAGCACCGCCACAGGCGCGCTGTCTTCCAGCATGTAGGCGATACGTTCCAGCGGATACGCCGGGTCCAGCGGCACATAGGCCGCACCGGCCTTGAGGATCGCGTACAGGCCGACCACCATGTCCAGGCCACGCTCCACGCAGATCGCCACCCGCGAATCGGCTTGAACGCCCATTTCGATCAGGTGATGCGCCAATTGGTTGGCTTGCGCATTCAGTTCGGCGTAGGTCAATGCCAGGTCGCCTGCCTTGACGGCGATGGCGTCCGGTGTGCGCGTCACTTGCGCTTCAAACAGGCCGTGCAAGGTCTGATCGAGGTCGTAAGCCACCTCGGTGGCGTTGAAGCCGGACAGCAGTTGCTGACGTTCCTGCGCCTCCAGCACCGGCAGGCGGTTGACGGCCAACTGCGGCGCCTGCTCCAGCGCCTCGACCAACCCTTGCAAGGTCACCTGCAGATAACCGCACATGCGTTGCGCGCCAATCGACTTGGCGGTCATGGCAGTGAGGCGGAAGCCGTCGCCCTGATCGTCCACGTTCAAGGTCAACGGGTAGTTGGTGCGTTCCTCGCTGGCCAGGGTCTGGATGCCCTCCCAGGCCCGGGAGACCGGCGCCTGCTGGCTGTCACTGTGGCGGTAGTTGAGCATGGCGCTGAACAACGGCTGTGGCGCGGCGACACCGCTGCAACGCTGGGCCAGCGCCAAGGACGCATGCTCGTGCCCGAGCAACGCGGTCAACCGCGCATGGGTCTGCTTGACCGCCATGCGCACACCGCTGCCATCGGTGTCCACGCGCAACGGCAAGGTGTTGATGAACATGCCGAGGGCGCGGTCACTGCCTTTGCCGCCTTGCATGCGCCCCAACAGCACGGTGCCGAACACCACGTGTTCCTGGCCGGACGTGCTGGCGAGCACCCGCGCCCAGGCCAGGTGGAACAGGCTCGCGGCGCTGACGCCCAGCAAGCGCGCCTGGGCCCGCAGGCGTTGGTTGAGCGCCGGCGCCAGGCTGAGCTGAACCTCCTCGATGGCATTGCCGTCGCCGCGCACATCCTGCAAGCCAAACGGCAGGGTCGGCTCGCTGATGTCGCCGAGCATCCCCCGGAAGAAGGCTTCATGCGCCTGTTCGCTGACGCCCAGCCGCGCTTGGGCCACGTAGTTGCGGTACGGCGTGGCATCACCCGTGGGCTGTGGCAGCCCGAGCAGGCTGGCCTGCATTTCGTGACGCACGCCGTCGAGGGCGGTGTGGTCGAGGACAATGTGGTGGAACAGCAGGATCGCGACCACGCGCTGATTGACCGGGTCCGGCGCGTACACCAGGCGTATCAGCGGCGCCTGGTGCATCGGCACGCGGTACTGACGTGGGTCGAAGCGCTGGTGCAGGTGCTCGAGGGCATCGGCCTGCACCACCAATTCAGCCTTGCGCCACACCACCTGCAGCGGTTGGGCCAGGCCTTCCCAGACCACGGCGGTGCGCAGGATATCGTGACGGTTGATCACCTGTTGCAGCGCCTGGGCAAACGCGTCCAGGCGTTCGAGGCTGTCGAACGCCAGGTGCGATTGCAGCAGGTACGGGTCGCCCTGCCCCGCGCTGATGTGGTGGTAGAGAATACCTTCCTGCAACGGCGCCAACGGGTAGATATCCTGCACATTGGCCGCGCCACCGGGCACCAGGGCGACGACGTGATCAATCGTCGATTGGTCGAGGTCCACCAGTGTCAGCAGGTCGGGCGTAATGCGCTGGCACTCGGCAGGAATACGATTGGCCGGCACCTGTACATCCTGGCCACTGCCCACCGCAGCCGCCAGCGCCGCCAGGGTCGGCTGGCTGAACAGCACGCGCACATCGGCACTCAGGCCGACCTGGCGCATGCGTTCGATCAGGCCGACGGCCAGCAACGAATGGCCGCCCAGTTCGAAGAAGTGGTCATGGCGCCCGACCGGCTCGACGTTCAGCACCTCGGCCCATATCCGCGCCAAGGTCGTTTCAACCTCGCCCTGCGGCGCTTCGTATTCACGCGTCAACAATGCCGTTTGATCGGGTTCGGGCAAGGCTTTGCGGTCCAGCTTGCCGTTGGCCGTCAGCGGCAATGCGTGCAGCTTTACATAAGCAACCGGCACCAATGCCTCGGGCAACTGGGCTTGCAGTTGCGCGCGCAGGGTGTCGATATCCAATGGTTGCTGTTCGGTGAACCAGGCAATCAAGCGCCCTTCGCGCACCAGTACCACCGCCTCACCGACGCCGTCCAGTGCGGCCAGGCGGCTTTCGATTTCCCCCAGTTCAACCCGTACGCCACGCACTTTCACCTGGTCGTCGTTACGGCCCAGGAATTCGATATGGCCATCGGGCAACCAGCGCGCCAGGTCGCCGGTGCGGTACATGCGCCCGGCGTTGAACGGGTCTTGCAGGAAGCGTTCGGCGCTCAGGTCGGGCCGGTTCAGGTAACCGCGCGCTACACCGCTGCCGCCGACATACAGCTCGCCCGTCACCCCCACCGGCACCGGACGCAAGTGCGCGTCCAGCAGGTAGACGCTGGCATTGGCGATCGGCCGACCGATATGCAGCACCTGCCCGGCGCGCACGCGGCCGGAGGTGGCAACCACCGTGGCTTCGGTGGGGCCGTAGTTGTTGATCACCGCAAAGCGCCGCTCCTGGGTGAACTGGCGTAGGCGGTCGCCGCCGATCAGCAGGATGCGCAAGGTGGGGTGTTGCAGGTGCTGGCTGAAGGCGTACTCGGCCACCGGCGTTGGCAGGAAGCTGACGTCCAGCGGTTGCGCCAGCCACCAGGCGAGCAGTTCATCAATGTTTTCATTACCGACGCTGGCAGGCGGCAGGTGCAGGGTGGCGCCGACGCACAGCGCCGGCCAGACCTCCCAGGCCATCGCATCAAAACCGAAACCGGCGACGCTGCTGGTGTGCCCCGTGGCATCCAGGCCAAAGGCCTCGCAGTGCCAGTGCACCAGGTTTTCCACGGTATGGTGTTCGACCATCACGCCCTTGGGCTCGCCAGTGGACCCGGAGGTGTAGATCACGTAGGCCAGGTGCGCCGGGGTCAGGGCGCTGAGCTGCGGGTTGCTGACGGCGTGCTGTTGCAGGCTCGGGTCATGCAGATCCACAGTGGCGACGGTACCCAGCAGCTCGCGGGTGCTGGCTTCGGCCAACACCGCCACGGGTGCGCTGTCGTGCAGCAGGTAGGCAATACGCTCGGCGGGATACGCCGGGTCGATGGGCACGTAACCGGCACCGGCCTTGAGGATGCCCAGCAAGCCCACCAGCATCTGCGGGCCGCGACGGCAGCACAGGGCGACACGGTCGTCGGGCCGCACGCCGAGGTCCAGCAGGTGATGGGCCAGTTGGTTGGCGCGTCGGTTGAGTTGTTCATAGGTCAGCGCCTCACCGTCTTGCAGCACCGCTACAGCCTGGGGTTGGCGTTCGGCCTGGACCTCAAAGGCACCGTGGACGGTCTGCCCGTGCGGGAAATCCTCGCGGGTGGCGTTGAAGTCGCGCAGCAGGGTTTCACGCTCCGCCGCCGGCAGAATCGGCAGTTGGTTGAGCACCGTCTGCGGCGCGCTTTCCAAGGCGGCCACCAACTGTTCCACGGCGCTGTGCATATAGGCGCACAGGCGCTGGGCGCCGATCTGCGGCAGCGCCAACACGGTCAGGCCGAAGCCCTCACCCAAATCGTCCACGCTCAGGGTCAAGGGGTAGTTGCTGCGTTCTTCACCGCCGAGCAATTGCACGCCTTCCCAGATGCCATGGCCATCGCGGGCCATTTCGTCGGGGTCGCTGTGGCGGTAGTTAAGTAACGCACTGAACAGCGGCGATGTGCTCGCCACGCCGCTGCAACGCTGGGCCAGCGCCAGGGACGCGTGTTCATGGCCGAGCAAGGCACTCAAGCGCCCGTGGGTAGCCTTGACCGCCACGCCAGCAGTCGCCGCCACGTCGACCCGCAGTGGCAGGGTATTGATGAACATGCCCAGCGCGCGGTCCGCACCGTCACCGGCCTGCAGGCGGCCCATCAATACGGTGCCGAACACCACGTCATCACGCCCTGACACCAGCCCCAGCACCTGCGCCCACGCCAGGTGCATCAGGCTGGCCGCGCTCACGCCCAACTGCCGCGCCTGTTCGCGCACACGCTGAGCGAGCGCCGGGTCAACCGGCTGTTCGGCCTCTTCGATATCGCGCCCATCGCCCTGCACGTCCTGCACACCGAACGGCAAGGTCGGCTCATCCACA
Organism: Pseudomonas pergaminensis; assembly: GCF_024112395.2. Lineage (NCBI taxonomy): Bacteria > Pseudomonadati > Pseudomonadota > Gammaproteobacteria > Pseudomonadales > Pseudomonadaceae > Pseudomonas > Pseudomonas pergaminensis. Next base: position 2,548,207 of record NZ_CP078013.2, on the reverse strand, counting down.
TCCGCGAGCATGTCGCGGAAAAAGGCCTCGTGCTCCGCCACGCTGACACCCAGGCGCGCCTGGGCCACGTAGTTGCGAAACGGCGCCGCTGCCGGCAAGCCCTGGGCCTGCTCGAACATGAACGCGCGCATCTCCTGGCCCACCACGGCCATGGCGGTGTGGTCCAGCGCCAGGTGGTGGAACAGCAGGATCGCGGCGATTCGATCATGCTGCGGGTCTTGGGCATACACCATGCGCAGCAACGGCGCCTGGGTGATGTCCAGGCGGTAATGGCGCGCATCGAAGCGCGCGTGCAGCTGCTCGATGATGCCGCCGTCCGCCGGGTCCAGGGCGACCTCTTGAACGACCAGCTGCGCCTCGCGCCACACCACTTGCACCGGGCTGTCCAGGCCTTCCCAGACGACAGCGGTACGCAGGATGTCGTGGCGAGCGACCACCTGTTGCAGCGCGCCCATGAACGCGCGCAGCCGCTCCAGGCTGTCGAACGCCATGCGCGATTGCAGCAGGTACGGATCACCCTGCTCGGCGCTGATGTGATGGTACAGAATGCCTTCCTGCAACGGCGCCAGCGGGTAGATATCCTGCACGTTCGCCGCACCACCCGGCACGTTCGCGACGATACGCTCGATGGCCGTCGGGTCGAGCTGCACCAATGTCAGCATCGACGGCGTGATGTGCGTGCACCCCGTGGGAATACCATTGGTCGGCACCACGACTTCCCGCCCGCTGCCCACTGCGGCGGCCAATGCCGCCAGGCTTGGCTGGCTGAACAGCACGCGTACGTCACAGCTCAGGCCGACCTGGCGCATGCGCTCGATCAGGCTGACCGCCAGCAATGAATGCCCGCCAAGTTCGAAGAAATGATCGTGCCGCCCGACCCGCTCCAGCTTGAGCACGTCCTCCCAGATCTGCGCCAGTTGGGTTTCCACCTCGCCTTCCGGCGCTTCGAAACCACGGCTGAGCAATGCGCTCTGGTCCGGCACCGGCAGGCCCTTGCGGTCGAGCTTGCCGTTGGCGGTGAGCGGCAACAGTGCCAGCCACACATACGCCGACGGCACCATATAGTCCGGCAGTTGACCCTGCAGATGGGCACGCAGGGCTTCAATATCCAGCGCCGCACTGGCGGTGTAATAGGCAACCAGGCGTTTGTCACCGGGCTCGTCCTCGCGGGCCAGCACCACGGTGTCTTTCACGCCTGGGAAGCTGGCCAGGCAGGTTTCGATCTCGCCGGGCTCGATACGGAAACCGCGGATCTTCACCTGCAGGTCATTGCGCCCCTGGTACAGCAAGGTGCCGTCGGCCTGCCAGCAGGCCAGGTCACCGGTGCGGTACAGCACGCCGTCGCCGAACGGGTTGGGGATGAATTTCTCGGCGGTCAGTTGTGGCTGGTTCAAATAGCCCTTGGCCACGCCCGCACCGCCGATGTACAGCTCGCCGACCACACCCAGCGGTACCGGTTGCTGGCGCGCGTCCAGCACGTAGGCCTGGGCATTGGCGATCGGCCGGCCGATGGGAATGCCGCCCTCACCGACCTGGGTGATCTCAAAGGTGGTGGAAAACGTGGTGGCTTCGGTGGGCCCGTAGCCGTTGAGCAGGTGTTGGGGTTTGCCGTGTTCAAGCACCCGGCCGATCACCTGCGGGTCGAGCACGTCCCCACCGACGATCAGGTAGCGCAATTGGCGGAACACCGGCATCAGCGCGTCGGCGTACTGGTGGAACAGCCCGGCAGTCATCCACAGCACGCTGACGGATTGCTCCTGCAACAACGCCGCGAACGCCGCCTGGGACAACAGCACCGCGTGCTCGACCACCACCACACAACCGCCATTGAGCAACGGCGCCCACACATCCAGGGTGCTGGCGTCGAACGCCGGGTTGGAGGCGAAGGCCACACGGTCGTGCGCGTTGAACTCGGCATAACCGTTATTGAGCACCAGGCGCGAGATAGCACGGTGCGGCACTTGCACCCCCTTGGGCGCCCCGGTGGAGCCGGAGGTGTAGAGGATGTAGGCGACGCTTTCGGCCGACTGGGGCAACTCGGGGTTGCGCGGCGACAACGCGTCCAGGTTCAGGTCGGCCAGGCCAGTGAGCACCCGGTGGGCACCACTGTCCTGCACGATGAACGCCTGGCGCTCGACCGGCGCATTGACGTCCAGCGGCACATACACTGCCCCGCACTTGAGGATCGCCAGTTGGCAGACCAGCAGGTCGAGCGAACGCGGCAGCGCAATTGCCACGCTTTCGCCCGGTTGCACGCCCTGGTTGAGCAGATGATGGGCCAGGCGATTGGCGCGACGGTTGAGGTCGCGGTAACTCAAGGACAGGTTCCCCTGCACCGCAGCTACCGCTTGCGGACGGGCCAGCGCCTGCGCTTCGAAAAGTTGATGCACGGTGAGGTGCGCCGGGAATTCACGGGCGGTGGCGTTGAAGTCCACCAGTAACTGGTGGCGCTCGGCGGCCGGCAGGATCGAGACAGCCTGCAAGGGTGTGGTGGGCGCTTGTTGCAGCGCCGTCACCAGGTGGCGCAACGCGGTGAGCATGTAGTCGCCGACTCGCTGCACATCCAGGCTCGCCACGCCTTGCACGGTGAGGGCAAAGCCTGTGCCCAGGTCATCGACGTTGAGCACCAGCGGGTAATTGCTGCGCTCTTCGGAACTGAGAATCTGGATGCCGGAGGCTGCAAACGGGCTGTCGCCCGGTGCTTGCCCCGGTGCACTGTGGCGATAGTTGAGCAAGGTGCTGAACAACGGCAGCGAACCCGGCACGCCGCTGCATCGCTGGGCCAGGGACAACGACGCGTGCTCATGCCCGAGCAACTGCGCCAGGCGCGCATGGGTGGCGCGCACGCCGGCCTGAACGCCGACGGAGCCGAGGCTGACGCGCAGCGGCAAGGTGTTGATAAACATCCCCAGCGCCCGGTCGGCGCCTTCGCCGCCCTGCATGCGCCCCAGCAACACCGTGCCGAACACCACCGCCTGCTGGCCGGAGACCTGCCCCAGCACCTGCGCCCAGGCCAGGTGCACCAGGCTCGCGGTACTCACGCCAAGCTGCCGCGCCTGTTCGCGCAGGCCCAGGCTCAGTGCCGGTTCCAGGGGCAGGTGAGCTTCAAGGATGCCGCTGCCGTCGCCATTCACGTCCTGCAAACCGAAGGCCAGGGTCGGTTCGTCGATATCGCCGAGCACCTCGCTGAAGAACGCTTCGTGCTGCGCCTGGCTGACGCCAAGCCGCGCCTGGGCCACATAGTTGCGGTACTGCACGGCGTCGGGCAGTTGCGCGCTGTTGCCGGACAGGCTCGCGCTCATCTCTTGCACCAGCACCTGCAGGGCCGTGTGGTCCAGCAGGATATGGTGCAGCAGCAGAATGCCGACGAAACGCCCCTGTTCCTCGGTGTAGGCAAAACGCAGCAGTGAGGCACGGGTCAGGTCGAGGCGAAAGTGGCGGGGGTCGAAGCGTTGCTGCAGGCGCGCAAAGGGCTCGTCGATACGCTCGACAGCCAGCGCGGCCTGGCGCAACACCACCTGCACCGGTTCGTTGAGGCCTTCCCAGAGGATCGCGGTGCGCAGGATGTCATTGCGTTCGATCACGCTGTGCAGCGCCTGGATAAACGCATCCACCGCCGCCTGGTCGTTAAAGCTGAACTGCACCTGCAACACGTAGGGGTCGCCCTCGGTGGTTGCCAGGTGATGGTAAAGAATGCCGGCCTGCAACGGCGCCAGGCCGTAGATGTCCTGTACGTTGCTGATGCCGCCGGGCACTTGCTGGATGATGTGGTCAAGGGCCGCCTGGTCCAGTTCCACCAGGGGAATCATGTCCGGGGTGATGTGCGTGGTGGCGTGGGTTATCAGGTTGGCCGGCACCTGCACTTCCTGTTGCCCGCCCACCGCCGCAGCCAGCGCCGCCAGGGTTGGCTGGCCGAACAGCACGCGCACGTCGGCGCTGAGGTCGACCTGGCGCATCCGTTCGATCAGCTTGACCGCCAAGAGGGAATGGCCGCCCAGTTCGAAGAAGTTGTCGTCACGCCCCACGTGGTCGAGCTTGAGCAGGTCTTGCCAGATCGTGGCGATGGCGGTTTCCACCGCGCCTTGGGGGGCTTCGTAGCTTCGGCGGGCCAGCGCAGCGGCGTCCGGTGCGGGCAGTGCCTTGCGGTCAAGCTTGCCGTTGGTGGTCAGCGGCAGTTTTTCCAGCAGTACGAAGGCGCTGGGCACCATGTGTTCGGCCAGGCTCAGCAGCAGGTGGTCGCGCAGGTCGGCGGCACGCAGCTCGCCGTCGGCAATCACGTAGGCCACCAGGCGCTTGTCGCCCGGCTCGTCTTCACGGGCGATCACCACGGCGTCACGCACGCCCTCGGCGCTGGCCAGCCGCGCTTCGATCTCGCCCAGCTCGATGCGGAAACCGCGAATCTTCACCTGGTCATCGTTGCGGCCCAGGTATTCGACGCTGCCATCGGCCCGCAGGCGGCCGAGGTCACCGGTCTTGTACATGCGCAGGCCGGTGGCCGGGTCGGGCAGGAAGCGCTCGGCGGTCAGCGCGTCCCGGTTGAGGTAACCCCGCGCCACACCGGCGCCGCCCACGTACAACTCGCCGACCACACCCAGCGGCAAGGGCTCGCGGCGTGCGTCGAGCACATACAACTGCAAATCGGGAATGCGCACGCCAATCGGGCTGACACCGACCAACTGCGCATCCGCCGCTTCCAGGGCGCGGTAGGTCACGTGCACGGTGGTTTCGGTGATGCCGTACATGTTCACCAATTGCGTCCCGGCGTTGATCGCTCGGGCGTACCACGGCTTGAGCATGCCCGGCTCCAGTGCCTCGCCGCCGAAGATCACCTGGCGCAGGGAATGGGACTGCGGGTTCTGGCCTTGTGCAGCGATCAATTGGCGGAACGCGCTGGGCGTCTGGTTGAGGATGCTCACGCCCGCTTCGCAGAGCAGCGTGTAGCACTCGTCCGGCGAGCGGCTGACCAGTTGCGGCACGATCAGTAACTGGCCGCCATGCATCAGCGCGCCCCAGATTTCCCACACCGAAAAGTCGAACGCGAAAGAATGGAACAGCGCCCAGACGTCGTTGCGGTTGAAGCCGAACCAGTGCTCGGTCGCCGTGAACAAGCGCGCGACCTGGCGGTGTTCGATCATCACCCCCTTGGGCTCGCCCGTGGAGCCAGAGGTGTAGATCACGTAGGCCAGGTGAGCCGGGCTGAGGCTGACCCGAGGATTGACGAGGGATTCGCCGCGCAACCCGTTGAGGTCGACCTGCGGCAGGTCGCCGACCAGGTGGCGGGTATTGACCTGCACCAGCACGGCCACGGGTTCGCTGTCGGCCAGGGTGTAGGCAATGCGCTCCAGCGGGTAGGCCGGGTCGATCGGCACGTAGCCGGCGCCGGCCTTGAGGATGCCGAGCAGGCCGATGATCATCTCCGGGCCACGTTCCACGCAGATGGCCACGCGGTCATCGGGGCGGATGCCCTGGGCCAGCAGGCGGTGGGCGACCTGGTTGGCGCGTTCGTTGAGTTGGCGGTAGCTCACGCGCTGGTTGTCGAAGCGCAAGGCAATGGCGTCGGGCTGGGCAGCGGCGTGGGTTTCGACGTGTTGATGGATCAGGGCCGTGTCGGCGTAGTGCGCGGGGGTTTCATTGAGGCGGTGCAACAGGGTGTGGCGTTCGGCGTCGGGCAGGATATTCAGGCCGCTGAGCGGCATATCCGGTCGTTGTTCCAGGGCATTGGCCAGGCTTTCCAGGCCGGTGTGCAGGTAGGTGGCGACACGTGCAGCACCGATGGATGCGTCAACCATCACCGTCAGGGCGAAATCTTCACCCAGGTCATCGACGTTGACCGTCAGCGGGTAGTTGGTGCGCTCCTCGGCGCCGAGCACGCGAATGCCCTCGGCCACCTCGATCACCTCGGCCATGTCCGTGGCGGCGCTGTGGCGGTAGTTGAGCATGGCGCTGAACAGCGGCGTCGGCGCGGCGACACCACTGCAACGCTGGGCCAGCGCCAGGGACGCATGTTCGTGGTTGAGCAAGGTGGTCAGGCGTTCGTGGGTAGCCTTGACCCCGGCGCGCACGCCCTGCTCGCCCACATCCACGCGCAAGGGCAAGGTGTTGATGAACATGCCCAAGGCCCGTTCACCGCCCTCGCCCGCCCCCATGCGACCGAGCATCACGGTGCCGAACACCACGGCATCACGGCCGGAGACCACACCCAGCACGCGGGCCAGCGCCAAGTGCATCATGCTTGCCACGCTGACACCAAGGGGCCGCGCCAGGGTGCGCAGGCGGCGGCTCAGCGCGCTGTCGACGGCGACACGTGCCTCGTCAATGCCCAGCCCGTCACCCTGTACGTCCTGCAACCCGAAAGGCAGCGTCGGCTCATCGATGTCTGCCAGCATCTCGCGGAAAAAGGCCTCATGCGCCTGTTCGCTGACGCCGTGGCGCACCTGGGCGATATAGCTGCGAAACGGCACCGGCTCACCCGCCAGGGCCTGCTCGCCAGCCAGGTACAGCTGGATTTCATGGCGCACCACATCCAGGGCAGTGTGGTCGAGAATGGTGTGGTGAAACAGCAGGGTCGCCGCCACACGCCCAGTGAGTGCGTCCTCGGCAAACACCAGGCGCAGCAGCGGCGCCTGGCCCAGGTCCATGCGGTAGTTGCGGGCATCGATCTCCACGGCTTCGCACACCAGGCTCGCCTTGCGCCACACCACCTGCAGCGGCTCGTCGAGGCGCTCCCAGACCATGGAGGTACGCAGGATGTCGTGGCGATCGATCACCCATTGCAAGGCTTCGGCAAACGCGTGCAACCGTGCGCGGCTGTCAAACTCGAACTGCGCGTGCAACACGTAGGGGTCGCCCTGCTCCGCTGACAGGTGGTGGTAAAGCATGCCCTCCTGCAGCGGCGCCAGCGGGTAAATGTCTTGCACATTCGCCGCGCCCCCAGGGATGGCGGCGACGATACGGTCGATGGCCGCCTGGTCGAGGTTGACCAGCGCGAGCATGTCCGGCGTGATGCGATAGGCCGGGCTGAGCCAGTCACCGCCATGCTCGGCAACCAACGCCAGCAGCCGGGGCTTGTGGGCGATCAATTGATCCCACAGCGCATCCTCCAATGCCTCGTCGTCACCGAGGATGATCAGGTCGCCTTCTTCCAGTTGCAGACGGATCGCATGGGTGGAAATCGCTGCCAATAATTCGCTGAACTGCATGGGGTAACCTGCCTGATAAGTCACGGTGGAGAAGAAAGTCCGTTTTCAGCTGCCGCTTGAATCGGGTGCTGGGCGCCCCGCATCCAAAAAAATAGCGGGCGCAGCCGGGGGCCTGGAGAGGCTTCCGGCAGGCTTGGAAAATTAAGGGATTTGACAGGCGGGGGGTGACATGGGAAGCGGGGACAAGGAGGATCTGGGTTGGTTCAATCGCAATTGCGCAACGCCGTATTCCTTTGGTGAGTGGGCTTGTTGTGGTGAGTGGGCTCACCACAGCAAGTCACACTCGCCATAACACGCGCCCGGTTTCAAAATCAGGAGGTTTTCAACTTCAGGTGCCGCGCATACCAAGGCCGTTTCGGTACGCGCTTGAACAGTCCCTGCAACCTACCTTCGTCTTCGCCGAAGGTAATGCGCAGCGCCAGCTTCATGGTCTCCGGGTCCATCTCCATCGACCGGCCCATCTGCAAGCCCGGCGTGGTGCTGCAGCCATGGGTGTCCGGGCCGAGCCAGGGGTCGCCTACCTCCACCCAGCGCCCCGGCGCGAACCAGGCGACGCCGTTGACCTGCATGCGCTGGACTTCGCCCGGATTGAAGCGCTCATGGGCACGGAACCAGTCTTCAATGCGGTCGTCGATCCAGCCGTGGAAGTGCCAGAACACCGGGTTGACGTGGGAGGAAAACGGGTCGCCAAGGAAGTCGTTTTCCGCCGCGTACCAGCGTGGGGCGAAGTCCGACGGGTCGCGGGCCATGGGCACCGGTGCGCCGTTGGACGGGTCGCGCGGCACCGAGGCCCAGCGCATGTGCAGCCAGTCGTGCAGGCCCAGTTCCATCTCGGAGCCCAACTGCCCCAGGGTGAATTTGGCCAGGTAGCGCGGGTCGCGGTATTGGGACTCCCACACCTGAAAGTTGCTGTGGTAAGTCTCGGCAGCCTTGATGTCGCTGACCCACTGGGTGTACTCGCTGTCATCGGGTGCCTGCCAGGTGGGCGGCAGCGCGAAGCCGTCGTGGTTGTCGAAGTAACGCAGAAAGCCCAGGCGATCGCGTTCCAGGGCCGGTTGTGGCTCGGGGAATTGCGGCCACGAGGGCAGGTCCTGCATGGAGCGCGCGGTGCCGAGCATGTGGCGGTGCATGAAGAAGAAGTCGATACCCGAGCCGTTACGGTCCTTGCGTTTACCCCGGGCATCGCGTTCCTGGCCGCGTGGGCCGGGTTGCCAGCCAATACCACGCAGGGCGTCGCGTTTTTCCTCGGAGAGTTTGTGCCACTGGTCACGGGTGGCGTGCCACAGTTGGTGAAACAGGCGGTGTTCGGGGGAAATCAGCCAGGCCAGCAGGGTCGGGTTGAGGCCGATGCGCTGCCGGGCTTCGGGGAACCACTGCTTGTGGGCGATGAAGCGATTATCGCGCTCAACCCATGCAAGTGGCCGATCCAGGTCGAGGATCTGCCCACTGAGGGTGCTGCTGCCGGCGTTGGCAAAGGCCGCCCAGACCTCATCAAGGGTCATCTTGAATTCATAGGCGGGTGTACCGTCGACCGAATCACGGTCGATCAGGCGCCAGTAGAGCACAGCGCTCTCCCCCGTCAGCAGGTCACCCAGCACACGGTAACGCGGCTCGCCTTCGGCGCGCAGGTGGGCGGAGGTGTCCAGGTAACCGCGCAAACCGCGCCCACGGGGCGCGATGTCGAGCAGCAGTTGCAAATCTTGCAGTGGTAGCCCTTTGAGGCCGGCGTCGCGACCTTCCAGGCGCAGGTCCCAGACCCCACGCAGCGTGTTCGCCAGGTGCTGGCCGGCGGTGTCGGCCAGGTCCACCGTGGCTTCGCCGGGGGTGATGGGGAATTCTTCTTCGCGCGTCAACTCGCGATGGGCATAGAAGGCTGCCGGCACAGCGGCACCTGTCAGTGCCAGGCCTGCGATGAACCCACGTCGAGAGATGGTCATTGTCTACCTTAGGAAACGGCTTTATCAGAGCTAGAACGTTTGCACGCCGGGGAAATTTACCGGCGTGCCCTGCCCGCCTAAATTTCCCCGCCCATCACTCGTTCTTCCCTGATAGCGAAGGCCTCAACTGACTGAGATGGCAATGACAAAACCACGTTCGAAAAAGGCGCTGTATATCGGCTTGCCGCTGGCACTGGCCATCGGTGCCGGAGCCGGTTTCCTGGTCTGGGATCACTGGTTCAAGGGCAATGCCGGTTACCCGCTGGCGGTGATCAAGCAGGCCAATGAAATGCAGGATCGGTTGCTGTCGTTCGACAGCCATATCACCGTGCCCGTGGATTTCGGCACCGCCGGCAACGAGGCGGACAAGGACGGCGAAGGCCAGTTCGACCTGGCCAAGGCGGCACGCGGGCGCTTGTCCGGCGCAGCGTTGACCATCTTCGGCTGGCCGGAAATCTGGAACGGCCCCAACGCCCCGCACAAACCCACCGACGGTTTTGTCGACGCCGCGCGCAACGAACAGGAAGTGCGCTACAAGATCATCAGCGGCATGGTGCGCGACTACCCCAATCAGGTCGCCATCGCCTACACCCCGGATGATTTCCGGCGCCTGCATGGCGAAGGCAAGTTCGCAATCTTCATCAGCATGCTCAACGCCTACCCGCTGGGCAACGACCTGAACCTGCTGGACCTGTGGGCGGCGCGCGGCATGCGCATGTTCGGTTTCAGCTATGTGGGCAATAACGCCTGGTCGGACTCGTCGCGCCCGCTGCCGTTTTTCAATGACTCCACCGACGCCCTTGATGGCCTGTCGGACATCGGCAAACAAGCGGTGCACCGCCTCAATGACCTGGGGGTGATCATCGATGTGTCGCAAATGTCGACCAAGGCGCTGGAGCAAGTGGCGCAATTGAGCCGCACGCCGATGGTGGCGTCCCATTCGGCGCCGCGCGCGTCGGTGGATATCCCGCGCAACCTGAGCGACAAAGAGCTGCAACTGATCAAGAACAGCGGCGGCGTGGTGCAGATCGTGGGGTTCTCCGCTTACCTGCGCCCGCTGAGCCAGCCGACCCAGGACAAGCTCAACGCCCTGCGCGCACGTTTCGACCTGCCGCCCCTGCCCAACCTCGCCGTGGCTTTGATGCCGGGCGACGCGATCATCGCCGCCTGGCCCGAACACAAGTTCGGCGAGTATGCCAGCGCGCTGTACGGCATTCTCGATGAGGAACCCAAGGCCACGCTCAAGGACCTGGGGGATGCCATCGACTACACCGTGCGCAAGATCGGCATCGACCATGTCGGCCTGTCTTCGGACTTCAACGATGGCGGCGGTGTCCAGGGCTGGAACAACGTCGGCGAAATACGCAACGTCACTGCCGAACTGATCCAGCGCGGCTACTCCGAAGCCGACATCGCCAAGCTGTGGGGAGGCAACTTCCTGCGGGTGTGGGACCAGGTACAAAAAGCCGCCAAGCCGTTGGCCAACCGCTAATCATCCAGAAGCCAGTCCATGACCGACCGCCGTACGTTCCTCAAGCAGGCTGGTGTATTTGCCGCCAGCCTGCCACTGGGCGCTGCCCTGCTTCCGCAGGCCTTCGCCGCCAACACAACCGATGACCCATGGACGGGGCTCAAGCAACTGTTCAACCAGGACCCAGACTACCTGCACTTCTCCAACTTCCTGGTGGCCACGCACCCCAAGCCGGTGCGCGCGGCCATTGAGCGCTACCGCGCGCAGATCGATCGCAACCCTGGCCTGGCCATGGACTGGGACCGGCAGGAAACCTGGAAACGCGAAGGCCAGGTACGCGAGTGGGCCGGCCGCTACCTGAACGCCACGCCGCCGCAGATCGCCCTCACCGGCAGCACCTCCGAAGGGTTGGCGATGATTTATGGCGGGATCAAGGTGCGGCCCGACCAGGAGATCCTCACCACGGTCCACGAACACTACGCCACCGAGTTCAGCCTGGACTTCCGGGTGCGCAAGGAGCAGACCCAAGTCCGCAAGATTCGCCTGTTCGAGAACGCCCACCGCGTGTCCGTCGACGAGGTGCTGGGCAACATCCAGCGCAACATCCGCCCCAACACCCGGGTACTCGGCATGACCTGGGTGCAGTCCGGCAGCGGCGTGAAACTGCCCATCGGCGAGATCGGCAAGCTGGTGGAAGAACACAACCGCAACCGTGACGACAAGGACCGTATCCTTTACGTGGTCGACGGCGTGCATGGCTTTGGCGTGGAAAACCTCGATTTCCCGGACATGCACTGCGACTTTTTCATCGCCGGCACCCACAAGTGGATGTTCGGCCCGCGCGGCACCGGACTGGTGTGCGCCCGCGACCCGCAAAACAAGTACGTGACCCCCATGGTGCCGACCTTCTCCGAAGACAAGGACTTCGCCACCATCATGACCCCAGGCGGCTACCACGCCTTCGAGCATCGCTGGGCGGCGGACGAAGCCTTCAAGTTGCACCTGCAGCTGGGCAAGGCGCCGGTGCAGGCGCGCATCCATGCGTTGAACACCGAACTGAAAGATCAGCTGCTGGCACACCCGCAGATCGAACTGGTCACACCACGCAGCCCCGAGCTGTCGGCCGGCTTTACCTTCTTCAGGGTCAAGGGCCAGGACAGTGACGCCGTGGCCGCCTACATGATGAAAAACCGCGTGGTGATCGATGCGGTAGACCGTGATGTCGGCCCAGTGATCCGCACCGCGCCTGGGCTGCTCAATTCTTCCGCAGAGATCCAGCGCTTCATGACGTTGCTGGGCCAGCGGGTGTAACGCACACCTTTTCCACGTTGAATGAGAGGACTCCATGAACAAACCCCTCACGGCATTGGCACTGACCGCCCTGTGCGGCGCCTTGTTGCCAAGCCTCGCCCAGGCCGCCGCGCCACAACCCGGCAAAGTGTTCAAGGACTGCAAGGACTGCCCGGAAATGGTGGTGCTGCCCGCCGGCACCTTCACCATGGGCACACCCGAGGGTGAAGTCGGCCGCGAGCCGGATGAAGGCCCGATGCATGAGGTGACCTTTGCCAAGCCGTTCGCCATGAGCCGCTTCCACATCACCGCCGGCGAATGGGACAGTTATGTGCGCCAGACCGGGGTGAAGATCGCCGATGGCGACACCCGCCCCGGCCGCGAATGCATCGCCAGCAAGCCGCGCTACCCCCAGGGCCCACGCCAGCCGGCGGTGTGCATGGACATGGACGACATCAAGCAGTACGTGGCCTGGTTGTCGAAAAAAACCGGCCAGCAGTACCACATGGTCAGCGAGGCCCAACGCGAATACGCCGCGCGTGCCGGGTCTACCGGGCCATTCCCCTTCCCGTTCGATGAGGGCAAGGACTACAGCATCGCCCAGCATGCCAACACCTATGGCCCGGCCGATGGGTACAGCTATTCGTCGCCGGTCGGCAGCTACCCGCCGAATGCCTTTGGCATGTACGACATGCACGGCAACGTCTACGAGCGCGTGGCCGACTGCGAACACCCCAACTACGTCGGCGCGCCTACCGACGGCAGTGCGTGGATGGAGCCGAACTGCGAGGGCTACATGATTCGCGGCAATGACTGGGGTGAAGCGCCGGTGTTCTCGCGCTCGGGCAACCGCAACACCATCTACCCGCAGACGCGGGGGGATTGGATTGGGTTCCGCGTAGTGCGCGACCTGTAACACCCAGGAGATCTAATGTGGGAGCGGGCTTGCTCGCGAATGCGGTGTGTCAGTCGACATATTCATTGACTGACACACCGCATTCGCGAGCAAGCCCGCTCCCACATTCTTAACCGTGCCCGCTTAGATTCCCTTCTGCGCCAGCAACGCCAACCCTTCATGCAACGCCGGGAACAGGCTGTTGTTGAAGTTGTTCCAGCGCAGTTCGAGGATGGTGTCGTCCGGCGAGATCTCGGTCTTGAGCACGTCGTGGAACACTTCGCCCGAATCGATGCCGTTGTCCACGTAGTGGAACGAGGCGCCGGTGAGGTACAGCGGTTCCGAAGGCGTCGTGGCCTTGGTGGCCCAGTCCGTGACCGTCAGCCCACGCGCGCCGTACAGGGCGTTCCAGGTTGCATAGGCGCCCCGGCGCTCGTAAGGCGACTCGATGCGGGTAATGCCCGGGTGGATGTTCATGATGCGACGGGCAAACGGCGCTCCGGGGCGTACCAGCTCGTCGAGGATCACCAGCAGGCCGTCCAGCACCACGATATCGGCCTTCAATTCCACCAGCGTGTCGTGCAGACGGCGTTCGAAGTCCTGCTTGCCGGCGATGTGTTCCGCGCTGCCCCGTGGCAGGCGCCGATAAGTGGACGGCACGCTCAGCAGCAAATCATTGACCAGGCGCCCCTGCACCCGCAGGTCGGCCGGGTACAGCCACTGGCGCCCCGGCTGGTAGGCAAAACCGTAGTCACGGACCAATTGCTGGTCACGCGGGTTCTGCTCGTCATCGTCGTACACCACCCCCACCAGGTTGTACGCATCGCCGAGCGGCGTGTCGTTCAGCGCCCCCGCCAGGGATTCCAGCACCGACATCATGTAGCGCTCGTGGTCCTTGTACGCCACCGGCTGCCCGGCCTTGTCGGCCGCGGCATTGCGCAGGGACCATACGTACACCAGATTCTTTTTCGTCATTGTCTCGCTCTCGCTGGATAGATCAGGCACGCGCCAATACGCGTGCGCCTACACCACAAGAACGAACCAGGCCCCGCCCAATTTATCCATCACCGCCACCGCCGGGCACGCCGAGCTAAATAGTCGCGCCAATCCTTCGTTTGTCATGGGTAAGGGTCTGTGTGCCCAGCCCCCTCTTTTTCATTTTCCGGGAAGTATTTATGACCGACCCCAAGCGCGGCGCCTTCAACGGTTTGCTCGCATTGCTCAGGCCCTTTCGCACCATTGTGATCGTCTCCGTCACCCTGGGCATGGCCGGCGGCCTGGCCATCACGTTGTTGCTGGCAACCATCAATAACGCCCTGCACTCGTCCACCGGGATGACGCAGGGGGTGATCCTGACGTTTGCGGCGTTGTGCGTGTTGGCACTGACCAGTTCGATCGTCTCCGATATCGGCACCAACTATGTGGGCCAGCGGATTATCGCCGCGCTGCGCAAGGACCTCGGTGAAAAGGTGCTGTCAGCGCCCATCGAGCAGATTGAGCGGTATCGCTCCCACCGGTTGATTCCGGTGCTGACCCACGACGTCGACACCATCAGCGATTTTTCCTTTGCGTTCACCCCGTTGGCCATCGCCACCACCGTCACCCTCGGGTGCCTGGGCTACCTGGCGTACCTGTCGGTGCCGATGTTCCTGATGATGATCGTGGCCATCGCCATCGGCAGCAGCGTGCAATTTGTTGCCGGGCACAAGGGCATCCGCGGTTTCGACGAAGCCCGCGACCAGGAAGACGAACTGCAACGCTACTACTCCGCGATCGCCTCGGGCGCCAAGGAACTGCGCATCCACCGCCCACGCCGCTATCGCATGAACACCCACCGCATCCAGGAAACCGCCGACCGCATCAGCGATATCCAGGTGCGCTCGGTGAACATCTATATCGTCGCCAAGACCTTTGGCTCGATGCTGTTCTTCGTGGTCATTGGCCTGGCCCTCGCCATGCAGGCCTACAACCCCAACCCCGACCCGGCGGTGATCACCGGCTTCGTGCTGGTATTGCTGTACATGAAAGGCCCGCTGGAGCATGTGGTGGGTTACTTGCCGATCATCGGCAAGGCGCGGATTGCCTTTGCGCGCATTACCGAGCTGTCCGACCGCTTCTCATCCCCCGAGCCGCACTTGCTGATGGATGGCAGCGAAGCCCCGACGCCGGTGGTCAACAGCCTGGAATTGCGCGGCGTGACGTACAGCCCGCCGCCGGTGGAAGGCAGCCAGCCGTTCCACCTGGGACCGATCAACC
This sequence comes from Pseudomonas pergaminensis, assembly GCF_024112395.2. Classification (NCBI taxonomy): domain Bacteria; kingdom Pseudomonadati; phylum Pseudomonadota; class Gammaproteobacteria; order Pseudomonadales; family Pseudomonadaceae; genus Pseudomonas; species Pseudomonas pergaminensis. The sequence continues at coordinate 2,533,159 of NZ_CP078013.2, read as the reverse complement.
TGAGCATCAAGCAGGGCGATATCGTATTTATCGTCGGCGAAAACGGCTGCGGCAAGACCACCCTGATCAAGCTGTTGCTGGGCCTGTATCAACCCCACGCCGGCGAAATCCGCCTCAACGGCGAAACCGTGACCGACCCGGCACGCGACGACTACCGCCAGCTGTTCACCACGGTTTTCGCCGATTACTACCTGTTCGATGACCTGGTCCAAGGCAGCGCCACACAATCGCTGGACAGTGCCGCCAAGTACCTGGAACGCCTGGAAATCGCGCACAAGGTCAGCGTCAAGGACGGCGTGTTCAGCACCACCGACCTCTCCACTGGCCAGCGCAAACGCCTGGCCCTGGTGAATGCCTGGCTGGAGGAACGCCCGGTACTGGTGTTCGACGAATGGGCCGCCGACCAGGACCCGGCCTTCCGCCGCGTCTTCTACACCGAGCTGCTGCCGGACCTCAAGCGCCTGGGCAAGACCATCATCGTGATCAGTCATGACGACCGCTATTTCGATATTGCCGACCAGTTGGTGCGCCTGAGTGCGGGCCAGGTGGTGTATGAAATGGAACCCGCGTGAATTTCTTTTCCGGTTTCTTCAGGTAGGAACGTCTCACTAGTGGTAATGAGAACCAACCCCAACAAATACTTATAATCTGCCCACTTAATACCTAGAAGAGAATTCACCCATGCCAGCAACATTTGGTCTGAGTCCCTTGAGCAAGGCACTCTCCATGCGCCGCCTCTTGAACACCCGCGTACTACCAGGCGCTATAGCCGTTGCGCTGACGCTGCCAGTGGCAGGTTATGTTCAGGCGCAGGAGATCGAGCTGAATGTCCCTGCACAGTCGCTGGGTAGCGCTCTTCAAGAATTTGGTAAGCAGGCCAACCTGCAAGTGCTGTACAGCCCGACCGACGTCGAAGGCAAACGCAGCCACAAGGTCAAGGGCAAGTTGCAGCCTGGCCAGGCCATGACCACGCTGCTCACCGGCACCGGCGTGGACTTCGACCTGCAGGGCAACACAATGACACTGACTGCCGGCCGCTCGTCCGCCCTGGAGCTGGGCGCCACCCAGGTGACCGCCAACCAGCTCGGCACCATTACCGAAGGTTCGGGTTCCTATACGCCCGGGACCATCGCGACCGCGACCCGCATGGTGCTGACGCCACGGGAGACGCCGCAATCGATCTCGGTGGTGACCCGCCAGGCCATGGATGACTTCAACCTCAAGTCGATCGACGACGTGATGCGCCATACCCCCGGCATCACTGTTGCCGCGTATGACAGCGAACGCACCAGCTACTTCTCCCGTGGCTTTGCCATCCAGAACTTCCAGTACGATGGCATTCCCATCCTGCAAGACGCCCAGTATTCGTCCGGCCACACCCTGACCGATACAGTGATCTACGACCGCGTCGAAATCCTCAAGGGCGCGACCGGCCTGCTGACCGGCGCCGGTGGCCCTGGCGGCACCATCAACATGGTCCGCAAGAAGCCGACCTCGGAATTCAAGGGCTACATCGACCTGGGCGCCGGTTCCTGGGACAACTACCGCTCGGAAGTGGATGTGAGCGGTCCGCTCACCGAATCCGGCAACGTGCGCGGCCGTGCAGTGGCGGCCTACCAGGACAAACACACGTTCCTCGATCACTACCAGCGCAAGACCAACGTGTACTACGGCATCCTGGAATTCGATCTGGCGCCGGACACTCTGCTGACCGTCGGCGGTGACTACCAGGACAGCGACCCACAAGGTTCCAGCTGGTCAGGGGCGGCGTCGCTGTATGACTCCGAGGGCAACCGCATCAGCACCTCGCGTTCGTTCAACAACGGCGCCAAGTACAGCAAGTGGGCCCAGTACACCCGTACCGGCTTCGCGACCCTGGAACATACGTTCGATAACGGCTGGGTTGGCAAGGCGCAGTACAACCACCAGATCAACGGCTACAAGGCACCGTTGTCCGCCCTGTTAGCACCGAACGCAGCCACCGGCAAGGCTTCGCTGCTTACGCGTACCTACAACGGCGAGACCACCAGCGACACCGGCGACCTGTACGCCACCGGGCCGTTCAGCCTGTTCGGCCGCGAGCATGAACTGGTGGTCGGCGCCTCGGTCTCGCGCTCCCGCTGGCTAGGCCGCGACTACACCAACGCCACCAACTACAACAACAGCCACGATTACTTCGATTGGGACGGCGACGCCCCCAAACCTGACCGTGGCCCGCAGACCAAGCGCAACGACGAGCTGACTCGCCAGAGCGCCCAGTACATCACCGGCCGCTTCAGCCTGGCCGATGACTGGCACTTGATCTTGGGTACCCGAGTCAACAACTACGAGGTCAGCGGCACCAGCCAGGTCAAGGACACCGGCAAGGTCGTGCCTTACGCCGGGCTAACCTACGACTTCACCGAGAACCTCTCGGCCTATGCCAGCTTCACCGAGATCTACCTGCCTCAGGACGACTACCGCGACCGCAATAACAAGCCGATCGAACCGGATGAAGGCAAGAACTATGAGGTCGGCTTCAAGGGCGAGTTCTTCGATGGCCGCCTCAACGCCAGCCTCGCCTACTTCGAAGTACACGAGAAAAACCGTGCCATCGACGACAATGACTACATACCCGACAGCTACCCTGGTCTTGACTACGCGTCCAAGGGCACCGAGGCCAAGACCAAGGGCTATGAAGCGGAAGTCTCCGGCGAGCTGGCCCCCGGCTGGCAGTTGCAGGCGGGCTACACGCACAAGATCATGCGCGACAAAGACGGTGAAAAACTTTCGACCTGGGAACCGGAAGACCAAGTCAACATCTACACCAGCTACAAGCTGACCGGCGCCCTCGACAAGCTGACCCTGGGCAGCGGCGTGCGCTGGCAGGGTACGGGTTGGAAGGTGCTGACCAACAACTACGCCACCGGCAGCCAGGATAAACTCTCCCAGGATCCCCTGTGGCTTGTGGACCTGATGGCCCGTTACCAGGTCACCGAGAACGTATCGGCCAGCCTCAATGTCAACAACATCTTCGACAAGAAGTACTACACCAACATCGGCTTCTACAATTCGGTCTACTACGGTGACCCACGTAACATCATGCTCAGTACCCGCTGGAACTTCTGATGCATAGACGCTAGCCGTTCCAACCAAGCCCCTGGCCATGCGCAATGACCAGGGGCTTTTTAGTGCGCGCCTGCCCGTACACCCGGCACAAAAAAGCCCCTGGCCGTAGAGGCCAGGGGCTTGGGTTGCTGCCGACCGTTACTTCATCGCATCGGCGAAGCTCTGCACAAACGCAGCGTTATCGATGATGCGATCGTGGGTGGAGTCGATCAGCACCGACTGTTGGACACACCCCTGGCCCACCACCTGCTCCATGGTCGCTTCAATCAATTGGCGATGCTGGCCTGCACGGCTGCCGGCGGCCCACCAGCAGCGGATCGGCGCCTTGAGCGGTTTGAAGTCGGCGTCCTTGAGCCGCTGGCCCAGGGTGCGGTCCAGTTCCCAGGAGATCTGCGCTTCATCCCCTTCAAGCAAGCTTGCCTTGATTTCCCGGAACGTCTCGCCTAACGCCTCTTCAGCCCAGGCGCCCAGTGCCTGCCATTGCTGCGCTTCATCACTGAAGAATGCCTGGCTGTCCAACCAGGCGGTGCGGATCTGCTGGCTCGACGCCGGGAACATCACCTGCAACAGTTCAACGCGGCGCTGGTTGACCGACAGATCATCGTCATCCGCAATCACCGCTGCGTCCCAGTAAGCCTTGAGCCAGTACGGTGGCGAGGCATCGATCCAGCCGACCACTTCCACCTCACGCCCGGCTTGCTCCAAGGCATAGGCGACTTCCATGGCCAGGTTACCGCCCATGGACCAGCCCGCGAGACGATAGCGCCCCTCGGGCAACGCATCGAGCAATTGCCCGGTGTAGTCCTCGACCATCGCTTGCCAGCTCGGTACGGCGCTGCCCTCCTCGGCCAACGCGCGGCAGATCACGCCCATCACCGGCAGCCGCTCGCGCAGTGCCAGGCCGATTGCCTTGTAGCAATGCACCGAGCCGTAGCTTGGGTGGAACAGGAACAGCGGCGTGCCTTCTGTCTGGCTGTTGAGCTTGACGATCAGCGACTGCCCCGCGCCGTTGCCCAGGCAATTCACCTGCCCAGCGACCGTGGGGTTAAGCATCAATTGGCTAACCGACAGCGTCTTGCCGGTGGCCTTGCGGATGCGTTCCTTGAGCATCAACACCAGCAGCGAGTGACCGCCCAGTTCAAAGAAGTTGTCATCCAGGCCAACGCGCTCGACATCCAGCACCTCGCCCCAGATCGTTGCAAGGCGCTGTTCCTGCTCGGTGTGTGGCGCGCGGAACACCTGCTGGTGCTGAGACGCGTCGGGCTTGGGCAAGGCCTTGCGGTCCAGTTTGCCGTTCGGGCTCAGGGGCATCTGTTCCAGCAACACCCACTGCGCCGGAATCATGTAATCGGGTAAATGCGCCGCAAGGTGCGCACTGAGCGGTTCGCGCCAGTGCTCACCGGGCGCTTGCAGCACCAGGTAGCCGACCAGATGCTTGTCATCGACCACCTGCACCGACGCCTCTTGGACTTCAGCGGTTTCGAGGATCCGCGCTTCGATTTCACCCAATTCAATACGCAGGCCACGCAACTTGACCTGGTGATCCAGGCGTCCGAGGTATTCGATCACACCGTCGGCGCGCTGGCGCACACGGTCACCCGTGCGGTACAAGCGCGCCCCCGAATCGAACGGCGAGGCAGTGAAACGTTCAGCGGTCAGCGCGGGACGGCGGTGGTAGCCGCGCGCCAGGCCCAGGCCGCCCAAGTACAACTCGCCCGCCACGCCGACGGGCACCGCTTGCAACTGGGCATCCAACACGTAGGTCTGCAGATTGGCGATCGGCTGGCCGATGGGTACCGTGTCGCGTTGTTCATCGACGCAGGTCCAGTGGGTCACGTCGATGGCGGCCTCCGTCGGCCCGTACAGGTTGTACAGGCTGGCCGCAGGCAATTTGGCAAAGACCTGTTGCTGCGCGTCCACCGGCAACGCTTCACCGCTGCACACAATGCGGCGCAAGCTCTGGCAACTGGAGACTGCCGCATCCTGCATGAACGCCTGCAGCATCGATGGCACAAAGTGCAGCGTCGTCACCTGTTCGGCGTTGATCAGCGCCACCATCCTCGCCGGATCACGGTGATCCCCCGGCGCCGCGACCACCAGGCGCGCACCGGTCATCAACGGCCAGAAGAACTCCCAAACCGACACGTCGAAGCTGAACGGTGTCTTCTGCAACACCGTATCGCGAGGGGTCAAGTGGTAGGCCTCTTGCATCCAGCACAAGCGGTTGGTCAACGCCGAATGGCGGTTGCCCGCGCCCTTGGGCTGGCCGGTGGAGCCGGAGGTGTAGATCACATACGCGAGGCTCTCGCCGTCCAGCGCAAGGCCGGGATTGGTGTCAGGGAAGTCTTCGAACCCGGAGTCGCCCAGCAACAGGTATTCGATGCCTTCGGCACGCGGTAGTTGTTCCAGCAGGTGGGACTGGGTCAACAGCAGCTTCACGCCGCTGTCTTCAAGCATGTACGCCAGGCGCTCAGGCGGGTAATCCGGGTCCAGCGGCACATAGGCACCGCCGGCCTTGAGCACGGCGAGCAGGCCGACCACCATCTCGATGGAACGCTCCACGACCAATCCGACCAACACGTCCGGCCCGACGCCAGCCTGGATCAAGTGATGGGCAAGACGGTTGGCGCGCCGGTTCAAGTCGGCATAGCTCAGGCGCTGCGCGGCGAAGACCAGTGCGGGGGCATCCGGCGTCTGCGCAACCTGCGCTTCGATCAATTGATGCACCGGCTGTTGCGGATAGTCGCGCGCCGTGGCATTCCATTGCCTTACGAGGGTCTGCTGTTCGACAGGCTCCAGCAGCGGCAACTGGCTGACCCGCTGTTGCGGATCATCCAGCATGCCCCACAACAGGTTCTGCCAATGGGCCAGCATGCGCTCGAGAACGGCGGGCGCAAACAGGTCGGTCGCGTACGTCAGGGTGGCGTGGATACCCTCCGCCGAAGCCTGGGTGTCCAGGCTCAGGTCGAACTGCGCGGTCTGGCTGCCCCAATCCAGCACTTCTACGCGCAAGTCCGGCAGTGACTGCCCCGACGTCATCAACCCCGCCTCACTCTGGTGGTTGAACATCACCTGGAACAGCGGGTTATGGCTGAGGCTGCGCTCTGGTTGCAGGGCCTCCACCAACTGCTCGAACGGCAGGTCCTGATGGCTCTGGGCGTCCAGGCTGCGGCGCTTGACCTGCTGCAACAATTGGCCGACGGAAAGCTGCCCATCGATATCCGCCTTGAATACCTGAGTGTTGACGAAGAACCCGACAAGACGTTCCACCTCAACCCGGCTGCGGTTGGCGATTGGCACACCGACGCGGATGTCCTGCTGGCCACTGTAGCGGTACAGCAGACTCTGGAAAGACGCCAGCAACACCATGAACAACGTGACGCCTTCACGCTGCGCCAGAGCATTGAGCCCGGCCGCCAGCGCGGGCGGCAATTCAAGTTGCAGGCTGGCGCCACGGTAGCTTTGCAGCGCCGGCCGCGCGTTCGCAGTGGGCAGTTCCAGCACCGGCTGTTCGCCGCCTAACAGTTGCTGCCAATACGCCAATTGACGTTCGCGCTCGCCCGCCGCCATCCACTGGCGCTGCCAGTGCGCGTAATCGGCGTATTGCAGCGCCAGTTCCGGCAACTGCGGCGTCTGGCCCTGGCTGTAGGCGGCGTATAGCTGTACCAACTCATCGACCATCACTTGCATCGACCAGCCGTCTGTCACGATGTGATGCTGCACCAGCACCAGTACATGTTCAACGTCAGTCAGACGCAGCAAGGTGACGCGCAGCAGGGGGCCACTCTGCAAGTCGAAGGGCCGGGCAATCTCGGCTTCGACCTGCTGTTGAAGATGGGCGGCGTCGGCATCTGCCCGTGCAATCACCAGCGCAGTGGCTGGGCGAATCACTTGAACCGCACGCTCGCCGTCCTGGAAGACCTGGGTACGCAAGCTCTCATGACGCAGCACCAGTGCGTCAAAGCTGCTCTGCAAGGCCTGTTGGTCCAAGTGCCCGTTAAGGCGTAACACGCTGGGAATATGGTAAGCCGCGCTGTGCGGGTCCAGTTGCCAAAGGAACCACTGGCGTTCCTGAGCAAACGACAGCGCCAACGGCTGGTCACGCCCGACCGCCAGCATCGGCGGCGCCAGCGTCTGGTCCGCAGCCTGCAAGGCCAACACAAAGCCTTCCAACTGCGGCGCCTCGAACAAAGTGCGCAAGGCGACCTCTCGTCCAAGCAGCTGACGCACACGCGAGATCACCTGCATGGCCAGCAACGAATGCCCGCCAAGCTCGAAGAAGTGATCGTTCAGGCCGATGCGCTCGGCCCCCAACACCTGCGCCCAGATCGCCGCGACCTGCTGCTGCAACGGCGTTACCGGCTCAACCCAGACGCCTTGCGACTGCCCGGTGTCCGGCTGCGGCAGGCTCTTGCGGTCGAGCTTGCCGTTGGGGGTCAGCGGCATCTGCGCCAGGAACATGAAGTGCGCGGGCACCATGTAATCCGGCAGATGGGTTTTCAGCGCACGGCGCAAGGTTTCGCGCAATTGGGTTTCATTGGCGAGCGAACCCTCGGCCGGCACGACATACGCCACCAGTTGTTTGCCGGTCGGACCGTCCTGGGCGACCACCACGGTTTCGCCAACGTTGTCCTGCTCACGCAGGCGCGCTTCGATCTCGCCCAGTTCGATGCGGAAACCACGGATCTTCACCTGATGGTCGACACGCCCGAGGTAATCCACCACGCCATCCGGACGGCCACGGGTCAGGTCGCCGCTGCGATACACGCGGCTGCCAGGTTTGCCGAATGGGTCCGGCACGAAACGCTCGGCGGTCAGTGCTGGGCGCTCAAGATATCCACGGGCCACGCCCTCGCCGCCCAGGTACAACTCGCCAGCTACGCCGATGGGTTGCAGGTTGAGTTGCGAGTCCAGCACGTAGCCGCTGCGGTTGCCCAACAGCGTGCCGATGGGCGCGTAGACGGCACCGCATGGATCGCCACGGCGAGCCTTCCACAGCAACGGCGTGACCACGGTTTCAGTCGGGCCGTAACCGTTGAACAGGTAAGTCGGCTTGAGTGCGCGCCAGGCCAGGTCGTAGCTGGCCTGGGCTACCGCATCACCGCCAAAGCAGTACACACGCACTTTGGGTGGGTTGCCGTCACGCTCGGCATGCTCAGCCAACTGTTGCAGGTACACCGGCGGGAACACCGCCATGGTCACATTGTGGCGGTGCATTTGTGCGTAGGTGTATTCGGGCAGCCACAGGCTGTCGTCACGGATCAACACGCTGGCACCGTTGATCAGCGGATGCATCCAGCCTTCGTGGGAGCCGTCGAAGGCGAACGACATGAAGTGCAGTTCACAGTCAGACGGGCTGGTTTCATAGCGCTCGCCAGTGGCGATGATGTGCGCCACCAACGGGCCATGGGACACCGCCACGCCCTTGGGCATGCCGGTGGAGCCGGAGGTGTAGATCACGTAGGCCAGGTTATCGCCGTCCAATGCCACTTCTGGCGCCGTGTCGGCGTAATCCGCCCAGTCATCGGTGCGATCAATCGCCAGGGTGTCCAAGCCCTCGGGAATCGGCAGTTGCTGCAACGCACGGCTATGGGTCAGCAACAATTGCGCACGGCTGTCTTGCATCATGTACAGCAGGCGGTCACGCGGGTATTCGATGTCCAGCGGCACATACACGCCACCGGCTTTCATCACCGCAAGGAACGCCACCAGGCTTTCGGCGCTGCGTGGCATGGCGATCGCCACGCGCACTTCCGGGCCGACGCCGCGGGCGATCAAGGCGTGGGCCAGGCGATTGGCCTGGCTGTCCAGCTCGCCATAGCTCAGGGTTTGCGCGTCGAATTTGACGGCGATCGCCTGAGGGTTTTCCCTGGCGCGATCAGCCACCAACTCATGCACAAGACGCTCGGCCGAGAAGCCTGCATCTGCCTGGTTCCACAGTTGAAGAATGTGTTGCTGCTCATCAAAGTCAAGCAGATTCAGGTGCGCGATGGTTTGCTCTTGATCGGCAACCATCGCCTGCAACAGGTTCTGCCAATGCCGCGCCATGCGTTCGATAGTCGACGCTTCGAACAGGTCGGTGGCATACCCCAGCGACGCCCAGAGCCCGTCGGGACTTTGCTGGACATCCAGGTCAAGGTCGAAATGGGCGGTACGCCGGTCCCACGCCAAGCCTTCGATGCGCAACTGCGCCAGCGCCTGGGGTTCATCACCGGTGCGACCTTCGGCCTGGTAGTTGAACATCACCTGGAACAGCGGGTTGAGACTCAGGCTACGCTCGGGCTGCAAGGCTTCGACCAGTTGCTCGAACGGCAGGTCCTGGTGCGCCTGGGCTTCCAGCGCGCGCTGCTTGACCTGGGCCAGTAACTGGGCAACGGTGGTTTGCCCATCGATATCGGCCTTGAGCACCTGGGTATTGACGAAAAAGCCGATCAGCCGCTCGGTCTCGACCCGGTTGCGGTTGGCGATCGGCACACCGACCCGAATGTCCTGCTGGCCGCTGTAGCGGTGCAACAAGGTCTGGAACGAGGCCAGCAGCAACATGAACAGGGTCACGCCCTGCGCCTGGGCCAAGGCCTTGAGCTCGGCGGCCAGGGTGGTCGGCAGCGCTACGTCCAGGCGCGCGCCGCGATGGCTCTGTTGTGCCGGGCGCTGATGGTCGAACGGCAATTCCAGCACGGGTTGTTCACCGCCGAGCAGGTCACGCCAGTAATCGAGCTGGCGGGCCTTTTCCCCAGCCTCCATCCAGGTGCGTTGCCACACGGCATAGTCGGCGTACTGGATCGGCATACCCGGCAGGTCTGGCGTCCGGCCCTGACTGAATGCGGCATACAACTGCACCCACTCATCGACCATCACTTGCATCGACCAACCATCGGACACAATGTGATGCTGCACCAGCACCAACACATGGTCGTCTTCGGCCAGGCGCAGGAGGGTCACGCGCAACAACGGCCCCTCTTGCAAATCGAATGGCCGGGCGATCTCGGCCTCGACCTGGGCCTGTAGGTCGGTCTCGTTGACCTCGCCCAACCTGATCGGCAAGGCGGCGTCAGTTCGAATCACTTGCCGCGCGCCCTCCGGCTGCACTTGCACATGGGTTCGCAGGCTTTCATGGCGCGCCACCAGGGCCTCGAAACTGCGTTGCAGCGCCGAGACATCCAAAGCCCCCTTGAGGCGCAAGGCGCTGGGGATATGGTACGCAGCGCTGTCCGGGTCCAACTGCCAGAGAAACCACTGGCGCTCCTGGGCGTAAGACAGCGGCAGTGGGTGTTCGCGGCCGACCGCCAGCAGCGGCGGCGCCTGCTCACCTTCCGGCGCCTCCAGTGCCTGCAGTGTGGCGGCAAAACCTTCAAGGCGCGGTTGCTCGAACATCAGTTTCAGCGGGACTTCACGCCCCAATGCATGACGCAGGCGCGACACCACCTGCATCGCCAACAACGAATGCCCGCCCATCTCAAAGAAGTGATCAGTCAGCCCTACCCGCTCGGCGCCGAGAATATCGGCCCACACTGCAGCGACTTGCTGCTCCAGTTCGGTGACCGGCGCGACCCACACCTGCTGCGATTGGCTGGCATCCGGCTTGGGCAGTGCCTGGCGGTCCAGCTTGCCATTCGGGTTCAGCGGCATGCGTTCAAGGAAGATCAGGTGCGCAGGCACCATGTAATCCGGTAATTGTTCACGCAGGATCGACTTGAGTGCTTCGGCGTTGTTTTGCTCGGCAACCAAATAAGCAACGAGCTGGTTGTCGGCCGCCAACACCAGCGTCTCACGCACGCCCGCCTGGGCCAGCAACAGCGCTTCGATTTCACCCAGCTCGATGCGGAAACCGCGGATTTTCACTTGATGGTCGACCCGGCCGACGTACTCGATTACACCGTCAGCGCGGTAGCGTGCCAGGTCGCCGGTACGGTACAGACGCTCGCCGGCCTCACCGAAAGGGTCCGGCACAAAACGCTCAGCCGTCAGCAACGCACGGTTCAGATAGGCACGCGCCAGGCCACAGCGGCTGCCGATATACAACTCGCCCACGGCGCCCAACGGTGCCAGGTTCAGATCGCGACCCAGTACATACAACGCGCGACCTGGCAGCGAGCGGCCAATCGGGCTGGCGGTGGCGCCGATCAGTTCGGTGCCCGCCGTGCAGTCCAGCACGCTCGACACCACGGTGGCTTCGGTCGGGCCATAGGTGTTGAGCAAACGCACATGGCCGAGCCCGGCGTTCAACCACTGTGCCGGACCGTCCAGCGGCATGGCTTCGCCGCCGATGTGGATCTGGCGAAGCGCGCCGTAGGAGCGCGGGCCGGCGGCCAGGCAGTCGAGCAGGAACAGGTTCCAATAGGCGGTCGGCAAGTCGGCCAGGGTAATGCCCTGGGCGATGATTTCATCGTACAACCGCGCGCTGTCCCACAACTCCGGACCGCGCAGCACCACGGTGGCGCCGTGGGTCAATGCCGGGTACAGCTGCTCGACGAAACCGTCGAAGTTGAGGGTCGCGAATTGAAGCACGCGATCGTCACGGGTCAACCGTGAATAACCCGCGGCAATGCTGGAAAACTCGGTGAGTGCCGCATGGTTGATCGCCACGCCCTTGGGCTTGCCGGTGGAGCCCGAGGTGTAGATTACGTAGGCCAGGTTTTGCGGCGAGACCGCTACCTGCGGGTCGCGCTCAGGGCACAGCGCCAGGCGCGCATCCGCCAGGTCCAGCGTCGCCATGCCTTCGGGCAATGGCATCGACACATGGGCCTGGGTCAGCACCAGGCGCACGCCGCTGTCTTCGAGCATATGCAGCAGGCGTTCACGCGGGTATTGCGGGTCCAGCGGCACGTAGGCGCCGCCGGCCTTGAGCACCGCCAGCAGGCTCACCACCATATCGAACGAGCGCTCGACCGCCACGCCCACCAACACTTCCGGGCCAATGCCCAGACTGATCAAGTGATGGGCTAGACGGTTTGCCTGACGGTTCAGCTCAGCGTAACTGATGGACTGATCGTCCAGGCACAAGGCAACCGCGTCGGGATGCTGCTGAACCTGGGCTTCAAACAATCCCTGTACACCCACAAGGTCCTCAAACGCCGCCGCGCTGTGGTTCCAGTCTTGCAACAACCGGCGTTGCTCGTCGTCGACCAGCATCGCGAGTTGCGCAATGCGATTGCCGGCGCGCCCGACCACTGAACGCAACAACGTTTGCCAATGCTCAGCCATGCGCTGCACGGTCGCCACGTCGAACAGGTCAGTGGCATAGGTCAGCGACGCCCAAATGCCTTCGGGCGATTCCTGGGTATCCAGGCTCAGGTCGAACTGCGCACTCAGGCTGTCCCACTCCAGGGTTTCCACCGCCAGCCCCGGCAACTGCTGCTCACCACGTACCCGACGGCCTTCGGTCTGATGGTTGAACATCACTTGGAACAGTGGGTTGTGGCTCAGGCTGCGCTCGGGCTGCAAGGCCTCCACCAACTGTTCGAACGGCAGGTCCTGATGACTCTGGGCCTCCAGCGCACGCTGCTTGACCTGGGCCAGCAACTGGCTGAAGGTCATTTGCCCGTCGATGTCGGCCTTGAGTACCTGGGTGTTGACGAAAAAGCCGATCAACCGCTCGGTTTCCGAACGATTGCGGTTGGCAATCGGCACGCCAACGCGGATGTCCGACTGCCCGCTGTAGCGATACAACAGGGTCTGGAACGACGCCAGCAACAACATGAACAGCGTCACGCCTTCGCGCTGGGCCAACGCCTTGAGGCCGGTGACCAGTGCCGCGTCCAGGCCAATGTCCAGGCGCGCACCGCGATAGCTCTGCACGGCCGGACGCGGATGATCAAGCGGCAACTCCAACACTGGCTGCTCGCCGCCTAACCGCTCGCACCAATAACCGAGCTGACGCTCTTTTTCGCCGGCTTCCATCCAACTGCGCTGCCACAAGGCGTAGTCCGGGTATTGAATCGGCAAGTCCGGCAGGCGCAGGTCTTGGCCCTGGCTGTAGGCGACGTACAACTGCACCAGTTCGTCGACCATCACCTGCATCGACCAACCATCGGAGACGATGTGGTGCAACACCAGCACCAACACGTGATCATCGGGCGCCACCTGCAGCAACTTGACCCGCAGCAGCGGGCCTTGTTGCAGGTCAAACGGCCGGGCGACCTCCGCTTGCACCTGGGCTTCAAGCTGCGCGGCGTCACCCGTTTCGAGGGGGATATCCAGCTGCAATTCAGGCCTGACCACTTGCAGCACTTGGTCAAGATCCTCATGCAAGTAGGTGCGCAGGCTTTCGTGGCGGGCGATCAGGCTGTCGAAGCTGCGTTGCAAGGCCGCCCGGTCAAGGCGGCCTTTCAACCGCAGGGCGCGCGGCAGGTGGTAGGCCGGGCTCTGCGGCTCCAACTGCCACAAAAACCACTGCCGCTCCTGAGCATAAGAGAGCCGAAGGGGCTCACCTTCCTGACGCTTGAAAACCGGGGCAATCTCAAACAGGTTGATGCCTTGCTGCTTGAGCATTACCGCCAGCGCTTTCTTTTGTTGCGCCGAAAGTGACCCTACCGACTCGATTAATGCTTGCACGCCACGCCCCTCAGGAAATCAATTTATCCAAATCTTCTGCTGATAGACGTTTGAGGGCCTCCAAGGATTTAGCCAATGCGTCCTGCACCGGCGAATTATTTGTCTGCTGGGCGGCGACATGGGCACTGAACTCGGCCAGGGTCGGCGTGGTGAAAATCGATTTGACGTCGAATTCGGCGTGCAACTGCTCGCGGAGGCGCACCACCACCTGGGTTGCCAGCAGGGAATGCCCGCCCAGCTCGAAGAAGTTGTCGTGCAGGCCCACCCGCTCCACGTCCAGCACTTCGGACCAGATCGCGGCAATCTGTTGCTCCAGTTCGCTGTTCGGGGCGACGTACTCGCGGGCTTGCAGGCTGGCGTCGGCTTTCGGCAGGGCTTTGCGGTCCAGCTTGCCGTTGGGGCTCAGGGGCATCTGCTCCAACACCATCCACTGGGCCGGGACCATGTAGTCCGGCAGCTGTTGCGCCAGATGGGCGCTTAGCACATCGCGCCAGTCGTCATCGGCGTTTTGCAGCACCAGGTAGCCCACCAGGAATTTGCCATCCTCCGCCAGTACGGCGGCCTCACGCACCCAGTCGTGTTCCAGCAGGCGCGCTTCGATTTCGCCCAACTCGATGCGCAGGCCACGCAGCTTGACCTGATGGTCGATACGCCCGGCGTACTCGATCACACCGTCTTCGCGGTAACGCGCCAAGTCGCCCGTTCGGTACAGGCGCTCGCCCTTGACGAACGGGTGGGCAACAAAACGCTCGGCAGTCAGTGCCGGACGACAATGGTAACCCCGCGCCAGGCCGATGCCGCCCAGGTACAACTCGCCCAGCACGCCGACCGGCACCGGCTCGAAGTTGCTGTCGAGGATGTAGCACCCGAGGTTGGCAATCGGGCGACCAATCGGCACTGCATCGCGGCCTTCATCGACACAGGTCCAGTGGGTCACGTCGATGGCGGCTTCGGTCGGGCCGTACAGGTTGTAGAGCCCGGCCTGGGGCAGCTTGGCGAAAACCTGCTGTTGGGCGTCCACCGGCAGGGCCTCGCCGCTGCACACGATGCGGTGCAGGGTGTGACAGGTGGCAACCGTCGGGTCTTGCAGGAAGGCCTGCAACATCGACGGCACAAAGTGCAGCGTGGTGACCTGTTCTGTATTGATCAGCTTGATCAACTTGGCCGGGTCCCGGTGATCGCCCGGCGCCGCAACCACCAGGCGTGAGCCAGTCATCAGCGGCCAGAAGAACTCCCACACCGATACGTCGAAGCTGAACGGGGTCTTTTGCAACACGGTATCGCTGACATCCAGGCCATAAGCCTCCTGCATCCAGTGCAGGCGGTTGGCCAGGGCCGAATGACGGTTGCCGGCGCCTTTGGGTTGGCCGGTGGAGCCTGAGGTGTAGATCACGTAGGCGAGATTTTCGCCGTGCACCACAATTTCAGGATTGGCGTCGCTGTAGCCTTCGAACGTGGCTTCACCCAGCACCAGGCTATTCAAGCCTTGCGGAATCGGCAGTTGCTCAAGCAGATGCGCCTGGGTCAGCAGCAGTTTCACGCCGCTGTCGTCGAGCATGTACGCCAAGCGATCACGCGGGTATTCCGGGTCCAGCGGCACATAGGCGCCACCGGCCTTGAGCACCGCAAGCAGGCCTACCACCATTTCAATCGAACGCTCTACCGCCAGGCCCACCAGCACGTCCGGGCCCACACCGGCCTCGATCAATCGATGAGCCAGGCGATTGGCACGCCGGTTCAGCTCGTCATAGCTCAAGTGCTGCTCGGCAAACACCAGCGCCGCAGCGTCTGGCGTGCGCGCCACCTGTTGTTCAATCAGTTGATGCACACAGTGCTGTAACGGGTAGTCCTGCGCCGTGGCGTTCCAGTCAACGACCACTTGTTGACGTTCCGCCAGCTCCAACATTGCCAGGTCGCTCAGGCGTTGTTGGGCGCCGTCGAGCATGGCTTGCAGCAGGTTGACCAGATGGCGGCCATAGGTTTGCACTGTGACTGCGCTGAAATGCGCACGCGCAAAGCTGAATTGCACCGACAGCGTGTCACCGACATCCACCAGCACCGTCAGCGGAAAGTTGGTTTGTTCGCGAGAATCCGGCAGGCCGAAACGGATGCCACTGCCACCGCCCTGCTCCAGGGCCTTGGATACCGGATAGTTTTCAAACACCAGGATGTTGTCGAACAAAGCTTCACCGCCCTGCCCGGCCCAGCGCTGGATATCGTACAGCCCGGTGTGTTCATGCTCACGCAATGCCAGGTTCTGCGCCTGCACCGCTTGCAGCCAGTCGGCCACGGTCTGCTGGGCGTCCACCGCGCAGATCACCGGCAGGGTGTTGATGAACAGCCCGATCTGCTGCTCCACCCCCGCCAACTCTGCCGGACGCCCGGCCACGGTGGCACCGAAGGACACCACCGACTGCCCGCTATGGCGCTGCAACAGGACCAGCCACGCCGCCTGGATCAGGGTGTTGAGCGTGACCTTGTGATTGCGCGCGAAGGCTTCAAGCCGTTCAGTCAGTGCGCGATCCAGGCTGAGCTGATGCTCGCCATGCCCGTCCGCCGCCGTCGGCTGGCTGCTGCCCAGGCGCGTGGGTGCTTGCAGAACGCTCAGTTGTTCGCGCCAGAAGGTTTCAGTCGCTGCGGCATCACGCTGCTGCAGCCAGCCGATGTAGTCGCGATAACGCCCGGCCGCTTCAGGCACTGCGACACCGGCATAACGTTGCAGCACTTCGCCGAACAGCCGCGAATTGCTCCACCCATCCATCAAGATGTGATGGCTGGTGTAGATCAGTTCATGGCGTTGCTCATCGGTGCGCACCAGTACCAGGCGCACCAGGGGCGCCTTGGCCAGATCGAAGCCCTGGCGGCGCTGGGCCTCCTGAAGGTTCTGCAATTCCAGTTCGCGCTCCGGCATGGCGCGCCAATCGAGGTGTTCGATCGGCAACCGAGCCTCGCGATAGACCACTTGGCACGGCCATTCGAGCTGGCCCTCCCAAAAGAACCCGCTGCGCAGTACATCGTGGGCTTGCACCGTGGCATCCCAAGCTTGCTGGAACCGCGCCACGTCCAGGCCATCGGCCGTCACGCGGATCTGGTTGATGTAGTCGCCGGCAGTCTGTTCATACAGGGTGTGGAACAACATGCCCTGCTGCATCGGCGACAGGGTGTAGATGTCTTCAACGGCATCGGCGGCCAACGGCAAGGATTCCAACTGCTGCTGGTTCAGGCGCGACAACGGGAAGTCGGACGCCGTCACGCCGTTGTTGCCAGGCGTGCAGCAGTGTTCAACCAATGCGGTCAGTTCGCGGGTGAAGGCCTGGCTCAAGGCTTCGATCTGCGGTGCGTCGAACATCAGTGGGCTGAAGGTCCAACCCATTTGCAGTTCGCCGCCGTACACCTGGCCGTTGAGGGTCAACCAGTTGCCCAGTGGCGCATCCGGGCTCTGTTCGGCGCCAGCGTTTTCCGAAGCTGGTGTGAACAGGCCGTCCGGCTGGTCAAAGCTGCCGTCGAACTGGCCTAGGTAGTTGAAGGTAATACGCGGCACCGGCAACTCACTGAATGCCTGGCGCGTGGCGTCGTCGCCAAGGTAGCGCAGTGCGCCAAAACCCAGGCCTTTGTCGGGCACGGCACGCAGTTGTTCCTTGACCTGTTTGATCGAGGCGGCCAGGGATTCGGCCGGGGTCAGGCGCACCGGGAACAGGCTGGTGAACCAGCCCAGGGTGCGGGTCAGGTCGATGTCGTCGAACAGGTCTTCACGGCCATGGCCTTCCATCTGGATCAGGCTGGAGGCTTGCCCGGTCCATTGGCAGATGACGCGTGCCAAGGCGGTCAGCAGCAGGTCGTTGATCTGAGTGCGATACGCCGTGGGCGCCTGTTGCAGCAATTGCCGGGTGTGTTCGGCGTCCAGTTGGCTGACCACCGTCTGGGCCAGACGGCCGGGACGTGCGCCTTGCGGATCGCGGCAGGGCAAATCGGCAGGCACGCCTTGCAGCTGTTGCAGCCAGAAGGCTTTTTCCGGCTCGATCGATTCGCTGCGGGCATGCGCCTGCAAACGCTCGGCCCAGGCCTTGAACGAAGACGTTTTGGCCGGCAATTTCTGCTGGCGATACAGGCTTTGCAGGTCCTCGAGGAATACCCGCCAGGAGACACCGTCCACCACCAGGTGGTGCATGACCAACAGCAGGCGCTGGGAACCGTCAGCCATTTCTGCGAGTACCGCACGCAATAATGGGCCTTGTTGCAGGTCGAGGCTGCGCTGGGCGCGTTCGCACAGGGCGTGCAGTTCGGCGGCGTCCTGCACACTGGCCTGCCATAGCAGCGTTGCAGGTTGCGCATCATGCCGCGCAGTCCAGCCTTCGGCTTGCTGGCTGAAACTCAGGCGCAGCACGTCGTGGTGCAGGGTGAGCGCTTGCAGTGCAGCTTCCAATGGCTCGGCCAGCAGAGGCTGGTGTGGTGTCAGCAGCAAGGACTGGTTCCAGTGGTAACGGTCCGGCAGGTCCATGTCGAAGAACAATTGCTGGAACGGCAGCAACGGCGTCGCACCCTGCACCGGGCCCTGGTCGATCACCTGAGCCGTCTGCAACTGCGCCACGCGGGCCAAGCTGCGCACCGTCTGGTGCTGGAACAATGCCTTGGCAGTGAAATGGATACCGGCGGCACGGGCGCGGCTGACCACTTGAATGGAGATGATCGAATCACCGCCACGCTCGAAGAAGTTGTCGTTCAACCCCACTTGCTCGACGCCCAGCACCTCGGCCCAGATTGCGGCGATCTGCTGCTCCAGCCCACTCTGCGGCGCTTCGTAGTGGTGGGTGGCTTCGGGCTTGGGCAGGGCCTTGCGGTCCAGCTTGCCGTTGGGGCTCAGCGGCATCTGCTCCAGCAGCATCCACTGGGCCGGCACCATGTAATCCGGCAGGTGTTGGCCCAGGTGGGCGCTCAGCACATCGCGCCAGTCATCACCGGCGTTGTGCAGCACCAGGTAGCCCACCAGGTACTTGCCGTCGACCGCCAGCACGGCGGCCTCACGCACCCAGTCGTGCTCCAGCAGGCGCGCTTCGATTTCACCCAGTTCGATGCGCAGGCCACGCAGCTTGACCTGGTGGTCGATACGCCCGGCGTATTCGATCACGCCGTTGTCGCGGTAGCGCGCCAGGTCGCCGGTGCGGTACAGGCGTTCGCCACTGACAAACGGATGCGCGATAAAACGTTCGGCCGTCAGGGGAGGACGGCGGTGATAACCACGGGCCAGGCCAACGCCGCCCAGGTACAGCTCGCCCAGCACGCCGACCGGCACCGGTTCGAAGTTGCTGTCGAGGATGTAGCACCCGAGGTTGGCAATCGGACGGCCGATCGGCACCGCGTCGCGGCCTTCGTCGATGCAGGTCCAGTGGGTCACGTCGATGGCGGCTTCGGTCGGGCCGTACAGGTTGTAGAGCCCGGCTTGCGGCAGTTTGGCGAAGACCTGCTGCTGGGCGTCCATCGGCAGGGCTTCGCCACTGCAGACAATACGTTGCAGGCTTTGGCAGCTCGACACCGCCGGATCCTGCAGGAACGCCTGCAACATCGATGGCACAAAGTGCAGCGTGGTGACCTGTTCTGTATTGATCAGCTTGACCAACTTGGCCGGATCCCGGTGATCGCCCGGCGCCGCAACCACCAGGCGTGAGCCAGTCATCAGCGGCCAGAAGAACTCCCACACCGACACGTCGAAGCTGAACGGCGTCTTCTGCAACACGGTGTCGCTGACGTCCAGTCCATAGGCTTCTTGCATCCATTGCAGGCGGTTCAGCAACGCCGAGTGGCGGTTGCCCGCTCCCTTCGGCTGGCCGGTGGAGCCGGAGGTGTAGATCACGTAGGCAAGGTTCTCGCCGTCCAGCGCGATGCCAGGGTTGGCGTCGCTGTAGGCCTCAAAGGCCGACTCGCCCAGCACCAGGCTGTCCAGGCCATCCGGGATCGGCAACTGTTCACGCAAATGCGCCTGGGTCAGCAGCAGTTTCACGCCACTGTCGTCGAGCATGTAGGCCAGGCGCTCACGCGGGTATTCCGGGTCCAGCGGCACGTAGGCACCCCCGGCCTTGAGCACCGCCAGCAGGCCCACGACCATCTCGACGGAACGCTCCAGCGCCAGGCCTACCAGCACGTCCGGGCCTACCCCGGCTTCGATCAGGCGATGGGCAAGACGGTTGGCGCGGCTATTGAGCTCGGCATAGCTCAGGGTCGCCTCGTTGAAGCGCAACGCCGGCGCATCCGGTTGTGCCAGCGCCTGGGCCTCGAACAACTGATGCACCCACTGCCCTTGTGGGTAGTCACGCTCGGTGGCGTTCCACTCAGAGAGAATCTGCTCGCGCTCATGGGCGTTGAGTGTCGCCAGGTCCTGCAAAGGCAACGCGGTGTTCGCCACGGCAGCGCGCAACAGGCTCAGCCAGTGCTCGGCCATGCGCGCCACGGTGGCGGCATTGAACAGGTCGGTGGCGTAAGTCAGGGAGGCCCAGATCGCGTCGCCGCTCTCCTGGGTGTCCAGGCTCAGGTCGAACTGGGCGCTGCGGGTGTCCCATTCGAGGTTGGCCACGCGCAAGCCCGGCAGCGCGTGCGCTGCTGCTTGAGTGCTGGCCTGATGATTGAACATCACTTGGAACAGTGGGTTGTGGCTCAGGCTGCGTTCCGGTTGCAGCGCTTCCACCAGTTGCTCGAAGGGCAAGTCCTGATGGGCCTGGGCCTCCAGCGCACGGCGCTTGGTGTGTTGCAGCAACTGGGCGAAGCTCATCTGGCCGTCGAGGTCGGCCTTGAGCACTTGAGTATTGACGAAAAAACCAATCAGCGACTCGGTCTCGACGCGGTTGCGGTTGGCAATTGGCACGCCGACGCGGATGTCCGGCTGGCCGCTGTAGCGATAAAGAAAAGCCTGGAACGAGGCCAGCAGCAGCATGAACATCGTCACGCCTTCACGCTGGGCCAGGGCTTTCAACCCCGCAACCAGTGCCGGCTCCAGCGCGATGTCCTGGCGCGCGCCGCGAAAGCTCTGTTGCGCCGGGCGCGGCCGGTCTAAGGGCAACTCCAGCACCGGCTGCGCGCCACTGAGCAGTTCGCGCCAGTACGCCAGCTGACGGGCCTTCTCCCCCGCTTCCATCCAGCTGCGTTGCCACAGCGCATAGTCGGCGTACTGGATCGGCAGCGGCGCCAAGGCACAATCCTGGCCCTGACTGTAGGCAGCGTAGAGTTGCATCAGCTCCTGCACCATCACGCCCATCGACCAACCATCGGAGACGATATGGTGCTGCACCAGTACCAGCACGTGTTCTTCTGCATTCACTGCGAGCAAGCTGACCCGCAACAAAGGGCCTTGCTGCAAGTCGAAGGGACGGGCGATTTCAGCTTCGACGCGGGCCTTGAGGTGTGCTTCGTCGACCGCGCTTTCGGCGATCTCGATCACGCTGTGGCCCAGCACCTCCTGGGCACGCTCATCGGCGTCCAGGTGCAGGCGCGTGCGCAGGCTTTCATGGCGTGCCACCAGGGTGTCGAAACTGCGTTGCAGGGCGGCCTTGTCCAACTGGCCGCTCAGGCGCAAGGCGCCGGGGACGTGATAGGCGTCGCTGTCCGGGTCCAACTGCCAGAGAAACCACTGGCGCTCCTGGGCGTAGGACAGCGGCAGCTTCTGGCCGTCCTCGCGGATCGAGGCAATCGGTAGCTGGGCGAAGCTCATGCCCCGGCTTTGCAGGCGCTGGTAAAACTGCTGGCGCTGTTCCAGAGGCAGGCGAAGAAAGCGCGAAACCAGATCGATATTAGGGTTGGAAAGCATGGTTCAAATCGCCTCTAGTTCGCTCAAAAAGTCACGAAGATCATCAAAATCTTCCGCGCTGCCGGCGCGGAAAGTGGCGGCGGCCTGGACATAGGCGCGCAGCGTTTCGGTCTGGAACACTTCCACCAGTGGCACCTCCAGGCCCAGTTCGGCCTGGACCCGCGAGGTGATCTGGATCGCCAGCAGGGAATGGCCACCCACTTCAAAGAAGTTGTCGTTCAGGCCCACTTGCGGCAGGCGCAGCACGTCAGCCCAGATCGCCGCGACCTGCTGTTCCAGCTCGGTTTCGGGGGCCACATAGGCCTGTTGCAACAGGCTGGCGTCCGGCTCGGGCAAGCCCTTGCGGTCGAGTTTGCCGTTGGGGGTCAGCGGCATCTGCGCCAGGAACATGAAATGCGTCGGCACCATGTAATCCGGCAGGCGGGTTTTCAGGGCGCGGCGCAGGCTGTCGCGGAACTCGGCCTGGTCGGCCAGGTTGGCCTCTGCCGGCACCACATAGGCCACCAGCTGCTTGCCGGTCGGGCCGTCCTGGGCGACCACCACGGTTTCACCGACGTTGTCCTGCTCACGCAGACGCGCTTCGATTTCGCCCAGCTCGATACGGAAACCACGGATTTTCACCTGATGGTCGACACGGCCGAGGTAGTCCACCACACCATTCGGGCGGCCACGGGTCAGGTCGCCGCTGCGGTACACGCGACTACCCGGTTTGCCGAATGGGTCCGGCACGAAGCGTTCGGCAGTCAGTGCTGGGCGCTCAAGATAACCACGGGCTACGCCTTCGCCGCCCAGGTACAGCTCGCCGGCTACGCCGATGGGTTGCAGGTTGAGTTGCGCGTCTAATACGTAGCCGGTGCGGTTGCCCAGCAGTGTGCCAATCGGTGCATAGACGGCGCCGCACGGGTCGCCCTTGCGCGCTTTCCACAGCAGTGGCGTGACCACGGTTTCCGTCGGGCCGTAGCCGTTGAACAGGTAGGTCGGCTTGAGTGCGCGCCAGGCCAGGTCATAGCTGGCCTGGGCGACGGCATCACCGCCAAAGCAGTACACACGCACCTTCGGCGGGTTGCCGTCACGCTCGGCATGCTCGGCCAGCTGTTGCAGGTACACCGGCGGGAACACCGCCATGGTGACGTTATGGCGATGCATTTGCTGGTAGGTGTATTCAGGCAGCCACAGGCTGTCGTCGCGGATCAGCACGCTGGCGCCATTGATCAACGGGTGCATCCAGCCTTCGTGGGAGCCGTCGAAGGCAAAGGACATGAAGTGCAGTTCGCAATCGGCGGGCGAGGTTTCATAACGCTCGCCGGTGGCGATGATATGGGCTACCAGTGGTCCGTGAGCAACGGCGACACCCTTGGGCATGCCCGTCGAACCAGAGGTGTAGATCACGTAGGCGAGGTTATCGCCGTCCAATTCGATTTGCGGAACCGTGTCACTGTGATCGGCCCATTCCTCGGTGCGATCAATCGCCAGGCTATCGAGGCCGTCGGGGATCGGCAGTTGCTGCAACGCGCTGGTGTGGGTCAGCAGCAACTTCGCACGGCTGTCCTGCATCATGTACAGCAGGCGATCACGCGGGTATTCGATATCCAGCGGCACATACACGCCACCGGCCTTCATCACCGCGAGGAACGCCACCATGATTTCGGCGCTGCGCGGCATGGCGATGGCCACGCGTACTTCCGGGCCGACGCCACGGGCGATCAGCGCATGGGCCAGGCGGTTGGCCTGGCGGTCCAGTTCGCCGTAAGTCAGGGTTTGTGCGTCGAATTTCACTGCCACGGCATCGGGGGTTTCGCGGGCGCGGTCGGCGAACAACTGGTGCACCAGCAGCGTGGCGGGGAAGCCGGCGTCGGTCTGGTTCCACAGCTGCAGGATGTGCTGTTGCTCATCCTGGCCCAGCAGGTTGAGTTGGCTGATGGGTTGCTGTTGGTCGGCAACCATTGCCTGCAACAGGTTTTGCCAGTGGCCGGCCATGCGTTCGATGGTCGCCGGGGCGAACAGGTCGGTGGCGTAGCTCAGGGAGGCGCCGAGTTGGCTCTGGGACTCCTCGATATCCAGCGTCAGGTCGAAATGCGCGGCCGTTTCATCCCAGCTCACCGGGCTCATGTCCAGCTGTGCCAGGCGCTGTAAATGCTGGCCGGACAGGCTGATGTGATGGTTGAACGCCACCTGGAACAACGGGCTCAAGCTCAGGCTGCGTTCAGGTTGCAGCGCTTCGACCAATTGCTCGAATGGCAGGTCTTGATGGGCTTGGGCTTCGAGCGCGCGCTGTTTGACCTGGGCCAGCAACTGGCGGACGGTGGTATGCCCGTCGATCTCGGCCTTGAGCACCTGGGTGTTGACGAAGAAGCCGATCAGCCGCTCGGTCTCGACCCGGTTACGGTTGGCGATCGGCACGCCCACGCGGATATCCTGCTGGCCGCTGTAGCGATGCAACAACGCCTGGTAGGAGGCCAGCAACAGCATGAACAGCGTCACCCCTTCGCGCTGGGCCAGTACCTTGAGGCTATCGATCAGTGGCGTCGGCAGCGCAATATTCAACCGCGCACCGCGATGGGTCGGCACCGCCGGGCGCTGTTGATCGAAAGGCAACTCCAGTACCGGTTGCTCGCCGCCAAGCAGTTCACGCCAGTAGTCAAGTTGACGGGCCTTCTCCCCCGCCTCCATCCACGCGCGCTGCCACTGGGCATAGTCGGCGTACTGGATCGGCATGGCCGGCAATTGCAGAGGCTGGCCCTGGCTATAGGCGGCGTAGAGCTGTACCAGTTCGTCGACCATCACTTGCATGGACCAACCGTCGGAGATGATGTGATGTTGCACCAGCACCAGCACATGCTCGTCTTCCGCCAGTCGCAGGAGATTCACACGCATCAGCGGCCCCTGGCGCAAATCGAACGGTTGGGCCACCAGCGCTTCTACCCTGGATTTGAGCTGCACTTCGTCGGTGAATTCCGACGCCAGTTCGATCCGCGCCTGTGGGCTGACCACTTGCACCGTACGGTCTGCCTCTTGCTGCAAGTGCGTGCGTAGGCTGTCGTGGCGCGCCACCAGGGTATCGAAGGCACGTTGCAGGGCGGAACGGTCCAGCGGGCCTTTCAAGCGCAGCGCACTGGGCACGTGATAGGCCGAACTGTGCGGGTCCAACTGCCAGAGGAACCACTGGCGTTCCTGGGCATAGGACAGCAACAGCGGCTGATCGCGATTCGCCGCCACCATCGCCGGCGCCGAAGTGCTGACGTCGGCCAGACTGCTGACAAAATCTCCAAGTGTGGGTTGTTCAAACAGCGTCCTGAGCGACACTTCGATACCCAGCCCATGACGCACTCGGGACACCACCTGTGTGGCAAGCAACGAATGCCCGCCCATTTCGAAGAAGTGATCGTTGAGCCCGACCCGCTCGGCGCCCAACACCTGGGCCCAGATAGCCGCGACGCGTTGTTGCGTCTCGGTGACCGGTGCAATCCAATCGGCCAGGGGTTGGCTGAGATCCGGCTTGGGCAGCGCGGCACGGTCCAGCTTGCCGTTGGGGCTCAGGGGCAGGCGCTCCAGCAGGAGCACATGCGCTGGCACCATGTAGTCCGGCAGCTCTTCGCGCAATGCGGCCTTGAGCGCCGCGCGCAACTCGGTCTGCTGGGTGTCGGACAGCGCCTGGCTGGCCACGATGTAGCCGACCAACTGGTTGTCCGCGGCGATCACCAACGCCTCGCGCACACTCGCCTGGGCCAACAGGCGCGCTTCGATTTCGCTCAGTTCGATGCGGAAACCACGCACCTTGACCTGGTGGTCGATCCGCCCCACGTACTCGATCATCCCATCGGCGCGATAACGTGCCAGGTCACCGGTGCGGTACAGGCGGCCGACACCGTCGCGGCAGAACGGGTCGGGAATGAAGCGATGGGCCGTCAGGTCCGGACGATTGAAGTACCCTCGCGCCAGCAACGGCCCGCCGATCACCAATTCGCCCGCGACGCCTACCGGCACCGGGTTGAGGTGGGCATCCAGCAGGTAGATGGCACGACCGTCCAGCACTCGGCCAATCGGCATCATCGACGGCAAGGCTTCACGACCATCGACATAGGCGGCGCAGTCCAGGGCGGTGGCAGTCACCGTAGCCTCGGTGGGCCCATAGGTGTTGAGCAGGCGCACATGCTGCAAACCCGCTGCGCGCCAGGCACTGAGGCCTTCCGGCGGCATGGCTTCACCGCCGATGTGCAGTTGGCGCAAGCGCCCGTAGCCACGCGGGCCCAGGTCTGCAAAATCACGCACCAGCGACAGCCAATAGGCCGTGGTCAGGTCGACCACGGAGATGTCGTGCTCAAGCAGTTGCTGGTAGAAGGTGTCGCTGTCCCACAGTTCGCCGCCGCGTACCACCACCGCCGCACCGCAGCACAGCGCCGGGTAGAGCTGTTCGACAAAACCATCGAAGTTGAACGTGCCGAATTGCAACACTCGATCATGGGCGTGCAGCGCAAACAGTTCGGTGAACACTTCCACATGCCGCGCCAGTGACGCCAGGTCGATGCCCACGCCTTTTGGCCTGCCGGTCGAGCCGGAGGTGAACATGACGTAGGCCAGGTTGCCCGGCTGCGCCCTCGACACGGGGTTTTCGGCGCTGTAATCGGCCAACCAGCCGGCGTCGGTTTCCAGGCAGACAAGGGTCAGGCTTGCGTTGATCGGCAAATGCTCCACCAACGGCTGCTGGGTCAGCAGCAATTGCAGGCCGCTGTCCTCGATCATGCAGTGAAGGCGTTCGGCGGGGTATTTCGGGTCCAGTGGCACGTAAGCGCCGCCGGCCTTGAGTACGGCCAGCAAGCCGACGATCATCTCCAGGGAGCGGTCCACCGCAACGCCCACAAGGGTATCGGCGCTGACACCCAACTCGATCAGGCGATGGGCCAGGCGATTGGCGCGCACATTGAGCTCGGCGTAGGTCATGCGCTGCTGATCCAGGATCAGTGCGATGTTTTCCGGGTGCAACGCCGCTTGTTGTTCGAAGCGCTGCAGTACGCTGGCCTGGGCGGGTCGAGTGACACCCTTGGGGTTCCAGTCTTGCAGCATGCGGGTGTATTCATGGTCCAGTAGCAACGGGACGGCGCCCACGGCTTGCCCAGGCGCATTGATAAATTGCTGCAGCAAGCCCTGCAGGTAGGCGCCGATGTGCTGCACGGTGTCAGCGGCGAAATCCGCTTGCAGGTATTCCAGGTGCAGGCTCAGTTGTTCGCCGCCGTGTACGGTAAGGGTCAACGGGTAGTTGGTGCGTTCCTGATGGCTGACCCCACTGAAACGCAGGCCGCCCTCCCCCGACTGCTCCAGGCTCTTGGCCACCGGGAAGTTTTCGAACACCACCAGCGTGTCAAATAACGCCTCACCGGCTGAACCGGCCCAGCGCTGGATATCAAACAGCGGCGTGTGTTCGTGTTCGCGCATTTCCAGGTTCAGTGCCTGTACGCTTTGCACCCAGGCGCTGACGCTTTGCGCCGGGCTGGGGGTGGCAATCAGCGGCAAAGTGTTGATGAACAGGCCGACTTGCTGCTCGACATTCGCCAGCTCTGCCGGGCGCCCGGACACCGTCACCCCACAGGCGACGCTGGACTGGCCAGTGTAGCGCTGCAGCAGCAACAGCCACGCCGATTGCACCAGGGTATTGAGCGTCACTTGATGGGCACGCGCGAAATCGCTCAGGCGCTGCGTCTGAACCGCATCCAGCTCGTAAAGGAGTTCACCGTATTCAGCACCACTGTGCCCTGTACGCTTGGCGACACTGCGCGCCAGGTGCGTGGGTTCATCCAATTGCCCCAGGCACTGGCGCCAGAACGCTTCGCCCACCGCAGGGTCCTGCTGTTGCAGCCACGCGATATGCTGGGAAAACGCCGCGCCCACCGGCGGCAGCGCCTGGCCTTTGCAAGCCTGCAGTACTTCATTGAGGACCAGGGCGTTGCTCCAGCCATCCATCAGGATGTGATGACTGGTATAGATCAAGTGCCAGCGGTCTTCCCCGATACGTACCAGCGCCACCCGTAGCAACGGCGGACGCGCCAGCTCGAAGCCCTCACGGTGGTGCTCGGCGGCGAGGCTGTCGAGGGCAGCGGCAAGGTCCTGACGCTCGCGCCAGTCGTATTCAGAGAACGGCAAGCTGACCTGGCGATGCACTACTTGCAGGGCCTGGCCCTGGTCGTCCTGCCAGACAAACCCTGTGCGCAGCATGTCATGCCGTGCCAGCACCTGCTCCCAGGCGCGCTGGAAAACCGCCACGTCCAAACCCTGTACATCGGCGCGCAGTTGGCTGACGTAGATGTCATCCTCGTCCTGCTGGTAGAGGCTATGGAACAGCATGCCCTGTTGCATCGGCGACAGCGGATACAGGTCTTGTACCTCCCGCGCGGGCAGTGCCAGGTCGTCCAGCTGGGATTGGGTCAGTTGCGCCAAGATCACGTCGGCCGGTGTCAGGCCTCCCTGTGTCGGGTCGACGCAATGTGCGATCAGCGCCAGCAGTTCCTGCTGGAAATCATCCGCCAGGCGCTGGACCGTCGCCACCTCGAACATCTCGCGGCTGAAACCCCATTGCAGCGCCAGCTCACCGCCATACACCTGCCCTTCCACCGTCAGCCAGTTGGCCAGCGGCGCCTGGGGGTCCTGGGCCTGCCCACTGCCCTGGGTGGCTGGAACAAACAGTGCCGACTCGTTGAACTGGCGGTCGAACTGGCCCAGGTAGTTGAAGGTGATGCGCGGCGCGGCCAGGGTCGACAACGCTTCACGGGTGTCAGGCGTGCCGAGGTAACGCAACAGGCCGTAGCCAATGCCTTTGTTCGGCACGGCGCGCAGTTGCTCCTTCACCGACTTGATCGCGGCCGACAGTTCGCTCTCGGCGTGCAGGCGCACCGGGAACAGGCTGGTGAACCAGCCGACGGTGCGGCTCAGGTCGACCGTGTCGAACAGGTCTTCGCGGCCATGGCCTTCCAGCTGGATCAGCGCGGCGGGCTGCTCGCTCCAGCGGCTGATAACCCGCGCCAGCGCGGTCAGCAGCAGGTCGTTGACCTGGGTGCGGTAGGCCGCCGGGGCGTCTTGAAGCAGTTGACGGGTGTGTTCGGTGCTCAGGCGGATTTCGAGTTTGCTGCCCAGGCGGTTCTGCAGGCCGCCCTGGGGGTTGTCGCAGGGCAGATCGGCGCTCGCCGTCTGGGCCTGCCAGTACGGCAGTTGCTCACCCAGCGTTTGCGCGTGGGCCTGCAACTGCTGCGCCCACGCTTGGTAGGCGCTGGTCTTGGCCGGCAACGCGGCGTTGCGGTAGGCCTGTTGCAGGTCTTCGAGCAGGATGCGCCACGACACGCCGTCCACTGCCAAGTGATGCACCACCAACAGCAGGCGCTGGGTGCCATCGGCCATGCCGGCCAGGACCGCACGCAGCAGCGGGCCTTGTTCAAGATCGAGGCTGCGTTGGGCCTCGTCGCAGAGTGCCGCCAGCCCAGCCTCGTCGGCGACCTGGGACTGCCACAACGAAGCGCTGGCCACCGGCTCGCCATGAGCCTGCTGCCAAGCACCGGCCTCTTGCACAAAGCGCAGGCGCAGGGCGTCGTGGTGGTTGATCAACCGGGTCAGGGCGACCTCAAGGCGCACGGGGTCGAGGGTTTCACGCGGGGCCAGCAACAGCGACTGGTTCCAGTGCTGACGCGCCGGGATCGCCTGCTCGAAAAAGCGGTGTTGCACGGGCGTGAGGCTCACCTCGCCGGTGACCGGCCCCTGGTCGATGACCGTTGCCTGTTCGAAGCTCGCCACCAATGCCAGGCTGCGCACGCTCTGGTACTGGAACAGGTCCCGTGGGCTGAGACGAATGCCTGCCTGGCGCGCACGGCTGACCACTTGAATGGAGATGATCGAATCACCACCCAGCTCGAAAAAGTTGTCGTCCAGGCCGACCTGCTCCACACCGAGCACGTCGCTCCAGATCGCCGCCACGGCTTTCTGCACATCGTTTTCCGGTGCGGCATAGGCCTGCTGTGGCGCGGCATCCGGCAATGGCAGGGCCTTGCGGTCGAGCTTGCCGTTGGCGGTCACCGGCAGCTTGGCCAGGGGCACCATATGGGTCGGCACCATGTATTCCGGCAGGCTGCTGAGCAGCCAGGCCTTGAGGTCGGTCGGCGCCTGGTCTTCCAGCACCAGGTAGGCCACCAGTTGCTTGCCGCCTTGCACCAGCACCACGGCTTCGCGCACCGAGGGGTGTTGCATCAGGCGCGTCTCGATCTCGCCCAGTTCGATACGCAGGCCGCGCAGCTTGACCTGGTGATCGAGGCGCCCCAGGTATTCGATCACGCCGTCGGCACGCTGGCGCACGCGGTCGCCCGTGCGATACAGGCGCGCGCCGTCGCCGAAGGGGCTTGGCACAAAACGCTCGGCGGTGAGTGCCGGGCGCCGATGGTAACTGCGGGCCAGGCCGGTGCCGCCCAGGTACAGCTCGCCACTGACGCCCGCGGGCACCGGGTTGAGCTGGGCGTCGAGCACGTAGGTGCCGAGGTTGGCGATGGGCCGGCCGATGGGCACGCTGTCGCCACCGTCGTCGACGCAGGTCCAGTGGGTCACGTCGATGGCCGCTTCGGTGGGGCCGTAGAGGTTGAACAGTCCGGCCTGTGGCAACTTGGCGAACACCTGCAACTGCGCATCCAGCGGCAAGGCTTCGCCGCTGCAGACGATACGCTGCAGACTGCCGCAGGCCTGCACACCCGGCTCATGGATAAACGCCTGGAGCATCGACGGCACGAAGTGCAAGGTGGTGATGCCGTGCCGCCCGATGGTGTCGATCAGGCGCGCGGGTTCGCGGTGTTCACCCGGTGCCGCCACCACCAGGCGTGCACCGGTCATCAGCGGCCAGAAGAACTCCCACACCGAAACGTCAAAGCTGAACGGGGTTTTCTGCAGCACCGCATCGCTGGCGTCCAGGTCGTAGGCTTGTTGCATCCAGCACAGGCGGTTGACCAACGCACGATGACTGTTACCGGCGCCCTTGGGCTTACCGGTGGAGCCGGAGGTGTAGATCACGTAGGCGAGATTCAGTGCATGCACCGCCACGGCGGGTGATTCGCTGCTGTAGCCGTCGAGCCACAGCGCAGGCTGGTCCAGGGCAATCACTCGGGCACTGGCGGCGGGCAGCAATGGCAGCAGGCGCTGCTGGCTGAGCAGCAACCCGATGCCACTGTCTTCGATCATGTAGGCCAAGCGTTCCTGGGGGTACTCGGGGTCCAACGGCACGTAGGCGCCGCCCGCCTTGAGAATGGCCAACAGGCCGACCACCATCTCGACGGAACGCTCGACGCAGATCCCCACCAACACATCCGGGCCAACGCCCTGTTCGCGCAAGGCATGGGCCAGTTGGTTGGCGCGCGCGTCCAGTTGGGCGTAGGTCAGCGTGGTCGCATCGAACACCAGCGCCGGCGCATGCGGGGTGGCCTGCACCTGGTCTTCGATCAGGTGGTGAATGCCGCGTGCGCTCGGGTACGCCTCGGCGGTCTGGTTCCAGGCGTGGACCAGCACGTGCTGCTCATCCGCAGCCAGCATCGGTAACTCGCCAATGCGCTGCTCGCCTTCGCCGACCATGGCCTGCAACAGGCGTGTCCAGTGCAGGGCCATGCGCGCGATGGTCGGCGCGTCGAACAGGTCATTGGCGTAGGTCAGCGCAGCGTGCAGGGTGCCGGATTTTTCATAGGTGTCGAGGGTCAGGTCGAACTGAGTCGTGCGGCCTTGCCATTCCACCAGCGCCAGCTCCAGGCCGGAGGCAGTGCTGACGCTGGCAATGTCGGCCACCACCGGTTGGTGGTTGTACATGACTTGGAACAGCGGTGTATGGCTGAGGCTGCGCTCGATCTTGAGGGCTTCCACCAGGCGTTCGAAGGGCAATTCCTGATGAGCCTGGGCACCCAGCGCGTGCTCCTTGATGCCTTGCAGCAGCTCAGTGATACGGGTTTGCCCGGTCAGCTCGGTGCGCAGCACCTGGGTGTTGACGAAAAAACCGATCAGCCCTTCGACTTCGGTGCGGTTGCGGTTGGCGATCGGCACGCCGACGCGGATATCGCCCTGCCCGGTGTAGCGATGCAGCAGCACATTGAAGGCGCCGAGCAACAGCATGAACAAGGTAACGTTGTGCTTTTGCGCGCAGGTGCGCAGTTGCGCGGCCAACTGCGGGTCGATCGCGAAGGTGTGTCGCGTGCCTTGGTAGCTCGGCATGGCCGGGCGCGGGCGGTCGGTGGGCAGCTCCAGCACCGGGTGCTCATCACCCAGGCGCGCCTGCCAGTATTCCAGCTGACGTGCCTGCTCCCCGGCTTCCAGCCAGCGGCGCTGCCACAGCGCGTAGTCGCTGTACTGGATCGGCAGTGCCGGCAATTGCGGGGCCTGGTTGCGCTCATGGGCGTCGTAGCAACGGATGAATTCGTCGATCAGCACATTCATCGACCAGCCGTCGGAGACGATATGGTGCAGGGTCAGTAGCAGCACGTGCTCCCGGGCGTCGAGCTTGAGCAGTTGCACGCGCAGCAATGGGCCGTTTTCCAGGTCGAACGGCAGCAGCGATTGACGAGTCGCGGCTTGGTTGACGGCCTGTTCACGCTCGGCGGGGGCCAGATGGCTCAGGTCGAGTTGCTCGATAGTCAACGACGTGTCTGCGGCCACCTGCAACAGGCGCTCATCCGCCTGGCGCTGGAACACCGTGCGCAGGGTTTCGTGGCGTGCAACCAGGCTGGCAAACGCCTGCTCCAGCGCACCAAGGTTCAGCTCGCCCTTGAGCCGTACGGCGCCGGGCAAGTTATAGGCCCCACTGGCCGGGTCCAACTGCCATAGAAACCACATGCGCTGCTGTGCATAGGACAGCGCCTGGCGATCCTCCGCTTCCACCCCTGCCGGAATCGGAAACCGGGAAAAATCCACCCCTTCTTTCTGCAAGGCCTGCAGGAACAATTGGCGTTTTTCCAGGGGCAACCCGATAAACCGGCGAGCAAGTTTCAAGGAGTCTTCAGCATTCATTTCTTGGAGTCCGGAGCAATAGGCGGGAAGCACAAAGGCACGTCGTCCCTATAAAACGAACCGCAGAGGGAAAAATTAGCGAGGGCATGGGAGGTACGGCGCGAGGTGTCATCAAGGGTTACATCAATCTCAGCAAGCCCAGCGAAAGACGAGCTAGCATTGACGAACACCACTTTTTGCAACTACATTTAGTTACACGCAGGGAACGCCGTGTCCAAAAATGAAAAGCTGCTCGCCAAACTGCTCAACGAGCACACGGCATTTACCTGGCCCGAACGCGTGACACTGCTGCGCCGGCTGGGCTACACACAGATTGAAGGGGCTGGAAGCCGCGTCAAATTCGACATCGGTGACCCCAGTGCAATGATTACCTTGCACAAGCCTCACCCGGGCAACGAACTGAAACACTACATTCGGCGCCAGATCATCGAGCAATTGAAATCAGGAGAACTGATTCAGTGAACAATCAACTGCAACACAAAGGCTACATCGGCTCTATCGAAGCCAGCCTCGAAGACAACTGCCTGTTCGGCAAGATTCTGTTCATCAAGGCGCTGGTGAGCTACGAAGGAAAAACCGTCGCCGAGCTGGACGGCGCGTTCCGGGAGGCGGTGGACGACTACCTCGCCACCTGCCAGGCCCTGGGGCAAACACCGGAAAAACCCTGCAAGGGTTCATTCAACGTACGCGTCGGCCATGACTTGCACTTGGCGGCAGCCCTGGCGGCGACCCGCAAAAAAGTGACCCTCAATGACCTGACACGCCAGGCCTTGAATGAGTTTTTACAACATCATGGCAACGACCCGTGCCCTGCGGTTAGCTGATCACCCCAACCGCCGATAACCCAACACTGCCGCCCCCAGCACCACCGCCCCCGCCGCCAACGCCACGTAGAACCCGCTGGTGGCGCCGAAGTGGTCGATCATCCAACCGGAACTCGCGGCGCCGATGGCCACGCCGATGCTGAGGCCGGTGATCAGCCAGGTCATGCCTTCGGTCAGGCGACTGGCGGGCACGATCTGCTCCACCAGGGCCATGGACACGATCAGCGTGGGGGCGAAGAACAGCCCGGAGATAAAGATCGCCACCGCCAGCCCGGGAATATTGCTCACCAGCAGCAGCGGCAAGGTAGTCAGCGCCGTAGCCACGCCGCAGTACAGGAACTGCCGGGGCAGCGGCGCCTTGAGCTTGAGCGTGCCGAACGCCAGCCCCGCCAGGCACGAGCCGATGGCATACACCGACAGCACGATGCTCGCCGCCGCCGGCTGGCCCTGGTGCTGGGCAAAGGCGACGCTGACCACGTCCACCACTCCGACGATCACGCCCATGGCCAGCAGCAGGATCATCAGGATCAGCACCGGGGGTGAAGCGATCAGCCAGCGGCCGTGATGGTCCAGATGTGCATGGACAGGAGGCTCGGTCGCGCGCTGCAGTACAAAGGTGGTGACGCCCACCGCCAGCAACAGCGCCGCCACCAAGGGCCCCGCTTCCGGGAACAGCACCACGCTCAGCCCCACCGAGATCGGCGGGCCGATGATAAAGCACACCTCGTCCAACACCGATTCCAGCGCAAAGGCGGTCTGCAGCTTGGGCTGGCCTCGGTAGACCTCGGTCCAGCGCGCCCGCACCATGGCCGACATGTTGGGCATGCAACCGGCCAGGGCCGCGAACAGAAACAGCGTCCAGTTCGGCGCCTGCAAGCGGGTACACAGCAGCAACATCAACAACGCCCCGCCGCCGATCAGCGCGGCAATCGGCAGCACCCGGCCCTGGCTGTAGCGGTCCACCAGGCGTGAAACCTGCGGCGCGCAAAACGCCGTGGCCAGGGCAAACACCGCCGCTACCGAGCCCGCCAGGCCGTAGCCGCCGTGCACCTGCGCCAGCATGGTGATCAGGCCAATCCCGGTCATCGACACGGGCATGCGCGCCAGCATGCCCGCCAGTACAAAGGCCCGGGCACCGGGGGCCTGGAACAACTCGGCGTAGGGGTTTGCCATCCTGCTTGACCTCTTCCTGAACGCCCGGGAGCTTGCTATCTGCAAGCATCAAGGCAAAATAAATACGGTGCGTATGTGACAAATCATGCTTAACATACGCGACGTATGTCAATCTTACACTTGCCCATTGTGAGCTTTACCATGAGCCGAGCCCGTGCCGAAATGATCGAAGACACCCGCGCCCGGCTGATCGCCAGCGCCCGCCAGGCCTTCGCCACCCAAGGTTATGCGAACACATCGATGGACGATTTTACCGCCCGCGCCGGCCTGACGCGCGGAGCGTTGTATCACCACTTTGGTGACAAGAAAGGGCTGTTAGCCGCCGTGGTTTCCCAGCTCGACAGTGAGATGGACAGCCGTTTGCAGCGCATTTCAGATGAAGCGGCAGACCCTTGGAGCGGCTTTTGCGAACGTTGCCGCGCTTATTTGCGCATGGCCCAGGACGGGGAAATCCAGCGCATTGTGTTGCAGGATGCGCCGGCCGTATTGGGCGATACCGGCTCCCAGCACCATTGTGTCGAGTCGATGCAGCATCGGTTGGAAGCCCTGATGCAGGCCGGTGTCATACACCCCGCCCCGAGCGCCGCCCTGGCGCAATTGATCAACGGCAGCCTGGTCAATACCGCCCTGTGGATCGCCCGGGAAGAGCACCCGGACGAGCGGTTGGAGCAAGGCTTGCAAGGCCTGGAGCTGTTGTTGCGTGGCCTGAGCCTTACACCAACCGCTTGATCTGCTTGTGACGCCACACCAAACGGTAATACGCCGTCTGCAATAGCAGCATGGCCAGGTAGGTCACCGGAAAGGCTATCCACACCCCTTCCAGGCCGAAGTGGGCGTTAAGCAGGTACGCCATCGGCAGCTCGACGCACAGCACGCAGAAGATCGAGATGATCACCGGCATCAGCACCACGCCGCTGGCGCGCATGATCCCGCCGATCACGGCCTGGAAGCCGAAGACCAAAATACTCCACAACATGATGTGCAACAGGTGTTCGGCATTGACCCGTGCCGCGTCATCGGTGATGAACAGGCCGAGCAGCCAGTGGGACAGGACATAACCCAGCACAATCAGGCCACCGGTCAGGCAGGTATTGATCAGCAGGCCGGTGCGCAGGATCGGGCCGATGCGCTCCAGACGCCCGGCGCCAATCGCCTGGGCGCCGAGGATCGAGGCGGTGATGGCAATCGACAGCGCCGGGAACTGCACGTAGTTGACGATCTGCGTCACTGCGCCATAGGCCGCCGTGGCCTGGGAGCCATGGCCGTTGACCAGGGCGAGAATGACCAACTCCGACAGCGACAGCACCACCATCTGCAAGCCGGTAGGCAAGCCGATGCGCAGGACTTTGCCGAGAATCACGGGGTCCAGGCGCAAGGCCGCGAGCAGTTCACGGTCCGGCGCCATCACATGGTTTTTATGCCGAAGGCGCAAGATCAAAAACAGCATGGCCGACGCGTTGCCCACCAACCCTGCATACACCGCACTCTGGATACCCATGGGAGGCAAGCCGACCCAGCCGCGAATCAGCGCCGGGGTCAGCAGCAGGCCGACCAGGGTCGAGACCATCAATGCCAGCAACGGTGAGATCGTATCGCTGACGCCGCGCAGTAACTGGGTGTAGAGGATGAACACCAGCAGCAACGGCATGATCAGCATCATCTTCTGGGCATAGCCGACCGCATCATCGAGCACGTCCACCGGCGTGCCCAACGCCTGCAACGCCGGACGCGCAAACAGGCTGCCCAACACTGCGGCAATCAGGCCGACC
This sequence comes from Pseudomonas pergaminensis, assembly GCF_024112395.2. NCBI lineage: Bacteria > Pseudomonadati > Pseudomonadota > Gammaproteobacteria > Pseudomonadales > Pseudomonadaceae > Pseudomonas > Pseudomonas pergaminensis. The sequence continues at coordinate 2,496,935 of NZ_CP078013.2, read as the reverse complement.
AGTGCGCCGAGGGTCAGGGTCGCACCGGTAATCACCTTGACCATCCCCGTTTCCTGCGCGCCCCAGGCCTGGCCGATCAGCACCGAGGCGCCCGCCCCCAGGCCGATCACCAGGGCAATGAAGAAAAACACGATGGGAAACATGCCCGACACCGCCGCCAGCGCCTGGGTGCCGAGCATCTGCCCGACATAGATGCCGTTGAGCGTGCCGGAAAAACTTTGCAGGAAGTTGGACAGCACCATGGGTGCGAGAAAGATCAGGTAGATCTGCCACAGCGGTCGTTGCAAGGGGCTTTGCATGAAAAACGGGGCCTCGGAAAACTAAAGCGTCCGAGGGTTATACCGGAAGTGGATCCCATCTTCCTGTGCTTTCGGGTTCAACCACCAGACAAGCGTCGCGCACCGTCGCACTCAGGTGCCGGGCATGACCTTGCAACAGGCATTCGGCAATCGCCGGTTCCAGTTCGACGCGCAAGCGTCTGGTCAGCGCCCTCGCGCCGAATCGCGCGTCGTGTTGACGACACAGCCAGGCGCGCGCCTGCTCATCCAGCACCAATGAACGTTGATGCGCCGCCAGGCGCTGGTTGAGCTTGGCAAGTTCCACCTCCAGCAGTGCTTCCAGCCACCGCGCGTCGATAGGCTCGAACATCAGGATGCGATCGATGCGGTTGAGAAACTCCGGTTCGAAGTGCCCATGCAGCGCCTCCTCCAGCACCTGCGCCTCGCCCCGCACAAACACGCGCAGCAGCCGCCGCCAGCCCTGGGCAAACCGCAGGCGATGCCGGCGCGCCTGTTGCGCGCCGATATTGCTGGTCATGAAGATCAGGCTGTTGCGAAAGTCCAGCGTACGCGTGCCACCGGCCAGGGTCAGTTGACCGTTTTCCAGAATGCCCAAGAGGCTGCGTACCACTTCCTGGCTGGCTTTTTCCAGTTCATCGAACAGCACGATCCCCGGCCGGCTATAGGTGCCCTGGATCAACTCGCTGTTAAACAGGCTGATGCCCTCCTTGCTGCCCACATACCCGGGCGGTGCACCGGTCAGCGCGGCGGCGTAATGCTCCTGGGCCAGGGTGTGCATGTCGATGCGGCAGAAACCATCGGCGCGACCGTGCAGCGCCTGGGCCAGCAGGCGCACGATTTCGGTCTTGCCGACCCCGGTCGGGCCCATGAAGAGGTTGACGCTCAGCGGGCGGTCACGTTCGCCGATATCGGCCTTGACCACCTTGAGCAGGCCTTCCACCTGGGCCAACGCCGCGTCCTGGCCGACGATCCGGCTGCGCAGCAAGGCCATGACCTGGGCGGGATCAAAGGTAAAGCGCATGCCCTACCCCGCCGTCTTTGCTTGACCACCATGGGGCAATTGCCCCACCGGGCACTCCGCGACGCCAACCGTGTTGCGGGTGATCTTCTCGACGTTTTCCTGGGCTTTCTGTGCATCCAGGACCCAGGTGCGGTAGAACTCGAACGGACAATCCGCCACGCCCTTGTCGCCATCCCCCGAGGCGTGCATGCCGGTGTAGCCCCGGTGCAGCAGCTTGAACAGATGGTTCTGCGACTGGTCATTGGCCCGCGCATCGCGGATCTGCGACACCGACAACTGCGCGTACTGGATGCCCATCTCCTCCTCGCCACACTCACCCAGGGTGCGCCCGTCAAAGCCGATGATCGCCGAGTGGCCGAAGTACGAATACACGCCGTCGAACCCGGCCGCATTGGCCACCGCCACATAGCAGTTATTGGCCCAGGCCATGCTCTTGGACATCTGCACCTGCTGCTCCTTGGCCGGGTACATGTAGCCCTGGCAACGCACGATCAACTCAGCGCCCTTCATCGCGCAGTCGCGCCAGATCTCCGGGTAGTTGCCGTCGTCGCAGATGATCAGGCTGATCTTCATGCCCTTGGGCCCATCGCACACGTAGGTGCGGTCCCCCGGATACCAACCCTCGATGGGGCACCAGGGAATGCACTTGCGATAGCGCTGCACGATCTCGCCAAGATTATTGATCAGCACCAGCGTGTTATAGGGCGCCTTGTGCGGATGTTCTTCGTGGCGCTCGCCGGTCAGGGAGAACACACCCCAGGTATCCGCCTGGCGGCAGGCCGCCGAGAAAATCGCGGTTTCTTCGCCGGGAATGCTTGCGGCGGTCGCCATCATTTCGTCGTGGTCATACAGGATGCCCATGGTGCTGTATTCCGGGAACACCACCAGGTCCATGCCGGGCAGGCCTTGTTTCATGCCGACAATGATCTCGGCGATCTTCTTCGCGTTGTCGATGACCTCGGCCTTGCTGTGCAGGCGCGGCATCTTGTAGTTCACCACCGCAACACCGACGGTGTCCGGGCTGCTGGAAATGTCGCCATGGCGCATTGCAACGCTCCTGTTCTAGTGACTGATCATCCACGGCCGTGGGCCGGTGCGGGTCTTGAGCCCCAAGGGGTTGGCCTTGCTGGGCTCGACCTGCTTGCGGGTACCGCAGCAACTGCAACCGGCCGGGTGTTTGCGGCTGTCCTGGTATTCGCCAACGGTCTGCGGCGCATGGGCGCTGCGCTCGTTACCGGCGATGGCCTTGCGCTGGTGGGCCGACAAGGTTTGCAGCGCCGGGGCCGACACCCGCAACTGCCCACCCGGCCCTTCGCAATAAGGGCACTGGCTGGGTTCGTTGCGCTGGGCAATCGGGCGCAACATCGTGAAGGTGCCGCAGGTGTCGCAGGCGTATTCGTAGGTCGGCATGGCTACAGGTCCGGGGCGATGGGCAGGTCGATGCTGCCATCGAGGAACTGGGTCGGGCCATTCGCGTTGGGGTTGATATCAAACTCGAAGATTTCCGTCGGCAGCCACAAGGTCGCGCAGGCATTCGGGATGTCCACCACGCCGCTGATATGCCCTTGCACCGGTGCCGAGCCGAGCAGCGCATAGCCCTGGGCCGGCGAGTAGCCGAATTTGGTCAGGTAGTTGATCGCATTCAGGCATGCCTGGCGGTAGGCGACGTTGACGTCCAGATAGTGCTGCTGGCCCTGTTCGTCCACGGAGATGCCTTCGAAGATCAGGTAGTTTTTGTAATTCGGCGTGATCGGGCTCGGCTTGAATACCGGGTTCTTGATCCCGTACTTGGCCATGCCACCCTTGATCAGCTCGACCTTCATGTGCACCCAGCCGGCCATCTCGATGGCGCCGCAGAAGGTGATTTCGCCGTCACCCTGGCTGAAGTGCAGGTCCCCTACCGACAGCCCGGCACCCTTGACGTAGACCGGGAAGAAGATCTTCGACCCCCGGGACAGGTCCTTGATATCGCAGTTACCGCCATGCTCGCGCGGCGGTACTGTGCGTGCGCCGGTCGCCGCGGCATCGTCACGCGCCTGGCCGGTGAGCTTGCCCATGTGGGCGGTGGCGGCCAGCGGTGCGTTGGCCAGGGGCGGAACGCGGGTGGGGTTGGTGTCGATCAGTTCCTGTTCGCGACGGTTCCAGTCGGCGAGCATCACCGGGTCGGGCAGGCAGCCAATCAGGCCGGGATGGATCAGCCCGGCAAAGTTCACCCCGGGAATGTGCCGCGAACTTGTGAACATGCCTTTGAAATCCCAGATGGCTTTTTGTGCGCTGGGGAAGTGATCGGTGAGAAAGCCACCGCCGTTCTGCCGCGAAAAGAACCCGTTAAAGCCCCACTGGGAGTCGGCCTTGGCGCCGATGTCCAGCAAGTCCACCACCAGCAGGTCCCCCGGTTCGGCGCCGTGTACCCCCACCGGGCCGGACAGGTAATGCACGGTCGACAGGTCCACATCGCGTACATCGCTGGCGTCGTCGTTGTTCTTGATCGCGCCGGCGGTCCAGTCGTAGGTCTCGAGGATGAAGTCATCGCCCGGCTTGACCCAACAGGCCATCGGGATATCCGGGTGCCAGCGGTTATGGATCTGCTCGTTCTCGGTGACAGGCTGGTTGAGGTCGACTTTGATCAGCGTTTCAGTCATGGACTGGCTCCTGGACGGATGACGGGGTGCGTGCGATCCAGTCTCGGGCGGCCAGGGAAAACGGGAAATACGTTGGATGACGTATGAACGACGGTGTCGCGGTTTTATTCCATCAATTCGCTCGATGACAGTTTCAGTATTTACTGATTGGACGCCTGGCAGGCGGGTGGTTAGATTCCACGGCGAAGATAGCTTTTAGCCATCACTCCTAACCCCTTGAATATCGAGCTTTCCATGAAAAAACCTGTGTCGTTGGCGATGCGTATCGGATTGGGCTTCGCGTCCACCCTGTCGTTGCTGGTGCTGATCACTGCCGTCGGTATTCAACGCGTGGGTTTTATCGACAGCACGCTCAAGGATGTCGGTGAAAAAGCCGCCGTGGTCCAGCGCTACGCGATCAACTTCCGAGGCAGCGTGCACAACCGCGCCATCGCCATTCGCGACGCGGTATTGGTCAAGGATGAACCGGCGCTCAACCGCCACCTGGCCGAGATCGACCAGCTCAAGCGCGATTACCAGGACTCCGCCGTGATGATGGATCGCCTGTTCGCCAACACCGCCGCCAGCGCCGAGGAAACCCGCCTGCTGGGCGATATCAAGGCCATCGAGACCCAGGCCCTGGCCTCCACCGAGCGGGTGATCAACCTGCGTCGCAGCAATGACATCGCCGGCGCCCAGGACCTGCTGCTGGCCCAGGCCTCGGCCCACTACACCGAGTGGCTCAAACGCGTGAATGCACTGATCGACTTCG